>JASHOX010000081.1 GCA_030038415.1 Xanthobacteraceae bacterium
GAAGCGAGGGCATGGCGGCTACTCCACGTCGGCCGCCACCTGCATACGGACGATGCGGTCCGGATCGGACGGCGGCTCGCCGCGTTTGAGCTTATCCACCACGTCCATGCCGGAGACCACTTCGCCGATCACGGTGTACTGGCCGTTGAGAAAATCGCCGTCGTCGAACATGATGAAGAACTGGCTGTTGGCGGAGTCGGGATTGCGTGCCCGCGCCATGCCGACGGTGCCGCGCACGAACGGCTTGTCGGAGAACTCGGCTTTCAGGTCCGGATAGGACGAGCCGCCGGTGCCGTTGCCGAATTCGCCATCCCCGGTCTGCGCCATGAACCCGTCGATCACCCGGTGGAACGGCACGTCGTCGTAAAACTGTTCGCGGGCGAGCAGCTTCAGCCGCTCGGCATGGCCGGGAGCGATATCGTTGTGCAATTTGATCACGATGGTGCCGGGCGTGGCTTCGAGGATCAGGGCGTTTTGCGGATCGACGCCGGCGGGCAATGCGGTGGCCATGTTCGTTGTCCTTTGCGTGGTCGCGACGATGTGTAGCCGGCGATGAGTTACGGCACGATGGTCGCGGTCTTGATGTAATCGAGCTTGGGAAACTCTTTGATCAAATAGGCGTTGCCTTCGCTCTGGATGCGGCCTTGCTCCGGTCCGGCGCCGCGCGGCGCGCCCTCGCCGTAACCGCCGTAGAGCGTATCGACGACGTTCATGCCTGACACCACCTGCCCGAACGGCGCAAAACCCATGCCGTCGAGCCGGGCATTGTCGGCGTAATTGATGAACACCTGCGTGGTGCGGGTATTGGGGCCGCGCGTCGCAAACGTGATCATGCCGCGCGTATTGCTCTGCTTCACCGGATCGTCATTGATATTGGCGTCGCGCCATACCGCCGAGACCTTCGGGTCGGCGTTGATGCCGAATTGCACCATGAAGCCAGAGACCACCCGGAAGAACCGGGCATTGTTGAAGAAGCCGTTCTTGACCAGATGGTAAAACCGGTCGGCGCCGCGCGGCGCCCAGTCGCGGTGCACCTCGACGACAAACGCGCCTTTGCTGGTGTCGAATTTGACTTTGTAGTCCGGCGGCGCCGGCGCCGTGAGCGCTGCGGGGTTCGTTGGTGTCTGGCCGAAGGCCGGAACGGCGAAGGTCAAGGCCAGCAAAAGGGCGGCAAGGCGGCTCATGAATTCTCCCGGATCAGGTTGTCAGGCTTTGGCAAATTTCTTCTTCAGCCGCGCCGCGACCTCCTTGGGCACGAAGGCCGAAACGTCGCCCGCCATGCCGGCAATCTGCCGGACCAAAGTGGCGGTGATCGGGCGCACCGCGGGTGCGGCCGGCAGGAATATCGTCTGTATTTCGGGCGCCATCGCGGCATTCATGCCGGCCATCTGCATCTCGTAGTCGAAATCGGTGGCGTCGCGCACGCCCCGCACCAGCACGGTCGCGCCTTCGCGGCGCGCCGCCTCGACGACAAGATCGGCAAAGGTGACGCAAGCGATCTCGCATCCGGCGGCACGGCCGAGTGGCGCGCAAATCTCGCGCAACATCGAAAGCCGCTCGTCGGCCGGGAACAGCGGCGTCTTGCCCGGATGGATACCGATGGCGAGCACAAGCTTATCGGCCAGCTTCACCGCCTTGCCGATGACATCGAGATGGCCGTTGGTGATGGGATCGAATGATCCGGCAAAGAGAGCAACGCGTGGCATGGCGGCGGTCTAACCCGCGACCAAGTTGGCCGCAAGGCGGCTTTGCATCGTCATCCCGGCGATCGGCACGGCGTCACCGCTGCGGCTCCGTGATTTTGTGAATTCCGATGATTTTACAAGTGCTTACGGAAATGCGCTGGAATGTGATGCTGGTCACTGTTGCTCTGCCCGGCCTCCGCTACAAAAAATTTAAGAGATGAAAAGCAACCACGACGCCGAGAACGCGTTGCGCATTCGAAGCGTCCAAGGTTCAGCACAGGGATCGGTGTCATGATCAAGACCGTATACGCCGTTGCCGTCGCTGCGATCGTGGCGGCTTGTTTTGTGGGTTTTCCAAGCCTGTCGTTTCAGGTTCAGGCAAGTTCGCCGGTGCCCGGCGCCAAAGGCGACCGCGCCGATATGCGCCCGCTCGGCACCGATTGCTCGCAAAACTCCTGGCCCTATTTCGAAGCCGCTTGCCTGCGCGATGCCAGCCATCCGCTGCAGGAGCCGCGCCAGGCGCGGTTCATCGCCGATCGTTAGCCGGAGCCTTCCGCAACGGGCGGCGCGTTGTAGTCAGTCGCTTAAGTCCTCCCGAATTCTTGCCGTGTCACACGTGGTCCTGCGGCGGAAGGTGCTTCCCCACCTTCCGCCGATTTTCTTACCTCGTCCCGGCCCGGAAATTCGACTAATCTTGCAGCTACTTGTGGGATGCTCGGGCGCTCAATCATCACCTTGACCGCTGCCCCAGCGCCTGTTTAAGACGCCGCATTGGGCCGATTATGATTGTATTGATCGACAACTACGACAGCTTCACCTTCAACCTAGTGCACTATCTCGGTGAACTGGGCGCGGATGTTGTCGTGCACCGCAACGACAAGGTGACGACGGCGGCGGTGATCGCCACCGATCCCGAGGCCATCGTGCTGTCGCCGGGTCCCTGCACGCCCAAAGAGGCCGGCATCTGCCTTGAGTTGATCGAAAAAGCCGCCGCCACGATTCCGATCCTCGGCGTCTGTCTTGGGCACCAGGCGATCGGCGACGCCTTCGGCGGCGAAGTGGTGCGCGCGCCGGTGCCGGTGCACGGCAAGCTGTCGGAAATCCGTCACCAGGGCGCCGGCCTATTTCGCGGCATCAACGGCCCGTTCAAGGCGACGCGCTACCATTCGCTGGTCGTCGACCGCGAAACCATGCCGCGCGAATTGGCGGTGACCGCGGAAACCGACGGCGGTCTGGTCATGGGGCTCGCGCATAAGAAACTGCCTACGCACGGCGTGCAATTCCATCCCGAAAGCATCGCCTCGGATCACGGCCACCTGATGCTGAAAAACTTCCTCGATATCGCCGCGGCGTGGAACGCTTCGACCGGGCGGCGGCGCACCGCGCCGTCCGCGGCGGTCCGCAAGACGCCGGCGCGGGTCAATTAAGGGCCAATTGAGAGTTATGTCGTGACCGTGGAGTTCAAGGCGCTTATCGGCAAAGTCGCAACCGGCGCCGCGCTCAGCCGCGCGGAGGCCGCAGGTGCCTTCGAGCAAATGATGGCCGGCGAAGCCACGCCGTCGCAGATGGGCGCGCTTCTGATGGCGCTGCGGCTACGCGGCGAGACCATCGACGAGATCACCGGCGCGGTGACCACGATGCGGTCGAAAATGCTCCGCGTCGAGGCGCCGCCCGACGCCATCGACGTGGTCGGCACCGGCGGCGACGCTTCCGGCTCGTTCAACATTTCGACCTGCGCAGCGCTCATCGTCGCCGGCGCCGGCGTGCCGGTCGCCAAGCACGGCAACCGCGCATTGTCGTCGAAATCCGGCGCGGCCGACGTGCTGGCGGCGCTCGGCGTCAATATCGATCTCAATCCCGAGCAGATCGGTCATTGCATCCGCGAAGCCGGCATCGGCTTCATGTTCGCGCCGACGCATCATCCGGCGATGAAGAATGTCGGCCCGACCCGCGTGGAGTTGGGTACTCGTACTATCTTCAATTTGCTCGGTCCCTTATCGAACCCGGCCGGCGTGAAGCGGCAGATGGTCGGCGTGTTCTCCAAGCAATGGACCGAGCCGCTGGCGCAGGTGCTCAAAAATCTCGGCGCCGAAAGCGTCTGGGTGGTGCACGGCTCCGATGGGCTCGATGAAGTCACCACTTCCGGCCCGACCAGCGTTTGCGCGCTCGACAACGGCGTCATCCGCAATTTCGAGATCAACCCGGAACAGGTCGGCCTACGCAAGGTGAGGCCGGAAGAGCTGCGTGGCGGCGATGCGGCGGCGAACGCCCGGGCGGTGCAGGATGTGCTCGAGGGCAAGGAAACCGCCTTCCGCGATGTCGCGTTATTGAATGCGGCCGCGGCGCTGGTCGTCGCCGGCAAAGCCAAAGACCTCAAATCCGGCTTGGCGCTCGCGACCCATTCGGTGGATTCCGGCGAGGCCGAAGGCCGGCTCGATCGCCTGATCGTGGTGTCGAACGATGGCTGACATCCTCGCCAAGATCGCGACCTATAAGCGCGAGGAAATCGCGACAGCGAAGCGCCAGCGCTCGCCGTCGGCGCTCGAGCAGGAAGCCAAATCCGCCGGCGCGGCGCGCGGATTTCTTCGCGCCATCGCGCGGCGGCTCACAGCCGGCGAGTATGCGCTGATCGCCGAGATCAAGAAGGCGAGCCCCTCGAAGGGCCTGATCCGCAAGAACTTCGATCCGGCGGCGCTCGCCCGGGCCTATCAAACCGGCGGTGCGACTTGCCTTTCTGTGCTGACCGATACTCCGTCATTTCAGGGCAGCCTCGATCACTTACGCGCGGCGCGCGCGGCCTGTGCGCTCCCCGTGTTGCGCAAGGATTTTATGGTCGACCCCTACCAGGTGACGGAGGCGCGCGCCGCCGGCGCCGATTGCATCCTCATCATCATGGCCGCCGTCGACGACGCCTGCGCCGCCGCGCTCGAACAGGCGGCCTTCGCGCACGGCATGGATGCACTCGTGGAAGTCCATGACGAGAAAGAGCTAGAACGCGCGCTGCGCCTGCAATCGCAACTGATCGGCATCAACAACCGCGATCTCAAAACCTTTGCCACCACGCTTTCGACCTGCGAGCGGCTGGCGCGGCTTGTTCCAGCGGGCCGCGTTATCGTTGGCGAAAGCGGCATATTCACTCCCGACGATCTGGCGCGGCTCGCCAAAGCCGGCATCTGGACTTTCCTGGTCGGCGAAAGCCTGATGCGGCAGGACGATGTTGCCGCCGCGACGCGCGCGCTCCTGGCGCGCAAGCCCGCGCTGGCGCCGGCTCGGTAGAACCATGCCGCGGCGCGCCAAAAAGCTTACGCAAAAGAAGCTCACGCATCTTTCCGCGCGCGGCGAAGCCCGCATGGTCGACGTTTCGGCAAAATCGGTCACCGAACGCGAAGCGATCGCCGAAGGCCGCGTGATCATGCAGCCGAGGACCCTTGCCATTGTGCGCAAGGGCGATGCGAAAAAGGGCGACGTTCTCGGCACCGCGCGACTTGCCGGCATCTTGGCCGCCAAGCGTACCCACGAATTGATCCCGTTGTGTCATCCGCTTCCCATCACACAGGTCGAAGTTGAGCTGACCCCCGACGCCACCCTGCCGGGGGTCGTGATCAAGGCGCGGGTCAAGGTGGCGGGCAAAACCGGGGTCGAAATGGAAGCGCTGACTGCCGTTTCCGTGGCCTGTCTGACCGTCTATGACATGGTCAAAGCGGTCGAACGCGGCATGCGAATCGAAGGTATCCGGCTCATCGAGAAGCGCGGCGGCCACTCCGGTCACTATCGCGCGAAGGAGTAAGGTCGTGGCGTTGATTTCGGTCGCCGAAGCGCTCGAACGCGTGTTGGCCCATGCCGAACCCCTGCCGGTTGAGGAAATTCCGCTGGAGGAAGCGGATGGCTGCGTGCTGGCTTACGATCTCAAAGCGTTGCGCACCCAGCCGCCAGCGGATGTCTCCGCCATGGACGGCTACGCAGTGCGCGCCGCCGACGTGGCGAGCGCGCCGGCGCGGCTCAAGGTGATCGGCGAGGTCGCCGCCGGCCGGCCCTTCGCGGCAAAAGTCGGCGAACGACAAGCGGCGCGCATTTTCACCGGCGGCTTCATGCCCGAGGGCACCGATACCGTCGTCATTCAGGAAGTGACCGCGCGCGACGGCGATGCGGTCGAGATCCAGAAACCGAGCGCCAAAGGCCGCAATGTCCGCCCCAAGGGGTTGGATTTTCATTCAGGCCAAGTGCTGCTGAAGAAAGGCCACCGGTTCACGGCGCGCGATCTGGCGCTTGCCGCTGGCATGAATCATCCGATGGTCCCGGTCTATCGCCGGCCGACGGTCGCCATGTTCGGCACCGGCGACGAACTGGTACCGCCCGGACGCGAACCGGGGCCGGGGCAGATCGTCTATTCCAACGGTTATTCGCTCGCCGCGCTCATTCGTGGAGAAGGGGCTCAGGTCGAGGACCTCGGTGTCGTGCACGACACGCTGGAGGCCACGATCACCGCCATCGACGACGCGCGCGAACTTCCCGCCGACATTCTGGTCACCACCGGCGGCGCCTCCGTCGGTGAATATGATCTGGTGCAAAAGGCCTTTGCCAAAGAAGGCATCGATCTTTCATTTTGGAAGGTGGCGATGCGCCCGGGTCGACCGCTGATGCACGGCCGGCTCGGCGACATGCACGTGCTCGGCCTGCCCGGCAATCCGGTCTCCTCCTATGTCTGCGCGTTCTTGTTCTTGGTGCCGCTCATTCGCCGCATGAGCGGCCGCAGCGATCTGGCGATACCCACCGAAACGGTCGTGCTCGGCTGCGACCTTGCCGAAAATGACGAGCGCGCCGACTATCTGCGCGCGACGCTCGAGATCGGTCCGAATGGACCGGTGGCAACGCCGTTTCCGGTGCAGGACAGTTCGATGATGGCGCCGCTCGCGAAAGCAGGCTGTCTCGTCATCCGCGGGCCGCACGCGCCGGCGGCAAAGGCCGGCACCCAGTGCACGATCGTTCGACTCGATCGCTAGGTTTAGAGCGGCACACCCTGCAAACAAAACGCCCGGGACTTTCGTCCCGGGCGTTGTTTGTCTGATGCGCCGTCAGATCACGGGAAGCGCCAGACCAGTTCACTTGTGATCGTTTGCGTGTATGGATTCGTGCGCTCGGCAAATGCAAGCGGCGCACCTCCCACGCCAAAGAGCGGGACGTCTTTGCCTTCATAGGTCGAAAACCGGTACTCGTTGCGCCAGAACAGCCCCTTCACCGGCAGCCAACTGAAGTTCAAAGCGTATTCGGTGCCGCCACCGAGGAACCAGCCGCTGAAAGTTTGCGCCTGAACACCATTCACTCCCGGCGTGAACGGCGCCACGTTAAGATTGTAGGTCACGGCGTTAAAACGAGCTTGGGTAAAGCCGCCATTCGTATAGGTCAGCAGATTGGGCGTGACCAAATAACCGATGCGCGCGCCAACGGACCACGAGCCGGATTCTTTCTCGGTGCCGACATCGGCGAGCGGTGGCGGGACCATTTGGCCTTGAACATCCATAAAATCGTAATCGGCGAGCACGCCGACGACGAAATTACCAAGATTGCCGAGCGTGAACTGATAGTCGCAGCCACCGCCCACGGTGCCTAACCAGCCTCGTCCCCCGGATGTGGTGGTGCTCGTGAGGGCAACAAAGCCCGGATTTGTCTCTTCGTATTGATCGATATTCCAGACTCCATATCCACCGCCGGCATTGACGTAACAGCCCGTCCAGCTCGGTGCAGGAGGCGGCGCCGGCGGTGGTGCTTTGTAAACGGGTGCTGGCGCCATGTCGGCGGCGAGCGCCGAGCCGGTCAGCAGCGCCAAGCCTGCAATCGATGCAAGAAGCTTTTTCATGTCGTCCCCCGTCATCGAACGAACCGTTCAACTGAACTCCAATAATAACCCGTCCATAGCCGAAACGCTGTTGCCGAACGGCACCACCCTCCGAAATTCCGCGGTAATCGGCTGGCAAAAAGCCATACCAGGCTACCGAAATGACGGCAAAAATTGCAACGTGATGAGTTTGGTCCCTTCCCGCCGCTATAAGACCGAATCACGGCGATGCCTCTGTACCTCGCAACGGACGCCAGACGCTGCTCGTGAGACGGGACACGTAAAATTCCAAAGTTTCTAACCGACGCCTTTTCAGAGCTAAGGAAACCCCGCGAAATTGAGAGCTTTCTTAGCCTTAAGCCGCGGTTGGCCCGCTCCCTCGTTTTCTTCACTTCAAATTAAATGGTTGCAGAACACATATGGAACGGATAGTGTCCGTTCATGCTTTGTTTCGGCCGCAAGCTGCTCGCCGCAGTGGGACTTGCGAGCCGCACCGGGAAGAGGGCCCCTCGATGCTGACGCGCAAGCAAGCCGAACTGTTGCGGTTTATCCATGAGCGTCTCAAGGAGGCGGGCGTGCCTCCGTCCTTCGAC
>JASHOX010000082.1 GCA_030038415.1 Xanthobacteraceae bacterium
ACCCAGGCCAAGGCCATGGATGACCGCGTCGGCGTGTTCATCATCGACGCGGACGCTGGCGATAAGCCTCGATCCACTGGCGCGAACGAAAGGAACCAGGTGCGCGCCCCGGCCGCAAAGGCTGTGGCCGCTGCCAGCCCGCCGGCGAAACCGGCGCGTGCCGCTGCACCTAAAGCAGTCGAAACGGCCAGACGCGGACCCGCCCGCCAGATGCAGACGGCGCTCGCTACGGCAATCAAGGACGATCCGGACTGGAAGGAGTTCTAAGCCTGTCAATCCGCGCGAAAGCTGGCCGGTCATCTGTCTACAGCAGTGACCGGCCCACGCCGCCCGACCGAAATACCGGACTGACGGCCAAGGAAAAAGTGGATCGGAAAGATTTCCAGGATGGCGCTCGTACAACGTAGGTCGGCAGTGGTTGCTCCGAACGAGCTCGCGCCAGTCGACATTACTCGCGAATTCGATTTTACCGAGGCCGACTTTCGCAGCCTTGCACAGCTCGCCTACGAACATACCGGTATCACGCTTGCCGACAGCAAACGCAATCTCGTTTACAGCCGCGTATCGCGTCGTCTGCGGACGCTTGGATTGACGTCATTTAAGCAATATCGCAGCTATCTTGCGCGCGACGACAACAGTGGCGAGATTGAAAACTTCATTAACGCGATTTCGACCAATCTCACCAAGTTCTTCCGCGAGTCGCACCACTTCGACCACTTCCGCAGCCATGTCGCTGGATCCTTCGCGCATTCGTCGCGCGGCAGCACGGGGGGTCGTCTCAGGGTCTGGTCGGCCGGCTGCTCGACCGGCGAGGAGCCCTACACCATCGCCGTCGTGCTGCGAAAGGAAGTACCGGATATCCTGCGTCATGACGCCCGCATTCTGGCGACTGACATCGACACCGAAGTTCTTGCCAAGGCCAGTCGCGGCGAGTATCCGCTGGATTCGATCGATCAAATCCCGAAATCCTATCTGCCATTTTTTGCCGAAACCGACGGCGGAGGCGGCGCCAGATCCGTCGTCGTCGAACGAGAAGTCCGCTCGCTCATTACGTTTCGCCGTCTCAACCTGTTGGAGGCGTGGCCGTTCAACGGACTGTTTGACGCGATCTTCTGCCGCAACGTGATGATCTATTTCGACAACCCGACCAAAAGCAATTTGGTCGAGCGCTTTACCCAGCAGATCAGGCCCGGCGGTTGGTTGTATATCGGCCACTCGGAATCGCTGACCGGCACGCACCCAGGTCTCAGGCTTATGGGCCGGACTATCTACCGGAGGGAAGCGTGACGGGCGCCGCTCAATTATGGCATCCGGCCGATGGCGCAGCCAATAACGGCGCCATTCACGCCGCGAGCGGGCGTCGATTCTATGACTCCGCAAATTCCGCCTGGGCCATCAAGATATTTCCCGGCGAATATTTCATCACGTCAAATGCAGACGAGATGCTGGTTACAGTGCTGGGTTCGTGCGTTTCGGCCTGCATTCGCGATCCTATCGTAGGCATCGGCGGGATGAATCATTTCATGCTCGCGGAAGGCGAGCGTGGCGGATGGGGAGGCAATCACGAATCCGAATCGACGCGTTACGGCAATTTCGCCATGGAGAAACTTATCAATGAGCTGCTCAAGGCCGGCTGCTCCCGCGAGTCAATGGAAATAAAAGTATTTGGCGGCGGCAACGTCACCGATTCTAGTAACAAGGTCGGAACCCAGAACGCCGAGTTCGTGCTGCGCTATCTCAAGACCGAAGGCCTCGGCTGCGCGGCGCAGGACCTTGGTGGGGAACATCCACGGCGCATTCACTACTTCCCGGCAACGGGCCGAGTCATCCGGCGGCTGTTGGGCGGCAGCGAGACGTCCAATATTGCACGCGAAGAATCCGCATATGCCAAGAACCTCTCATCGAAGAAGACGGCCGGCGAAATCGAGCTTTTTGAGTAAATCGAATGCCAAACACCGCCAAACCCGTACGTGTTCTCGTCGTCGACGACTCCGCAGTCATGCGGCAATTGCTGTCCTCGGTGCTCGCAGCTGACCCTGAAATCGAGGTCGTCGGCACGGCATCCGATCCATTCGCCGCGCGCGACCGCATCAAGGCGCTCAATCCGGACGTCATCACGCTCGACGTCGAGATGCCGGGCATGGACGGCGTGACCTTTCTGCGCAAGATCATGACCCTGCGGCCGATGCCGGTGGTGATGTTTTCCACGCTGACCCAGGCAGGCGCCGAGGTGACGCTCGAAGCGCTCGAAATCGGCGCTGTGGACTTCGTCGCCAAACCGACCGCTGACGTCGGCACCGCGATGGCCAAATTGGCCGAGGATCTGCAAATCAAGGTCAAGGCGGCTGCCCGCACCCGGCTTCATGCGCACCGTGTCGCGCCAACGGTGCGACCACCCGAACGAGCCAAGCTCGGACGCTCGACCGGAAAGATAGTCGCGATTGGCGCTTCGACCGGCGGTGTCGAGGCGTTGAAGGCGGTGCTGATGGGCCTGCCGAGCGACTGTCCGCCTATACTCATCACCCAGCACATGCCGCCACGCTTCACGACCGCATTCGCCGAGCGTCTTAATCGCGAATGTCCGATGACGGTATCAGAGGCCGCGCACGGCGATCCTATCGAGGCCGGCCATGTCTATATTGCCCCAGGCTCGCACCATCTCGAACTCGCGAGGCACGGCGATCGCTTCATATGTTCGCTCAATGACGAACCACCGACGTCGGGTCACCGCCCATCGGTGGATGTATTGTTCCGATCGGTAGCGCGGCTCGCCGCCAAGCGTGCGATCGGGGTGATTCTCACCGGGATGGGCAAGGACGGCGCTCAAGGCCTGCTCGAACTGCGTCAAGCGGGGGCCGTTACTCTCGGGCAGGACGAGAACTCGTCGCTTATTTATGGAATGCCGCGTGTGGCGTTCGAAGTCGGCGCCGTCATGTCGCAATTTCCCTTGTTGAAAATGGCCGACGCAATCATCGATGCGTGCAACGGTGAGAGCATGGCAATCAAACATGGGCATGCGCATCATGCCGACCATGTCGGTCGGTGAGCAAGGAAGCCGGAAAGACCGCCATGCCAACAGCAGAACATAATGACGGCGAAGGTGAAGTCATCGTGTTGCCTGCTGTCCTCGATCTCGCGGCGGCCGATGGTTTCCTCGATATGTTGCGCAACAAGGCAGCGCAGAATGGTTCGCTGCGGCTCGATGCGGCTGGCGTCGAAACGCTGACTCTGCCGTGCGTTCAGATCATCCTTGCGGCGACCAAGTCGCACAATCGAATCTCGATATCGAATCCGTCGGCCGAATTTGTGGCGGCTTTTAAGGACCTTGGATTGAATTGGACAGTAGGCGGTGAAGAAAGTCCGGCCGAGACGCACGATCCTTGTTCGGAGCCCGTTCAAAGTTCGGAGCCCGTTCAAAGCGAGATGCAAGAACCGCCAGAGAATCAAGATCTGTTGCAGGAGCGAATGGAAGGCAACGCCATGAAAAAGCGAATCCTAACAATCGACGATTCCAGAACGATGCGCGACATGCTCATGGTCACGCTGGCCGAGGCGGGCTACGACGTCATCCAGGGAGTCGACGGTCAGGACGGCCTGGCTACGCTGGGCGACGATCCGGTCGACGTTGTCATCACGGATATCAATATGCCGAAGATGGATGGCTATGAGGTAATCCGTCAATTGCGACGTAACCCGGTCCATAAAGCAACGCCTGTTCTCGTACTTACGACGGAGAGCGATACGGACAAGAGAAACATCGCCCGTCAGGCCGGTGCGACCGGCTGGATGGTGAAACCGTTCGACCCGGAGCAATTGGTCGCAACGATCCGCAAGGTCTGTCCTTGATTGAGTCCAAACACGTCAGCGATGCCCTGCCATGCCCAGCCTAGACGATCTGCGGAATACCTTCTTCGATGAATGCAGCGAACTGCTGCAGGAAATCGAAGCCGGGCTCAGCGACATGCGCGATGCCAGCGGCTCGGAAGAAACCGTGCATGCCGTATTTCGGGCCGTTCATTCGGTTAAGGGCGGCGCTGGCATTTTCGGATTTGAAAGCCTGGTCGCCTTTGCGCATGTATTTGAGACAGTGCTTGACACGCTCCGGCATGACAGCTCGGCCGCAACACCCGAAGTCATCACTGTCCTGTTGTCAGCGGGCGATGTGCTATCCGACATAGTCGGTTTCTCTCGCTCAGGAAAACCGCTACCGCCAGATTACGGCGGCGACTGCCGAGCGGCTCTGGAGCGGCTCAGTCGAGAAATGAACGGGGGTGCGGCGGCCGACGATGATAGCTCAACTGCTCCGGCGGAATTCGATGATATCGAGTTCACGCCGGTTTGCGTGGCCGACTTGGATGAAACGGTTGGCGAAACTCTTCGATCCTATGCCATCACGTTCCGGCCCAAGCCGGAAATGTTAAAGAACGCCAATGAGCCGCTCTATATCCTTCGCGAGCTTGGCAAACTTGGCGAGCTTGAGCTCATAGCCGAAGCCGATGCCTTGCCGCCTTTATCCGAACTAATTCCGAGTCATCCCTATGTGGGGTGGACCGGCACGCTACGCACCGCGGCGGAGCACAATGCGGTTGCTGAGGTCTTCGAATTTGTGGTCGGCGATTGCGAATTGGAAATTACCGATCTCGCGCCGCAAGCCTCCACAGCTGTTGCAACCGAGAGTGCAGCGGGCATACCGGTTGCCGAACAATCGACGATCGCCGCCACGCCGAGCAATCTCGACTTGCCGGCCATGTCACCGGGCAAGGAGGGCAACGGTGCCAACCCGGAAAAGGAACCGCGTGCCGCAGCTGTAAAGCCGGCGCCCACGACAACGCGGGTCGATATCGACAAGATCGATCGCGTCGTCAATCTGGTTGGCGAATTGGTGATCGCGCAGGCCATGCTTGGGCAACTCGCCCAGGGATTATCCGACGAGGCGGCCGGGCGTCTGTCACAGATGCTCGACGACGTCATTCATC
>JASHOX010000083.1 GCA_030038415.1 Xanthobacteraceae bacterium
GAGGCGCTCGAACTCCTCGCGCTGCACCTTGATCCAGTGCTCGGCGAAGGCGCGGCACTCCTGGCGGAATTCGACCAAAGCGGCCGCATCGGAAAAGTCCGGCTTCGGCTTGCCCTTGGCGCGGTAGTTCTCCTCCTCGATCTTCCATTCGATCGGCAAGCCGTGGCAGTCCCAGCCCGGCACGTAGTTGGAGTCATAACCGAGCATCTGCTGGCTGCGCGTCACCACGTCCTTGAGGATCTTGTTGAGCGCATGGCCGATATGGATGTTGCCATTGGCATAAGGCGGCCCGTCATGGAGCACGAAGCGCGGCCGGCCTTTGGCGGCTGCGCGCAGCAGCCCGTAAAGGTCAAGCTTCTGCCAGCGCGCCAAGATCTCCGGCTCCTTCTGCGGCAGGCCGGCGCGCATCGGGAAGTCGGTCTTGGGCAGAAACAGCGTTTCCGAGTAATCGCGCGCTTTGGGGTCGGTCACTTGCAGGTCCGTCTATGGGCTGCGCCTTCTAACAAGCCGGTTGCGCTGCGGAAAGGGTCTCTAGGCCGGCATTGCGGCGAGCCTTGGAACGACCGTTCCAGCCCGGCGTTGCCTCAGATATGGGCCTGGCAGAGGCTGAAAGCCTTGGGTGACAGAGGGTTTTTTGGACTATATCCGGGCCAAACGCGAAGTCCGCCATGCGCTGGTCATCAGCGACCCCACGCCGGTCGACAGCGTGCAGAAGATGTGGGTGTCGGTGGGCCAGGCGGCGTCCATCGGCATCTTCCTCCTTCCGTTCGGCGCCTTGCTTGCGATGCCGCTGTCGATCGTCGGGCTCGTCGTCTTCAATCACCTGGTGCCGACCGAAGAGGTCAAACTTCCTGACTGAATTGCGCTTTTTCGCCTTTGATCTTTGTCAATGGAACTTTCCCAAGGGCGGGTGATTATCCGCGCAGTCCGGCAGTCTCAATCCAGGGAGTAACGGCATGAGCAGCGCCTCGACGGTTTCCTCGAACGTGCGCGAGAGCGCTAGCGAAGGGTGGCGCGAAATCGGCAAGGCCGCCGCCGACGCTTCGCCTGACATCCAGAAGGATCTGCAGGCTTTACGCGACGATTTGGCCAAGCTGGCGGAACAGGTCGGCGACATCCTTGCCAACAAGAGCAATGTCGCCTGGCAGCGCGCCAGATCGAGCGTCGATGATGTCGTTTCCGACGCCCAGGAGCGCAGCCGCGAGGCGGTCGACGCGGTGCGCGACGTGTCCGACAATTTCATCGAAGCGATCGACGAGTCGATCAAGACCCGCCCCTATGCCACGCTCGCGATCGTGGCCGGCCTCGGCTTTTTGTTCGGCGCGACATGGCGCAGATGACGTCGCACAGATGCAAATGACGTCGCATAGATAGAGAGGCGGCGCAGCCAGGGTTTGGTGCGCCGAGCCGGGCGTTCGATGCTCAAGACTTTGACTCGTGAGATCACGCTGGCGATCCAGGCCAAGAACGGCACAAGCGTTGCTGTCATAGTCTGGCTCGCCATTATGGCATTGGCGCTGCTCACCGCCTTCGTCTTTCTCTGCGTCAGCGGTTACGACTGGTTTGCCGTGCAATTCGGCAGCGTCTTTGCCGGTCTGATCATGACCGGCATATTCGCCGTGATCGGCCTCGTCGCGGCGTTGATCGGCGCGCTCATCCGCCGCCGCGTCCGCGAGCGCGCCATCCTCGCCCGCGCGGCAAAGGCGCATTCGCCGTCCTGGCTGCTCGATCCGAAGATTCTCGGCGTCGCCGTCGAAGCCGGCCGCACTATCGGCTGGCAGCGCCTGGTGCCGCTCGCGCTGCTCGGTATCGTGGCGGCGCAATGGGCGCGCGACTATCACGACCGGCGCCGCGAGGGCGCCGAATGATTTCCACCGTTAAGATGGAAAATCACTAGATTCGCGCCGGAAAAGGCGCTCTTCCAGTCCGCTTCAGCGCTCCCGGTCATATTGCGATTTCAAACGATGCGGCGCACCATTGCGCCGAATTCCTGATTCCGCGACGCCCAGACAGGACACCGCTGATGTTCGAGGCCGGCTACCTTTTGCTGCTCGCTCTGGCGGCACTACCCTTGGCCTTCACCGTGCTGCAGCGAGGCGGCAGCAATCACGTCGCATTTGTGCACCGCCTCTATCGCGACTCCGCTTACGTCCTGGCTGCCGCCCTTGCGATCGTTTGCCTCGAAGTGGGCTTAAGTATCTCGCTCGAGAGCTATTGGTTTGACGAGCTGGGGCAGAGCCACCGCTTTTGGCTGTCGATCGAGTACCGCGTTGGAATATTTCTGGTAATTCTGCTTTTGATCGGCCTCTTCGTCGCCGTCAATCTGCATCTTCTGTGTCGTTCGTTTGCTATCGTTCCGAAAAGTGCGCCGTGGATTGCCGGCTTTGCGATCGCAAGTGTGATCGGATTCCTTGCGACGCCGCTTTGGATTCCGCTTATGCGTTTTTTCGGCGCGACAGCGGTCGGCGTTGCCGATCCGGTTTTCAACAAAGATCTTGCCTTCTACTTGCTGGTCTTGCCGCTCTATGACGATGTCGTCGATATTGCGATCACGATCCTTTGCCTCTTGATCGTGCTTTGGGCGGTGGTTGGCGCGGCCGTTCGCCACGGAGCGAATGCGTTGATCCATGGCTTCGAGATCTATGGCCCGGGCCAGGATAGCGGCTATCACGGAAGCCACGGCGCCGCTTTTGCCCTGCCGCAACGCTGGGCGGTGCAGGCAATCTGGCTGCGGCAGGGCTTGGTGCTGGGAGCATGGCTGTGCCTTGCATTTGGCGCGAGCCGGTTCTTGGCCCGCTATCATCTCGTCACCGAGGGGCATTCCAAGGTTGTCTCCGGCGCGTCCTACGCCGACGTCAATTTCTGGATCCCCGCATACGACCTGGTTGTCGTTTGTTGGTTGGCGGCCGCTCTCATCCTGACGTTCGCGGCTTTCTTGCCCCGCTTTCGCGCCTGGTTATTGATGCGTCGAGCGCACTGGCTCACGCCACTCGCGGCGCTGGCAATTGTGTTCGTGGCCGCCTTTGCCGTTCCTGCCGGGATTGAGGACGTCTATGTGGGACCAAACCAAATTACCTTGGAGCTGCCCTACCTGGTCAGAAGCATTGCCGGCACCCGTCAGGCCTATAACCTCGCCGGCCCATCGGTTGAGGAACGCGAATTCGCGGTGTCCAGCAAGCCGCTCAGCGCTGCCGACCTCGACAGGGACGCTTCCACTTTGCAGGACGCGCGCATTTGGGATTGGCGCGCGCTCGAACCGCAACTCCAGCAGATCCAGGGCTTAAGACCCTATTATACTTTCTCCAGCGTCGACATCGATCGCTATGAGATCGACGGCGCCGAGCGACAAGTCATGATTACGGCACGCGAACTCGATGTCACGCGGCTGCCCGCGCCGGCCAAGGTCTGGGTCAATCTGGCACTCAAATACACCCACGGCTATGGCGTCGTTGCGGTCCCGGTCAATGAAATTGACACAAGGGGCAATCCGATTCTGTGGGCGCACGACATTCCTATCGTCGCCAAGAAAACCCTCGCGGTGGCGCATGGCGAGATATATTTCGGCGAACTCACCAATGACCGCGTTTATGTACACACCACCGAGAAGGAATTCGATTTTCCGCAAGGCCAGGCCAACGCCGAAACGATCTACCAGGGGAATGGCGGCATCCCGCTCTCCAACCTGTGGCGCAAGCTCGTCATTGCCCGCCAATTTGATGGGCTGCGGCTGTTCGTTTCGGGATATTTCACGCCCGAAAGCCGGGTGATGCTGCGAAGAAATATCGTCGAGCGGGTGCAAACGCTGGCGCCGTTTCTCAACTTCGATCGCGATCCTTACATCATCGCCGATGGCGACCATTATTCCTACATTCTCGATGCCTATACGACGTCGCAGAATTATCCCTATAGCGAAGCCTATCAGGGCTCGCTGCCGGCTTTCCGCGGGCGGAATTACCTGCGCAATTCGGTCAAAGCGGTGATCGACGCCTACAACGGCTCGGTGACTTTCTACGTCTTCGACCGGCGCGATCCGATTATCAACGCGTATCGGCAAATACTGCCAGAAATGTTCAAGGATGCCGGGGAGATGCCGGAGAATTTGCGCCGCCATATCCGCTATCCGGAAGACATTTTCACGGTGCAAGCCGAGATGTACGGCACCTATCACATGACCAACCCGACTACTTTCTACAATCGAGAGGACCGCTGGGAGATTCCACGCGAGCTTTATCGGAATGCCGAGATCGAAATGCTGCCCTATTACGTGACGACGCAGCTTCCCGGCTCCGACAAGCCGGAGTTCCTGCTGATGATGCCGATGTCGGTCGCCGGCAAGAATCAAATGGCAGGGTGGCTTGCCGGTCTTTGCGATGGCGACAATTACGGAAAGATGGTGGCATTCCGTTTTCCGAAAGGGACGTTCATCGACGGTCCGGCGCAGGTGGAATCGCGGATCAACTCGGACAGCCGTTTCTCCGGGGATCTGACGCTGTGGGATCAGCACGGCTCGCAGGTCATTCGCGGCAATCTCATCGTATTGCCGCTCGTCGATGATCAACTCGTTGTCATCGAACCGGTCTATATCGAGGCGGAGCAGACTAAGATCCCGACGCTTGCCCGCGTTGTGTTGGGGCAGCTTCTGCCTGATGACCGCAAGATCGAATGGGCGAGCACGCTCCCCGATGCCGAGCGCCTTCTCGTCGGCGCACCACCTGCGGTGCAGAGCGCGCCCACTCCCGAGCCGGGCAGCGATACGCTTGAACGGGCACGTGCTCTGTTCCGCGAGATGCAGCGGCAATACGCAGCGGGCAACTTCGCGCGCTACGGCGAACTGCTCGATCAGCTCGGCAAGCTTCTTCTGCCGCAATAGGCTCGACGCGCGCTAGATCGGCGGGAATGCATCGCCTGCGCGCAGCAAAGCTTCGCGGGCGAGGCGGGCGTCTTCCTGCATCTGCCGTATGAGCTCTTTGGCCGAAGCAAATATCGCCTCGTCGCGGATGAAGGCGATAAATGCGACGTCGACGGTCGCGCCGTAAAGGTCGCCGGAAAAATCGAACAAGAAGACTTCAAGGAGCACCGTGCCGACGTCGAACATCGGCCGCCGACCGAAGCTCGCCACGCCGTCATAGCGGTGGCCGCCGAGCGCAACGCGCACGGCATAGATGCCGTGGCGCAGCCCGCAAGACGGGTCGGGTATGAGATTGGCGGTCGGGAAGCCAAGTTCGCGGCCACGCTTGTCGCCATGGATCACCCTGCCGGAAAGAAACCAGGGATAGCCCAATAATTCCGCAGCGGCGTCGAGCCGGCCGGCGGCCAGCGCCTCACGAATCGGCTGCGAGGAGACCGGCCGGCCGCGATCCTGCAATGGCGGCACCACGTCGACGGCAAAGCCGCGCCGTTTGCCCTCCGCGGCGAGAAAGTCCGGCGAGCCCGCCCGGTTGGCGCCAAAATGAAAGTTAAAGCCGATCGCCGCTCCGCCCACGGCGAAGCGCTCGACTAGGATGCGCCTGACGAAATCCTCCGCCGACAAGTTTGCCAAGGCCTCGCCAAAAGTAAGCACGATGGCGCCGTCGAGCCCGGTGGCGGCGAGGAGGCGCAATTTGGTCGGCGCGTCGGTCAGCCGGAACAGCGGCTCGCCGGGATGGAAAAAGGTCCGTGGGTGGGGCTCGAAGGTCAGGGCCGCCGCCGGCCGGCCAAGCGCTGCGGCTCGCTGCTGCGCCGCTGCGATCACCGCTTTATGGCCGCGGTGCACGCCGTCGAAATTGCCGATGGCGACGACCGCGCCGGCAAGCGCCCCGGCTGGCGCGGTGGCGGACGCGGAATCGCGCACGACGCGGAAATTCTTCATCGGCATCGGGGCTGCGATGGTTAAGGACCGGTTTACGGGACGATCCCGAAGTGGTGCCGTCGCATCAGCGGCAAAGTCAAGGGACAGCGGCGACCGCTATGGCGGGCGGCGCCCGCCACAGCGGTTAACCCCGCGTTCAAACACGCGATGTAATTTGGCCCCCGAAGTAGGGACGGTCGGAGCGGAAGCGTGCCCCGACGCCTGATTAGGCAGACACGGTCGGTCGCCGGTCGTAGGCTTGGGAGCGGAGCCATGGCGCTCGATCCGAAAATGCCGGTGCTCGTGGTCGACGACTACAGCACGATGGTGCGCATCATCCGCAATCTTCTGCGCCAGCTCGGCTTCGAGGACATCGACGATGCCGCCGACGGCAGCGCCGCGCTCGAGAAGATGATCGTCAAGCGCTACGGCCTCGTCATCTCGGATTGGAACATGGAGCCGATGACTGGCTACGACCTGCTGCGGCGCGTGCGCGCCAATCCACAGATCGAGACGACGCCGTTCATCATGGTGACGGCGGAATCCAAGACCGAGAACGTCATCGCGGCGAAGAAGGCCGGCGTGAACAATTATATCGTCAAGCCGTTCAACGCGCAGACGCTCAAAGCCAAGATCGAAGCGGTGTTCGCCGACAAGCCCGAATTCACCCCGGCGGTCGAGCAGACCAACGCTGCAACCTTCGTCGGCTCCCGGCTGCAGCGTAGCCCGGTGTGATGCGCCGAACGACCGGCGCGTAGCCTCACCAGACGAGACCTCTCATCACCGCCTTCGGCGCGACGCCGGCGGCTTTGAATGTCGCGTTGAGCGCCGCCAGATCCGGTGCGTCGCGCGAGCCGTATTCCCCGGCATGGATTCCCGAGGTCACAAACATGTAATCGAGCCCGAAGGCCGCGGCGCCTCGCAGATCGGTGCGCACCGAATCGCCGATGGCGAGCACGCGCCGCCGCGCCGGCACGGCGCCGCCGCGCAATGTCGCGGCCTTGGTCAGCGCCGTGTCGTAGATCGGCGCATGCGGCTTGCCGCAATAGAGCACATCGCCGCCGAGCGTCGCATAGGCGTCCGCCAAGGCTCCCGCGCAATAGACCAAAGAATCGCCGCGCTCGACGACAATGTCGGGATTGGCGCAAACCATGAACAGCGCGCGCATACGCATCGCTGCCAGCATGTCGCGATAGCTGTCCGGCGTTTCGGTCGTGTCGTCGAACAGGCCCGAGCAGACGACGTAGTCGGCGCGCTCAGAGTCAGCAAACTTCACATCGAGCCCGGTGAAAATTGAAAGGTCGCGCTTGGGGCCGAGATGAAAAACGGCTTGCTGCAGCCGCGCTGCGACAACGCCACGGGTGACGTCGCCGGAGCTTGTGATCGCGTCATAGGCGTCGCGCGGTACGCCGAGCCGGTCGAGAATCCGCGCCACCGCCTCGCCCGAGCGCGGCGCATTTGTGATCAGAATCGCGGTGCCGCCGCGCGCGCGAAACCGCAGCAACGCATCGCAGGCGGCCGGGAACGCGGCGAGACCATTATGGATAACGCCCCAGACGTCGCAGAATAGCACGTCGTAGTCGCGTTGGAGCGGCTCAAATCGTTCGATGAAAGCGGCCATTTGCGTCATTGCGGCAAGGCGAAGCGATCCAGTATCACAAAATGCAGCCAAAATTGCTTCGTCGCTAACGCTCCTAGCGATAGCGGAAAGGTCAGCTGCGCCGCATCCCAGCCCGCGCCAGCCGGGTGAGATTGCCGCTGGGCCCGGTGTGGTCGCTCCCGACCTGCAGCGACGCGGCCGCGGCTTCTCGGGGCTCGCCGACGCCGCCTTGTAACGCTTCGGCGCGCACCGGACGCGGTGGCGAGAACAAAAAGCCTTGACCGAAGCGAACGTCATAGTCGAGTAGATCGACGACCATGCTCTCGTTCTCGATATGCTCGGCGATGAGATCGATGCCGAAGCGGCCGAGCAGATCGGAGAAGTCGGCCGGATGAATATCGGTCGAGACTACGCCGACTCGATTGAACAGCAGCGTCGCCGGCGCCTTGACGAAGCGAAAGCCGCGCTCGTTCAATTCGCGCGCGTCGACGCGCAGGTCGACGAGGTTGTCCATCGAGAAGCGAAACCCAAGCTCGGCCAAAGCGGCAAGGCTCTCATATTCGATCGGCCCCATGGCGCGGACCGCGCTTTGGGTGAATTCGAATACCAACGACGGCGCGATGGCGCGATTGGCTTCCATGAATTCGAGAAATTTCGGAAATCCGGCATCGGTGAGCGTCGCGCCGGCGACGTTGCAGAACAAGCCGATGTCGCGGTTCTTCAGGAGAAGCCGCCGCACCACCTGGACGCAGCGCAACGCCGATAGATGATCGAGCCTTGGCATCAGCGCGCCAGCTTCGGCATAGGGCAGGAAATCGGCCGCCGCGACCAGTTCGCCGTTGTCGACGCGCAGCCGCGATAACGCCTCGTAATAGCGCACCTTGCGCTGCGGCAGCGTCACCACGGGCTGGAGGTAGAGATCGATCTTGCTGGCGTCGATGGCTTTTGTGATTGCGCCGATAATGCCGTCGCGGTCAAGTCCGGCAAAGGCGGCGATCTTGCGGTCGGCGGACTCGGCTGGTGCGGCGGGCGTCGCCGGCAGCGGCGCCGCGACCGCAGCCGGCGCGGCAATCGCGGCCGCCGGCGCCGCAATGGCGGGTTCCGGCGCCGCCACAATTGCCGCACCGTTTACCGCCGGCGGAACCTCGGCCGTGGGCGCGGCGATAGGCTGATGCTCGGCGGCGAGCGCGGCCTCGTGCGCCGCCACCGAGTCGGCCAATTGCTTGACCAGAGTGGACAATTCCTCGATTTCCGCGGCGAGCGGTTGGGCCGTCGCCAATGCGCGGTCGATCACGGTGTCGACCTTGCCCTCCATGGCGCTCAGCCGGCGGCCAAACTCGGCCAACTGCCGGGCGAGATCGCCGGAGCCACGCGCCAAGTTGGCGAGCTGGTTGCTGGCTTCCAGCCGGTCGTGCTTGCGCGCGGCGATAGCGTTATAGACCGCGAGCGCGGTGAGGGTACCGAGCGCCACCAACGCCGACTCGGCCCCGGTAAAGCCGAAGCGCAGATACACCACGACGCCGATCGAGCCGGCGATGAGCACCATGCAGGCCGCAATGAAGATGGCGCTGATACGCACCATGCCGTGCTACTCCTCAGGCGACGATTCGCACCCCAAGCCTAGCAGTGTCCACAAGCTCGGGACCGCCGCAAGTCCGCCGCGAGCCATAGCTAAGCCTTTGCGCCAGTTTTATAACGCAAACGCGATGGGCCTCGGTGAGATGCCACAATCTGTCCCCGCTGCGGCGCCGCTTTCGGCGGCCGCCGCCGCGCCCAAACCCGGATTGATCGGCTTTATCGAGCACCGGCCGCAGGCCGCATTCGGCTGGTTTTTGGCGCTACATTTCGCGATTTGGACCGTACTGCCAAGCCTGCTCTATGCCAATTTGCCGCTCGATCTCATCGAAGCCCTGACCTATGGCCGGGAATGGCCGCTCGGTTCCGACAAGCTGCCGCCGCTGCCATGGTGGCTCGTCGAGATCATGCACCGCAGCTTTGGCTTCGATGCGGCCTATTACGGACTGGCGCAGGCCGCCGTCGTCATCGCCTTCGCTCTGGTCTTTGCCACGGCGCGGCCACTGGTCGGCGTCACCGGCGCGCTGGTTGCCGCGCTGATCGTCGACGGCATGCATTATTTCCAGTACACCGCGGTGAAATTCAATCACGACGTCGTCCAATTACCGTTCTGGGCGCTGGCCGGCTACGCTTTTCATGCCGCGCTCAAGCGCGGGCGTCTCGGCCATTGGGGGCTGCTCGGCATCGCCTTCGGCGGCGCGTTGTGGGCGAAATACTTCGTCGTCATGCTGGCGGCGCCCTATGCGCTGTTTCTCATTTTAGACCGGCAGGCGCGGCGCGCCTTGGCGACGCCCGGACCGTGGCTCGCGCTCGCCATCGCGTTGTTGATCGCACTGCCGCATGTGCTCTGGCTGTTTCACACCGATTTCCTGCCGTTTGCTTATGCCGAGCACCGCGCCGCGCCGGTGCTCGGCTGGTTCGACCACATCTTGCACCCGACCGTTTTCGCTGCCAGCCAGATTTTCTTCCTGTTACCGTCGCTGTTCATCGCCGCTGCCCTGCTCTACCCGCCGCAGAAAACCCGCGGCGAGATTGCCGCCGACGCCCTCGACCTGCGGATCGTGACGCTCTTGGCCTTCGGTCCCGGCGCCATGACGATCGCGCTCTCCGCCGTAAGCGGCCGCGGCGCCGTCGCCATGTGGGGCTATCCGCTGTGGCTATTTGTGGGGCTGTGGATCGTGATGACGGTTCGGCCCATGCTCGACCGCGACCGCATCGGCCGCGTTGTCGCGGCCTGGGCCGCCGTGGCCGCGATCCTGATCCTGGCCTTTGTCGTCAACTACACGGTGTTGCCGCTGATCGATCACCGTTATCGCGCTGAGTTTTATCCCGGTAACGCGCTCGGCGCGACGCTGACGCGGCGCTTTCACGCCGCGACCGGCCAGCCGCTGCGCTATGTGATCGGCTCGATGTGGGACGGCGGCAATCTTGCGCACTATTCACCGGACCAGCCGCAAGTGCTGATCGACGGCGAACCGGCCCGCGCGCCATGGATCGATCTTGACGATTTGCGCAGAAAGGGCGCCGTCGTGGTGTGGACGCAAAGCGATCCCAGAGTGCTGCCGCCGCCATTGGCCGCGATCGCGCCCGGCGCCGAAGTCGGCGCGCCATTCGACCTGCCGATGCGCCGCGGCTATGGCGCAGTCCATGTCGGCTGGGCGATCCTCAAACCGCAGTGAATTCACCTTTGCTCGCCAGAGGGCGCGGCGACCGGATAGGCCATATTACCGCGTTCGCGGCGAGTTCGCGCGCAACCGCGTGGCAAACTCCAGCGGGGAATAGCCGCGGCTTTGCCGAAATGAGCGAAACAGACTTAAGACGCTTACGCCGGTGACTTCCGCGAGTTCCTCCAACGTAATCGCCCGCCGCGCATTCGCCTCGATGTATTCCTCGGCCCGCCGAACCTGCCAAGGCGCGGATTCCGGCGGTGTCTGCTGCAACAGATCAGTGTAATTGTGCCGATTGCCATGAAGGAACATCACCAGCATGGCCTGCTCGAATTCCATCAATGCCAATTTAGGCGGGGGCACGTCGGATGCGCCCATGCAATCGACCAGAGACAAAAAATGATTGCGCAACGCCTTCGCCGCGGGAAGGGCGTCATCTCGGAACGGATGAAACTCCAATGGCTCGCGGATAGGCACTCCGGCGATCGCAGCCAATTTGGCTGCCAGTGCCCGCGAATTTATCAGCAGGATGAAGTGCTCATAGTCGGCACTAAGCTTTACTGCGAAGTTTACGCCGGGTGACACCGTTATACCGTGACGAGAATCCAGCGGACTTACAGTCTTATTGACCGCCACCTCTCCCTTTCCGCGCATGGGGAACGTTTGCAAGGTGACGTTGCTCTCGGGATACGCCAACCTCATCCCAATCCCATACTTGGTGTATCCGAGTGCAATATCTTTCAGCTGATAGAGATTGAGCGTGGCATCGATCTTCTTGGTGCGGCCTGTTAATGTCGGTTTAGCGTACACCCGTTCGAGTGCTGCACACATTTCTTCTGCATTCTGTGTGTGAACGAGCGGAAAGCGGTCGAGCGGTCGCGTCGATCTCATCGATGCGCTCCGCCGCTCTTCGATCGCACACGGGACAAGAACTCGAAGGGCGAATAGCCGCGATGCTTTTTAAAAGCGCTATACAGGCTAAAGGCACTCACTCCGGTGACCTCCGCGAGCTCTTCCAAGGTGACCACCCGCGGGGCATTCGCTTCCATGTATTCCTCGGCTTGCCGGATCTGCCCGGGCGCCACGTCCAGCGCTGGCTCCTCCAACAAATGACTGTAATTATGCCGGTGCGCGCATAGAAACAGCGTCACCAGGAACTCCTCCGTCTGTGCGATCCACCAATCCGGAAAAGGCGGGTGAGCTTCGCTCAGCGTGTCGACAAGTCGCGGAAGGTATCGCTGTAGCATGAGCGCCGCCGGGCGCTTCGAGCTTCGCTGCGGGTCCATCCGCAGGGGTTCCTTGATCGTCGCCCCCGTCAGGGCTACGAGCTTTTCCGTCAAAAGTCGCGAACCGATCCGCAACACAAGATGCTCGTAATCGGCGCCATATTTCATCGTATAGGGCGCGCCGTCGCAGACCACGGCGCTGGCCCCTGGGGTCAAAACGTCTGAAATCCGGCCGCACACCATTTGCGCCGTGCCGCGAATCGGAAACAGCTGCACACAGAGATCGGTTGGCGGATATTCAAGCCCCACGTCGCTTCCGTAGGTACTATAAGCCAGCGTCACACGGCCAAGCCGGCAGCTGTTGAGGGCGGCGTTGAGGTGCTCGACACCGGGCGTCGGTACCAAAGCCGGCTTGGTATAAACACGTGCCAGCGCCGCGCGGACATCCTCAATGTCACGGGAGCGCACGAGTGGAAAATTGTCGAGAGGGCTCGATGAATTCACGACAGCCGGAAATTGGATATTCTGAGCGCGGAGGGTCGGCCGCCCGCGATACACTAAAAGGCCCATCGGCCGAGACTCATTAAAAGGCCCATCGGCCGAGACTCATTGGGGAGTAGGCCAGACGAACCTAACTTCCCCAGCAAGTCGCGCGACTCATATCGATTTTTCAAGTTGTCTTAAAGTCAGACCCAAGGTTGTGTGTGCTTCCCGCATTGCGAAGCACTCGAACGGGACTGGAAGACGCGATCAATCCGGATTTTATTGGGGTTCGGACGCGCTTCCGCTCCTGTCGAACCCGTCGTACGCGTCACGCTAAAGTCAGTTGCAGTTGCAACCGCAGCACCGGCCGGTTTGTCAGCTGACGGCTTTGATCACCCGCGCCACCTTGTCAAAAATCTCGCCGATCTCATCGCTCACGATCAGCGGCGAGAGCGCGATGGTGTCGCCGGTGACACCGATCAAGAGCCCTTCCTCGGCAAAAGCATGCTTCATCACGCGGCTGGCATGGCGGCGCGCGACACCGTCTGCCGAACCTGCCAGAAGCGAAGAATGCGCTGCGCAATATTGGTCGATAACTTGAGATAATCGTTTTGCGCTTGATCGAGGTCGTTGGCCGTCGTCTTATGGCCGACAGTCCGGCAGGTGAGGATGAGGCGGGCCGTCGGCCATTCCAAACTGGAAGCCTTGCAGGGCACGAGAAACGCCTCGATATGCTCACTCTGCAAAAGCTTATCCATTAATTGCAACGGCGCCCCGCTGAGCACTGACAGCGCCGCCACTATCTCCGCATAGTAGCCGCGTTTCGCAAATTCGAAGAAGACCGCATCGTTGAGCTTGCCGTCGGCCTGCATCGCCAGCACGCGATCGTGCGCCAGCATCAAATCGCAGTGCAATTTGCGCGCCTCACGATTGGCGTCTTCGGATATCGCGTTGAGAATGTTTTGAATATGGCCACGACTGCTCGCATCCGACACGGCGAGAAGGCGAGACCGCACGGCTTCGGTGGCGCGCAGCAGCAGTTCCCGAAACAGACGCAGCGGAACATCGAACCGAAGCCCGACCTTTTCGGCCAACTGCTCGTCTTTTTCCGCGTGCTTCACCAGCGTGGCAAAGCCGTCCTCCGAAAAGCTAGCTTCCGGATTCCCGGCAAGCTTGTGGTAAACGCGATCGTCGCCGCGCCGCAGCAGGACATCCGTGACCGGGGCGGCAATGCGAGGACGAGTCGAAATTGCCAGCAAATGCGCCTGCGTTTTTGTATTGGCGATTTCGATAAGATCCTGGTCGCTTAGCCGGATCGATTTCGAAAGAATCGGCTCCGCAACGGCGATATCGTCGTCGCCGGCGAGGCGCCGCACGACCTCAGGCGGCGCATTGTTGATAGGTGCAAGTCTTCGGCTGAGTTCCGCCAGCGCTCTTGCCTCGATCCTCTCGATCAGCCGTCCCAGCACGTTATCGAAAACTTCGATCTGCTGATCGTTGAGGCGATCGGCGTCAGCAACGAAGAGATCGGTAATTCGCCTTAATGTGTCGACCCGCTTGTCCTTGGAGCCGCTTTTTATTGCGTCTTCCAATTCGGCGATCAGCGACTGAGCCGGCATAACTGACGATCCACGCATCGCGATTGATGATATTCAGCAATCTTGCCGAAGATATTTTCGGCAATCGCAAGCAAATAATGCGTTACAAAATTCAAGCAGTTGCGATACAAAAATGTTATTGCATGATGCACATCAATCAACTGCGTTAATCACCCGCGTCACCTTGTCAAAAATCTCGCCGATCTGCGCCTCGCTCACGATCAAAGGCGGCGACAGCGCGATGGTGTCGCCGGTGACGCGGACCAGCAAGCCTTCTTCGGCAAAGGCGTGCTTCATCGCTTCATAGGCGCGCAAACCCGGGCTGCCCGCCCGCGAGGCAAGATCGATGCCCGCGGTCAATCCCACGGTGCGGATATCGAGCACGCCCGGCAGGTCTTGCAGCGCCATCGCCGCGTCGGCCCATTTCGTCTCCAGCGCCTTGGCGCGCTCGAACAATCTTTCCTCGCGATAGAGATCGAGCGCGGCAAGGCCCGCGGCGCAGGCCAGCGGATGCGCCGAATAAGTGTAGCCGTGAAACAGCTCGATGACGTGCTCCGGCCCGCGCATGAAGGCCGTATAGATGCCGTCACGCGCGATCACCCCGGCCATCGGCACCGCGCCCGAAGTGACGCCCTTGGCGAAGACGATCATGTCCGGCGTTACGCCATAGCGCTCAGCGGCAAAAGCGCAGCCGAGCCGCCCGAACCCGGTGATGACTTCGTCGAAGATCAAGAGAATGCCGTGGCGGTCGCAGATCGTGCGCAGCTTTTGCAGATAACCCTTGGGGGGAGGCAGCACGCCGGTCGAGCCGGCCATCGGCTCGACGATGACGGCGGCGATGGTGGACGCATCGTGCAGCGCGACGATGCGCTCGAGTTCGTCGGCAAGATGCGCGCCCCAGCCCGGTTCGCCCTTGGTGAAGGCCTGGTGCTCGCGGCTATAGGTCGACGGCAGGTGATCGACGCCGGTCAACAGCGTGCCGAACATTCTGCGATTGGCGACAATGCCGCCGACCGAAATGCCGCCGAAGCCGACGCCGTGATAGCCGCGCTCGCGGCCAATGAGCCGGGTGCGCGCGCCTTCGCCGCGCACATTGTGATAGGCCAGCGCAATCTTGAGCGCGGTGTCCACCGCCTCGGAACCGGAATTGCAGAAAAACACGCGATTGAGATCGCCGGGCGCCAAGGCGGCGATCCGGCTCGCCAGTTCGAACGCCTTGGGATGGGCGAACTGAAAGGCCGGCGAATAATCGAGTTCCTCGGCCTGGCGCGCGACCGCCGCGACGATGGGATCGCGACAATGCCCGGCATTGCTGCACCAGAGGCCAGCGGTGCCGTCGAGCACGGCGTGGCCTTCGGGGGTAAAATAGTGCATGTCCTTGGCGCGCGCGAAAAGCCGCGGCGCCTGCTTGAAGGCACGGTTCGGGGTGAACGGCAGCCAGTAGGATTCGAGATCATTGGGAATGGGGGCTGCAGTTGGCATTCTATTCTCCGCCGTCATGCCCGGCTTTATGCCGAGCATCCACGCCTTTCCGGTGCAAGATGGAAGACGCGGATGGCCGGGACAAGCCCGGCCATGACGAATCGGGATAGCTTACTCCCGGCTACCCCTGCTATACGGCGCCGCATGGCCGACAAGCTCGAAAAATCCAACAAGCTCAAGGCGCGGCTGCCGCGCGGGCTTGCCGATCATACACCCGGCGAGATTGCCGCGACGCGGCAGATGATCGACAAAATCCGCGCCGTCTATGAGCTCTACGGCTTCGAGGCGGTGGAGACGCCGGCCATCGAATATACCGACGCGCTCGGCAAATTCTTGCCCGACCAGGACCGGCCCAACGAAGGTGTATTTTCATTTCAGGACGACGACGAGCAATGGCTGTCGCTGCGCTATGACCTGACCGCGCCGCTCGCCCGCTATGTCGCGGAAAATTTCGACACGCTGCCGAAGCCGTACCGCAGCTATCGCGTCGGCCAAGTGTTCCGCAACGAGAAGCCCGGCCCCGGCCGCTTCCGCCAGTTCATGCAATTCGACGCCGACACGGTTGGCTCTTCATCGCCTGCCGCCGATGCGGAGCTGTTGATGATGGCCGCCGACACGGTGGAGGCGCTCGGCATTCCGCGTGGCAGCTATGTGGTGAAGGTGAATAATCGGAAAGTGCTCGATGGTGTTTTGGAGTCAATCGGTCTCAGCAGCGAGGCACATGCCCTCAAAAGGCTCACAGTACTGCGCGCAATAGATAAACTCGATCGGCTAGGCCATGAAGGCGTTAAGCTCTTACTTGGGCCGGGGCGTAAGGATGAGTCCGGCGATTTTACAAAAGGTGCGGGCCTAGATGAGGACCAAATCAATCGCATTTTATTCTATCTCAGCATGGGACCGATGTCGGAGTCGCAAGCATCTCGCATTTTGTTTGAAAGCGTAAGAGGCTCGCAGGTTGGACATGATGGCATCGTTGAGATGAACCAGATTGTGGATTTATGCTTAAACTCCGGATATACGGACGGCCAAATTGTAATTGACCCTTCAGTCGTCCGCGGACTGGAATACTATACTGGGCCTGTCTTCGAGGTTGACCTAACTTTCCCTATCTCGGGCGATGACGGAAGACCAATCCGATTTGGTTCGGTAAGCGCAGGCGGCCGTTACGACGGCCTCGTGTCGCGCTTTCGCGGCGAGCCGGTGCCGGCGACCGGTTTTTCCATCGGCGTATCGCGGCTTCTTGCCGCGCTGGAATATCTCGGCAAGGTCGACCTGAAAACCGAGCGCGGGCCGGTCGTCGTCACCGTGTTCGATCGTGACCGCATCGCCGATTATCAGGTCATGGTCGCCAAGCTGCGTCATGCCGGCATCCGCGCCGAGCTTTATCTCGGCTCCGGCAAATTTGGCCCGCAGATGAAATATGCCGACCGGCGCAATGCGCCATGTGTCGTCATCCAGGGCTCCGACGAAAAGGCCAAAGGCGAAGTCACCGTCAAGGACCTGATCGTCGGCGCCGAGCTTGCCAAGCTGGAAAAGGGCCGCGAGGAACATTTGCAAAAACAGGCGGAGGCCCAGCGCGCCGTGCCGGAAGATAAGCTCGTCGACGCCGTGCGCGCCGTGCTGGCGCGGCACGGCCTCGCCTGAAGCTTCGGAACTCGCTTGAAGCTCAGTGCGGCAAAAACGGAATTGAGTAGATGGTCTTGCCGGCGGCATTGCGCACGATTATCGTCAATGCAGGATCGTCATAACCGCCTGCTTCGCGCAGCTCGCGGATGATGCGCCGGGCATAAGCGAACGCCGCCTCGTCGTTCGGCATCAAGGTGCCGCCGCGATCGTCGTGCTTGTCGCCGTAACCGCGGACGTCGAAATAATACGGGAACATGTCTACCTTCCCGACAGGCTTCTTGATTGTGGGGAGTCAATGCACACGGCGCGGGCCGGTTCCCGGCATCGCCCGGTTTTTGGGCTGGCTGGGGAATTTTTTAGCGGCTAGAGCGTTTTTGACGTAAGCACCCTCGGCATGGGCAAACGTCGTGCGCGATAATTCTGGCAGGCAGGCTTGGCGGCGGCGCATTATCGCGCTCGTTGCCGTAGCGGCATCGGCGCTAGGCGGCGTTGCGGCGCTCGCCGCCGATGCGATGCAGGCGAAGACGGCAGGACCCTACCGGATCGAACTTCACGTGCTGGCGGCCGAACCGTTTTTCACCAAGCAAGAGATTGCCGATAAGCATGTCAAAGAAGGCATGCAGATCGAGGGCGGCGCCGCTCCCGTGCCACCAAGCGCGGACACGCATCCCAATCATCACTTGGTCGTCCACGTCTTCGACAAGCGAACCGACAAAGTCGTCACCGACGCAACGGTGACCATGAGCTTCGTCGCGCTCGATGCCAATGGAAAGACCACCGGCACGCCGGTTACAGTGCCGGTTGTCATCATGCAAGCCATCGGCTCCGGCCCAAGCTCCACCCACTACGGCAACAACGTCACGATGCCGCCAGGGCGTTATACTGTTATGGTCACGGTCAACGGCAGCAATGCCAGCTTTGCCGTCACCGCGAGCGACTCTTTGTCCGCTCCGATGGGCCACATGAAAATGTGACCCGGCACGTCCCGCTAGAAAAATACGTTCAGCGGCAAACCTTCACCCACACACAGATCTTCTTGAAATCTTTCCAATGGCATTGCTGCTCCATGCGGCAGTCTTTGCCCTTTGTCTCCTGCGCCATTTGCTGCGCCGCGGCGGCCTCGGGCAACGCCAGCAAGGCGAGGACGAGGAGGCCACAGCATAGAACCAGGTAGCGTTGCAGCATTTGTCTGCTCCTTCACTTTGGCGTTAGCGGCAGGCCGACAAGGGAACGCCGATTGAGGCTTTCGGTTGGCCGCCCTGCAAACAACCGTCTTTCCAGGTCCCCCGTATGGTTTGATTTCCCTCGATCAGGCTGCCGCTGCCGTTCGGCTTGCCGTCGCGGAATTGCCCTTCATAGCGGAATTTCTGAAACGTCAATACGCCCTGCCCGTTCGGCAGGCCGTCGGCGAGCTCGCCTTCATAGTGGCCGATCGGCCAATTTTGCACGCCCTTGCCGGCCTGCTTGCCGTCGCGCCATTGCCCCTGATCGGTTTCGATAGCTTTGTCGTTCTGCAGCCATTGCACAGTGCCGGCACCGTCGGCGTGGCCATTGCTGCAGCGTCCCGACCAGGCGACCGTCTCATTGAGTTGCGGGTTTGGGTCCCAGACCTGACAACCGGACTTATCGGCGATCCATTCGCCGGCATAAGCGCCGGACGCGGCAAATATGAAGCCGGCCGCCAGCAGGCCGGCGCCACGGCGCACCATCCATCCGATCCGCATCGCTCCCGACCTTACTTCGCTCAATGCGGCAACAGCGGTACGACAAGCCCATTGAGCAATTCGTCGCGCACGTCGATCATCATGTTGCGAACCTTGCCATCGCTATCGACGATCCACGTGATCGGCACGCCCTCCGGCTGGCCAAAGCCGTCGACCGTCACGTCCTTCAGCACGGCGACCGGGTAGGCAAGCGTGGCCATTACCTTGCGGACCTTTGGTAGATCATTCGGGCGATCGACGCTGATGCCGATCATCTCCAAATTTTGCGCATGGTAGCGGCGATAGAACGCGTCGAGCTTCGGCATGTCCTTCTCGCACGGCGCGCACCAGGTTGCCCAGTAATTGACAAGCACAACCTTGCCTTTGAGCTTGGCGAGATCGAAAACCTGCCCATCGAGCTCGGTAACGACGAGTTCCGGCGCCGCCTCGCCAATTTCCGGCGTGGCGTGCACAGGGCAACCGGCAAGGCCGAGCCAGACAAAAACGGCGCCCGCGGCGGCCAACAGCCGCACGAGCACCGTTGCTTGCGTTGGACTGCTCCGCATCATCGTCGTTCAGAAGTTGTAGCTTGTCACGACCCTGATCAGGTAAGGCGCAACGAGCTGTCCTTCAGTGCCGGCATTGTTGGCGGCATTGGCGCGATAGTAGACCGGAACCTCGACATCGAAGTAGGTCTTAAGCACCCGATTATTCGCCTCATCAAGCACCTTGGTGAACTCGATGCCCGGGGACAGCATCACGCGATCGAAGCCGCTGTTGAACGGATCGGCACCGGTTCCCGAATCCGCATTGCGGTGCGAAACGATGACCTGTCCGAGCGGCGTGATCTTGTCGAAGCCGAGCACGTTATAGAGATTGTTGTAGACAATGCCGGCGGCGCCATCAACCTGCATGCCCGGGTGGTAACTTTGTATGACTCCCGGATTGCCGTCGAAAAAGCCCTGCGGATCCGCCTCGTCCTGGTACAGAAACGGCTGACGCCACATGACCTGGGCAAAATACTGCCAGGCGTTGTCGCCGGTCAGCATGCCGCGATGAAAGCCGCCGACCAACAGGTCGGTGCTGCCGGTGCCGATTTGCGTATCGCGATCGATTCCGGGCGCGTTAAAGGTGCCGGTCGGCAGTTTGAGGCCGAGTTCGATGCCCGTCGACATGTCGGAGAAGAAGCCGGTGTAGATACCCATTACTTCGATGTCACCGATGGCCTTGGAGTTGAAGGACTGAATGCCTAGTCCGGGCACCCCCGTGTCAGTAGTAAGCGTGCGATCGGTGGTCGGCACCCGCACCATCACGCCCCATTGCCGGTTGAACATGTATTCAAGGCCGACATTGTACCACTGGGTATTGATGACCTTGTCGGTATTCGCCGAGGACGGCGCGCGCGAGTCTCCGATATAATTCTGATACTGATAGCTGTCCCAAAACTCGAAGAAGATGCGGCCGCCGGAATCCTGTTCCTGCGGCGTATCGAGGCCGCCGACATCGAACACGCTGCAACCGCAGGCGCAGGCGAGCGCGGCGGCGGTGCCGGCGCCGACCAGCGGCACAACCGCCAGCGCCGTTGGGGCAAGCAACGAGATCAGCGCGGCGGCGGCGCGTGCCAATGGGCGGCGACGCGACGGCGACGCTGTGGTCGCGATGTGAGTGAACATGGTGACTCCGATTCTGTTTGCAGGATGCGACGCTGCGCTATGACGGCGCGCGCGCAGACGGGCTGCGAAAGGAAGACGCGTGAGGATCTCAAGCATGATGGGCTCCCGGCGCTCAGTACTTGAAGTTCAGGCCGGCGCGAGCGTCCTGAAGCACCAGGTTGGCCGTGCCGCTGAGCGGATTGGGTGTCGCAGCGGGGCCGGTGATGAAACCAGTCGCGGTGACCTTGGGAAACGCCGCGTAGAGATATTCGAAGCGCAGCGTCCAATGATCGGCGAGGGCATATTCCCAGCCGGCGCCCGCGACCCAGCCGGTCAGCTGTTTTGATACGCTCGCGCTGCCGACGCCGCCGCCGGCATCGCTGTAGCTTATGGCGTAGTTGGCGTTGGAGAATGCAACGCCGCCGGTGATATAAGCGAAGTTCCGATCGGCGGCGATGCCGACACGCGGCCGCACCGTCGCCAGGTAATCGCTCTTCAGTGATTCACCGATGACGAAGGCGTTGCCGCTGGTCGGCAGTGTATTGGTGTTGTTGAAGAAGGCCGATGTGCTGCGAAATGTGTCGTAATCACCTTCGAGACCGACAACAACGGTTCCACTCTGCCAATTGCAGCCGACCTGAGCGCCGCCGAGCCAGAACGAATTGTTGGCCGATCCGGTGCCGTCGTTGCTGACTTCGCCCGGGTCTAGTCCTTTGAGCCAGGCCGTCGCAGGGTCTCCGGCACCGACACTGTTGGTGAAGTCCGACGAGCCCGCACCGCCGCCGCCGTTGATGCCGGCATAACAGCCGGTCCATTGATAAACGGGTGTGGCCGGCGACTTCATCGGCATCGCCATGTCGGCCGCAACCGTAGCGTTTGGACGGCAAGCGACCGATAGTGTGGCGGCGAACAAAGATGCGGCTTGCAGCCATTTACGGGCTGGCGGCCGCGCTTTTTTGGACGGACTGGACATGATTCTCCCCGCGTATCAGAGTGGACTTTGCGCTTTGACGCGCCGCCGATCCCGCGCGTCATCGCGCGGTTCGGCTGTCGAAAAGCAATGGAAGGGTTCGGCCTTCGGCCTAAGCCCGCACGGTGCGGCGGCTCAACGCCGCCTGCACGTCATGCGGCAACAGGCGGCCCGCGCGGCCAAGCGCTCTCGACGACAAGAATCGCCGCCAGATGCACCGCGGCGAGCGGCCAACCCACATAAGTGAAAGTGAGTTGACGAGGTGGCGGCGGGCTCGGCGGCGGGCTGTTCAAAAAGACGGCGCCGGCGACGCAAAAGACGCAATGAATATTGCCGAGTGGCCCTTGGACTGGCACGGCCGGTGCGGTCGAAGACGCACCGTTGTGCGTGCACAATTCGAAACCGGCCGAGGCCGTGCCGTCTGCGGCAAACGCGGAACTGCCGATCTCAAATGCGAAAATAAAGCCTTGGATCGCCAACGCATAGGCAAGAGCGCAGGTGAAAACCCGCCGCCGGACCCCATGCGAAAGCTTCGCCATAATGCGAATGCCCCATCCCCAATCGTAGCAAAATAGGCGCGTGGCCGTTTTGAGGCAACTTTTATTTCGATTGTGGCAACGCTTGCGGGTGGACATCAGGTCGCTAAATTACCGGGGAATAATGCGACCTCTGCGATGTTGCTAATAATGGACTCCGCCATGAAGATCACTTTGCTCCTCTCGCTGTTCGCCATCGGCATTCTCTCGACAACGCCAGCGCGCGCCGGTGCGGCGAGCGGAATGCCAAATCCATTCTTTCCGCCATATCCAGATTATGGCTGTGACGCCCGCTGCATCATGCGGCACGAAGCTGCGTTGCACTGCCGGATCGCCGGCGGAGGGCGACTGACGCGCCACGGCGCGGCTTGGTGCCGGACCGCGGACTGACTTTGGAACGCGCGGCGGCAACAATCACCCGAAAGCGAAACGGTGGCCGCAGTCGCAACATGGTAGAGGTGAAGTCATGCGAACATTGATTGCTGTCGCCACGTTCCTTGTTGCAGCGTTGGGCGCCGGCTTGGCACACGCCCACGCCTTCCTCGATCACGCCATTCCGGCGGTCGAGTCGACGGTAGCCACGGCCCCGCAGGAGATTTCGCTGTCCTTCACGCAAAATCTGGAACCGTCATTCAGTACCGTTGAGATCACGGGACCCAGCGGCGCGCGCGTCGATGCCGGCAAGGCGCAAGTCAGCGGCAACACCATGCGGGTCGGCCTGAAGGCCGCGGGCCCTGGCACCTATCGCGTGCATTGGCGCGCACTGTCGGTCGACACCCACACGACGCAAGGCAGCTTTACCCTCCACGTCGGCCAATAATCCGGGCCATAGCGTGGACAACCCGCTGTTTTACGTCCGCGCGCTGCACTTCGCCGCCACGGTCTCGGTGGCGGGCGTGGTGTTTTTTGTTGTTTTGATCGCCGAGCCGGCGTTTCGCCACACCGCAGCCGATTCACGCATCGCCATCACGCTGCGCCAGCGGCTCGCCTTAATCGCGTGGATCAGCCTCATCGTCGCTCTTATCTCCGCAGTGCCATGGCTCATTCTGGTCGCTGAATCGATGAGCGGGCAGCCAATCGGCACGCTCTATGGACAAGGTGTGTTGGAGACGGTGCTGACGCGGACGGACTTTGGCAATGACTGGCTGTTGCGCGTCGTATTCGGTTGCGCGCTCGGCGGCCTGTTCGTCCACTTCTTCTCGGTCAAGGCTGCGGCTCCGCGGGCGCTGCAAATCGCAACCGCTCTCCTGGCCGGCGCCTATGCCGGAGGTCTCGCCTGGACCGGCCACGCCATCGGCGGCCAAGGCGTCGAAGACATTCTCCATCCGACCGCGGATGTGTTGCATATTATCGCTGCGGCTGCGTGGGTCGGCGGGCTGACGCCGCTCGTCCTGCTATTGTCAACGACGCGCGTGGACGCGGCGGTACTGGCATTGGCGCGGACGGCAACGCTGCGCTTTTCCAACCTCGGCATTGCCAGCGTCGCGACGCTTTTGGTCAGCGGGTTTATCAATTCCTGGTATCTCGTGGGCAGCATATCCGCCTTGACCACAACCGGTTACGGCCGGCAGTTGCTGATCAAGCTGTCGCTTTTTTTGCTGATGGTCGGAATCGCCGCGATCAACTGGTCGCAGCTGACGCCGAAGCTTGTGCAGGATGCCGATATCGCGGCCGCGCAATTCGCGAGGCGGCGTTTGCGCCGCAATGCCGCGATCGAAGCGACGCTCGGCACCGCCATCATCGTCATTGTTGCGGTGCTGGGCACGCTGCCGCCGGCGAGCCACGCTGCTTTGCATGCGCATTCCGGCGCCATACCCGCCGATGCGACATTCCAGCATATCCACGGCGAAGACGGCATGGCCGACGTCACCATCGAGCCGGGCCGCGTCGGCACCGCGCGCGCCACAATCCAGCTGTGGAACGAGGATTTCGCCCCGCTCACCGCCCGCGACGTAACGCTGACACTGACCGCCCCCACCCCAGGCAGCAAACCGACAACACGGTCCGCTCTGCAGAACTCCGACGGCGAATGGATCGTCGATGGCGTCGATCTGACCGAGCCGGGCAACTGGATGGTGGCGGTCCGCGCCACCCTTGCGTCCGGCGTCCGGCTGGACCTGGCGGCGCCGATCGTGGTCGACGCCAAGTAGCGTGGAGACGCTACCGGCGTCGACCGACTTGCGATGGCGTCACGATGTCGGCGTCAGCGCTGCCAAGTTCCTAAGCTTGGCAACCGCCGACGCATCGTCCTCCTGATAGGGAATGACGGTGACGAATTTGTCGTCCGGTCCCATCAGATAGATGATGGCGGAGTGGTCCATAGTGTAGCCGCCGTCATCGGTCGGGACTTTCTTGTAATAAACGCGATACTCCTTGGCGATCTGCGCGATTTGCGCCGGGGTGCCGGTGTAGCCGCGGATGTGCTTGTCGAAGGACGACAGATAAGCATGCATCGACTGGACCGTGTCCCGCTCCGGATCGACGGTGACGAACACATAATTGAGCTTATCGGCGTCGGGTCCGAGCTTTTTGATCCAGCGCGACAAATCAAACAGCGTAGTCGGACAGACGTCCGGGCAGAAGGTGTAGCCGAAATACATGGCATAGGGCTTGCCGGCGAGCGTCTTCTCGGTGACCGTCGCTCCGGTATCGTCGACGAGCGTGAACGGCCCGCCGATCGGCGTGATGGCCGTCACGCCGTGGCCCACGCCGCGGAACGACACGGCGTAAACGATGCACAGTGCGACAGCAACGAAGCCGAGAAGTCCGGCGAACGCCGTCAAGATCCATTGGCGCGCCCGCATCACTTCTTCTCCATCTGACCCATGCCCCCGCTGCCGTTGCTATTGCCCATGCCGCCCATATTGCCCATGCCACCCATATTGCCGCCTTTGTCCTGTGTGGCGCCCATGGCCTGGACCGGAACTGTAACCGAAATAGTCCCGGCCTTCGCAAATGTGAGCTTCAGCGGGAAGGTTTCGCCGGCGGTGAGCGGCTTCTTCAGTCCGATCAGCATGACATGGTAGCTGCCGGGCTTGAGCGCCACCGACCCATTGGCCGGAATCGGCAGGCCGTCGGTGACCTCGCGCATCTCCATCACGCCGTTCTCGACCTTCATTTGATGAACTTGCACCTCGTCGGCGACGTCCGACGACACGCCGGTTAGCCGGTCAGCTGTGGCGGATTTGTTGTCGATGGTCATATAGGCCGCGCCGGTTTTGGCGCCCGCAGGCGTCGCCCGCGCAAAAGGTTGCTCGAC
>JASHOX010000084.1 GCA_030038415.1 Xanthobacteraceae bacterium
CGAACAGCGACACCACGGCAGCATCGTCGTCGGCCGGGGCAATCTCGTAGGCGCCGGCGGCGCAGCGGTTCGCCTCATCGAAGCCCTCGCGCAGTTGCGGCAGGTTCTGCCGAGTGAGCGCCAGCACGCTTGGGCCGGCCTTCGATTCCAAGGCGAGTTGCCAGCATTCCGCGGTCTCGACCACGTCGGCCGGGCGAAACACCTTTAAGTTCGGAATGGCGCGTAGCGCGGCGAGATGCTCGACCGGTTGGTGCGTCGGGCCGTCCTCACCGAGCCCGATCGAGTCATGCGTCATCACGTGAATGACGCGCTGGCCCATCAGCGCCGCGAGCCGGATCGCCGGCCGGCAATAATCCGAGAACACCAAAAACGTGCCCGAGTAAGGAATGATGCCGCGGTGCAACGCCATGCCGTTCATGGCTGCGGCCATGCCGTGCTCGCGCACGCCATAATGAATGAAGGTGCCGGCGTAATCGCCTGGCTTCATTGCCACCATCGCCTTGGTGCGGGTGTTGTTCGAGCCGGTCAGGTCGGCCGAACCGCCGATCATTTCCGGCAGCGCCACGGTCAAGGCTTCGAGCGCGAATTCCGACGCCGCGCGGGTGGCGATCTCCTTCGGCGCTGTAGCAAGCTTTTGCTTTAAGTCCTTGACGGCGGCCGCGAGCTTGCCGGAGAGCTCGCCAGCGATGCGCCGCTCGAACTCGGCGCGCTTTGCGGGCTCGCATGCGGCAAGGCGTTTTTCCCAGGCCAGCCGAACGGCGCGGCCGCGCTCGCCGGCGGCGCGCCACGGCGAAAGGATATTTGCCGGGATTTCGAACGGCGGGGAACTCCAGCCGAGCTTTTGCCTTGCCGCGGCGATCTCGTCGGCGCCGAGCGCCGAGCCGTGCGCTTTCTCGGTGCCGCCTTTGTTGGGCGCGCCGAAGCCTATTGTTGTGCGGCAGGCGATCAGCGAGGGCCGGTCGGATTTTCTCGCCGCTGCGATGGCGGCAGCGATCGCTACCGGATCGTGGCCGTCGATGCGGGTCGCCGCCCAGCCCGCGGAATCGAAGCGCTCCACCTGATCGACGGAATCGGCAAGCGCGGTCGGTCCATCGATGGAGATGCCGTTGTCGTCGTAGAGCACGATGAGCTTGTTGAGCCGCAGATGGCCGGCGAGCGCGATCGCTTCCTGGCTGATGCCTTCCATCAGGTCGCCGTCGGAGGCGAGCACGTAAGTTAAGTGATCGACGATGTCGCCGCCGAAGATCGCGGCGAGGTGGCGCTCGGCGATCGCCATGCCGACCGCATTGGCAAGCCCCTGGCCGAGCGGGCCGGTGGTGGTTTCGACGCCGGGGGTGTGGCCGTACTCGGGATGGCCGGGCGTGAGCGAGCCCAGCTGACGGAAGCGCTTGATCTCCTCGATGGTCATTTTCTCGTAGCCGAGGAGATAGAACAACGCATAGAGCAGCATCGAGCCGTGTCCGGCCGAGAGCACGAAACGGTCGCGGTCGGGCCAGGAGGGATCGGCCGGATCGAACTTGAGAAACTGGGTGAACAGCACGGTCGCGATATCGGCCGCGCCCATCGGCAGACCGGGATGGCCGGACTTCGCCTGCTCGACCGCGTCCATCGCCAGTGCGCGGATGGCATTGGCCATGCGGTCGTGCTCGGCGCGCGAGGCTGCGGCGGCGGTCGGAGTCATGGATGGATTCGTGGTGGCGGGAAAGCGGGAAGACTGGGCGAGAGTGGCGCTCGCCGCGGGGACACGGTCCGGCTTAGTCATCGGATGGCCAATCGCGGCGGGCTTTTGCCGCGGACATTATAGCGGGCTTGGGAACAGCCGGCGCACAGATAACATGGGGGGCGCGCCAGTCAATTCCGCGGCGATGGCCTTCGCGCGTCATGCACAGGTCACAATCGGCGCCGTTGACGCTTTCCCGCGACACGACGTAAGCTTCCCGCGATAAATAATTGCCGGCACACAAGTTTTGCATAGGGGGCGGACGCCATGGCCGCAACCGAGGGTCAGCCGAGCGAGACCGATTTGATTGCCGCCGCGGCGGCGCGGCTTGCGCTGGCGCTCGACGCGCTCGACGCCGCGGCGGAGCGCCGCCGCGACGCCGACCGCGCGGTGCAAGTGCTCGCCGAGCGGGTGCATGTCCTCGACAGCGACCGCGCGCGGCTGGCGAGCGAGCTCGACGAGGCGGCCGCGCGGGCGCGCGATCTCGAAACCGCCAATCGCGAGGTCGGCGCGCGCATCGACCAGGCGATTGCAACCATCCGCGACGTGCTGAATTCGGATGAGTAAGAGTTAGAAAAATGGCTCAGGTGAGCGTCACCATCAACGGCCGGCAGTTCCGCATGACCTGCGAAGACGGTCAGGAGGAACACCTGGAGGCACTCGCGCGCGAGCTCGACGCGCGGATCGGCGGCTTGCGCGCCAAATTCGGCGAGATCGGCGACACGCGCCTGACCGTGATGGCGGCGATCACGGTGGCCGACGAGCTCGCCGAGGCCGGCCTTCGCGTCAAGCGGCTGGAGGAGGAGCTCGCCGCCTTGCAGGACGCCCGCGCGGCGATCTCCGACCGCAACAAGGCCACGCAGGCCTCGATCGCCGCGGCGCTGTCGGCCGCCGCCGAGCGCATCGAGAGCATCACCAAGAAGCTCAATCAAACCATCACGACTGGCGGCGTCGCGCTGGGGTGATTATTCTCCACGTCGGTTGCGGCAAGAATCCGATGGCTGCGAAAGTGCGGCGACGGACTGCCGTCCCCATCTGACGTCCGCTCTTGGAGGGTGGATTCAACTGGTCAGGGCAACACCTTCTAATCTTACGAGGTGAGGAGGTGCGCCATGGTGACGTCGCGGATTCTGTTTACCGCAGCACAGAAGGCCGAACTGTGGGAGCGATGGAAGAGCGGGCAAAGTGCAGCGGCCATCTCGCGGGCGCTGGAAAGGAGGAACAAGACCGGCATTGAGCGGATCGTG
>JASHOX010000015.1 GCA_030038415.1 Xanthobacteraceae bacterium
CGCTCCAGCATCGCCTGCAGCGATTGTTTGGTGAAAGGCGCGTTGTTGAGCGTGTCGCCGGTGCCGTTGAGCCCGACGACGAGGCCATAGCCGATCAGCTGGTTCTGTCGGACGCCCTCGATATTGGCGAGGTCCTTGATGCGCGACAGCGCCGCCGCTGGCGATGCGGCACAGGCAACGATAATCAGCGCGGCGAGCGCTGTTCGACACGTCCCTCTCATCTCTTGCTCCCCAAGAGGCCGGACGGCGGAAGCGATGCCAATTGCATGCCATGAGGGCAGTGCAGCTAAGCTACTGATATATAAAGTATATCTAAAAAGGCGCGGCGGCGCGGTGGGCGCCGCGGCCAGCATCCCTTGCCGGTTTGGGCAATTCTTGCCGGTGGGTTTTACCCGCCATTAACCATAAGAGCACACCATCTTCTTATGCGCGTTGATGGAACCAACCGGACGGCACTGGCGGCGGCGCCCAATGCGGCGCGGCGAGTGCCAAGCGGCACGTTTTCGCTTGCGCAAACGCAGGAGCCTCAGGCGCAGAGCGCGGCGGTAGCGCTGCGCACCCTGGGCGGAATCGACGCGCTGATCGCGCTCCAAGGCATCGAAGATCCGATCGAACGGCGGCGCCGCGCGGTCAAGCATGGCCGCCGGGCGCTGGACGCGCTGGATGAGCTCAAGATCGGGCTCCTGGCGGGCACGTTCGATCAGGCCACAATGCTGCGGCTCAAGTCCGTGGCGGCCGACCTCCGCGACACCTCCGGCGATGATCGGCTCGACCAGGTTTTGGCGGAAATCGACCTGCGTGTGGCGGTCGAGCTAGCCAAAGCCGGCATGTCCTAGGGTCCGAAATTCCGCGATTTTTCACTTGCTTCCGCCGCGGCGTCTACCGGCAGGGCAGGGGCCGGTGCGCCCTCCATGGGCCCACCGGCTAACCCGCACCCAGTCGGCGGCGCGGCACCGGCCATGATCTTTGTTGTCACTGTCATGGAGCTTGGATATAAGCCGCCGCGCGAGGGGCCCTCGCGAATGTAGGGGTGCGGGAGTAGACGCAAGATGCAGTTGTTAAAGGGCAAAAACGGTCGAGCCGCCGACAAGCCCGATAAGAACGGTAAGGGCGAGGGAGGCCTTCGACTGGAAGAGAGAACATATCGGCCTAGTGATAAAGAGCCGTTTATGAACGAGCGTCAGCGGGAGTATTTCCGTCTGAAATTGCTCGACTGGCGCGAGGATATCCTCAAGGAAGCCAAGGAGACGCTGCAGCATCTCCAGGATGAGAGCCAGAATCATCCCGATCTCGCCGACCGGGCTTCGTCGGAGACCGATCGGGCGATCGAACTGCGCGCTCGCGATCGCCAGCGCAAGCTGATCGCCAAGATCGATGCTGCGTTGCAGCGTATCGAAGACGGCACTTACGGCTATTGCGAGGAGACCGGGGAGCCGATCACGCTGAAGCGGCTCGAAGCGCGTCCGATCGCGACTCTGTCGATTGAAGCCCAGGAACGCCACGAGCGGCGCGAGCGCGTCTATCGCGACGATTGAGCGGGCTGTCGTAGTCCGTTCGTCCCGGCCAAAGCGAACGCCTCGGCCGGTTTCACTCGCGCCGGGGACCAGCGGCGCGGCACGGATCCGCACCGGATTTCAGTGTTCGTAAACCGTCGCCGCAACGGCAGGCGGTCGGCTTGATCTGCATCAATACCGTTCCGCCGGATACCGCCTTTCGTCCGCCGAGCTTTTACCCGGCGCATGCACGCTGCGCTTAAACTCGCGCGATCGACCGCTGCAGCCGGCGGTCGGGCAAGCGAAAGGGGCGCGGAATGAACAAGAGCGATGATATTGTCGCGGTCGCGCGCAGCCTTTTGGTTGAGCGCAGGCGCGGCTTGATAAAATCGCTGGGCTTTGCGCGGCAGGACGAGCAGTTGGAGGCGCATATGGACCTGATCGTGCGGATCCAAGCCGTGATCGACGTGATCGATCGCGTCGCCCGCGAAGAGGCCCTCGTGCCATGATCGAGCGTCGCGCGCATCCCCGGCATAAGACGCTCATCAAGGGACGGATTTATTTCAACAACCGGCTCTCCAGCATGGATTGCATCGTGCGCGACATCGGCGAAGAGGGCAGCCGCCTCGAATTCTCCGAGAACGTCACGTTGCCGGACGTGTTCGAGCTCTATCTGCCCAACAAAGACGAATACTTCCAGGCGCATGTCGTCTGGCGCAAGGGCCATAACATTGGAATCACGTGGACGCCGGAGGCTCTCTTGAATCCGCGCCGGGAATCGGGCCGCACCGACTATCACCTCGCCGATCGCGTGACCAAGCTCGAACGTGAAGTGGCTCTGCTGCTGAAACGGATCGACGCGCTGGAACACTAGTCCCACGGCGACAGTCCCACGGCGCCTGCGTCTCATTCAGGCCGTTAAATCTTTGTTTACCACGTTCGTTTACCGATCGTTAAAGATCGGGCACGGGCTTCGATGTCGAGCGGGCCGGCACTGCAGCAGTTGCAAACAAATTCGTCGCGCCTTCTGCGCCGCGCATTGCGCGCGCATCAGAGCGGCGAGCTTGCCCAGGCGGAGCGGCTCTACAACGCCGTGCTGCAGCATCACCCGGACAATTTCGATGCCCTGCACGGCCTCGGCCAACTGCATTGCCGCCGCGGGCGCCTGGACACGGCCTTGGTGGTGATCCAGACCGCGCTCCGGAACGATGCAAGCCGTGCTGACGGTTTCGCGAGCCTCGGGCTGGTTTTCCATTTGTTGGGTCGCTTCAAGGAAGCGCTCATCAGCTACGATGAGGGACTGACGCTCGATCCGGACAACGGCGAACTGCTCAACCGGCGCGGCGCAGCGCTGCTCGAGTTAGGCCGGCCGCTTGACGCGCTGGAAAACTTTGAACGCCTGCTGGCGATCGATCCCGATCACCTCGATGCACGCGGCAATTACGGCAATACGCTGATCAAGCTCAATCGCCCCGCGGAGGCGATTGCCGCCTATGATCGGGCGCTCGCCGTGGCGCCGGAAAATGCCGCTCTTCTGACTAATCGCGCCGTAGCACTGCGCCGGCTCGACCGGCCGCACGAAGCGCTGATGAGCGCAAGCCGCGCGCTTGTCGTCAATCCGGACTTTGCTCAAGCCCGCTTTGTCGAGAGCGTTGCGCGGTTGACGCTCGGCGATCTTGCCGCCGGCTGGCGCTGCTATGAAGCGCGCTGGTCGATCGGACTTTTGGCCTCGCAGCGCCGCGGCTTCACCGTGCCGTTGTGGTTGGGCAAAGAAACGCCCCAATTATCGCTCGACGGCAAAACCATTCTGCTGCATGCCGAGCAGGGATTCGGCGACACCATCCAGTTCGTGCGCTATGCGGCGCTGGTCGCCGAGCGCGGTGCCGCCAAAGTGATTGTCGAGGTGCAGCGCGAACTCGTGCCGTTGCTTACCGGCATGGCCGGCGCAACGGCTGTGCTGGCGCGCGGTGATCCGCTGCCGGCTTTCGATCTGCACTGTCCATTGCTCAGCTTACCGCTTGCCTTCGCAACGGAGGTCGGCACGATCCCGGCGCGGGTCCCATATCTCGCGCCGCCGCAGGCGAGCATCGCGGTCTGGCGCGATCGCCTGCTGCGGCGGCGACCGCTCATCGGCTTGGCATGGTCCGGCGATCGAAGTCACGACAACGATCTCAACCGGTCGATCAGGCTGGAAACGCTGGCGCCGTTGCTCGATCAGCCGGACATCGCCTTCGTCAGCCTGCAGCACGACATACGCGAACACGATTTGCAGCTTATGCCAAAGCTGCCCAACCTGCAGCGGCTCGAATCGCGATTTTGCGATTTTGCTGATACCGCGGCCGCGATTTCGCTGCTCGACGCCGTCATATCGGTGGACACGGCGGTTGCGCATGTCGCCGGCGCCATCGGCAAGCCGCTCATGCTGCTATTGCCGTTCGCCGCCGATTTTCGCTGGCTGCGCGAACGCCAGGACAGTCCATGGTATCCGACCGCGCGGCTTTACCGGCAGCCGAAATTCGGCGACTGGGACAGCGTGATCGGCACGTTGCGGCAAGATTTGCTGCGCATGGAAATTTTTCCGCCGCCGCGCAGGCTCTCGGCATAGCCGTAACGGTTGCGGCCTCCGGCGGGGAGCTGCCGGAGGCCGCGGCGTTTCGGGATCGACGTTACACACACGATCCCGGGGAGGCCCATCAGGAATCATGCACGAGGTATCGCGTCATTTTTGTTGCCTCCCTGATCCCTCATCAGAACGGCAGGATAATCTCGGCCGCTTGCTGCGCCCAAGGTGGTTGCTGGATATTGGTGAGCGTGCCCTTGCCGCCGTAGGCCAGCCGCGCCTCTGCGATCTTGGACAGGTCGATGGTGTTGTCGCTCTCGATGTCCTCCGGACGTACCACGCCGGCAACCAACAGCTCGCGCATTTCCGAATTGAGCCGAACTTCCTGCTTGCCTTCGATCACCATGTTGCCGTTTGGCAGCACCTGCGTGACCACCGCGGCCACGTTGGTTACCAATTGATCCTGCCGGTTGATGCTACCTGTGGCGTCGCTCTGCGTATTGCTGTTAGTGTTCAAAAGGGTGCCCGGAAGAGGGGCCCTGGTGGTGCTGGTGATAGTGTTGGAGCCGAGGAAGCTTGTTATGCCGGAATCCTCTGTGGCGGAGCGCTGCACGTTGGTCTGATCCTGGAATTCTGCGGTGTCATTCATATTGACCTTTACGGTCAGAATGTCGCCGATCTGGTGCGCCCGCTGATCCTTGAAGAATGCACGCGAACCGTTGCGCCACAGCGAGTTCGGATTGAACGTGGCTGGTATTGGCGTGGGCATGGGCATCTGCACGGGCTTGTAGCCGGGCGACGTCGTTGGATTGGACACTGGCGACAGCGGCGGCGGATTGCCGATCGTCTTCAGCCCGTCAAGGGTGGAACAGCCAGAGCCGAGCATGGCGACCGTCGACAAGAAAGCGCAACGCAGCAGCAAAACGCGTTTCGACATCGAACTACCCTTTCACACGCGCAACTTACTCCGACAGCTCCCTCGGCGAATTATCGACGAGTTGCGTCGTGATAGGCCCGACCATGACGCGGCTCGGACCCGTGACGACGGCTTGCATCACACGCTTGGATTCGGTGTTGACGACGCTGATCGTGTCGCCGAGCGCGCCGGCATCCTTGGCCTGACCGCGCAGCGTCAGCGTGATGCCCGGCACTTGATAGACGATGGTTACGGTGTCGTTGCGGGCGACGATTTCGGGTTTCATCAGATCGGTGGCGGCGAGCGGTTGGTCCGGACGCAGCGCGTGCCGTGCCGCAAGCCCGACCGCGGCTTTGCCGTCGGTGAGCACGACGCTGCCTTCCGCCTTGGGCCGCCGCACCACGGTAAGATCGGAGGCCTGGAGCACTTCGCCGCGTTCGATCGGACGATCGACCGCAATGGCGTCGACGGTCTCGATGGCAGTGCCGGTATAGCGGGCCGGCTGCCGCTGCAGCGCCATGCTGTCGGGCATATCGAACGTCACGTCGAAACGCGTCGAGCGCGGATCATAGGACAGCGCCAGCACCCGCAGTTCGCCGGCCGCATTGGGCTCGACTTGCAGCGTGCGCACGTCGCCGTCGAAATTGATTAGGATGTCGCGCGCATTGCCGAAGCCGTATTGACCGGCGAGGGCGTGCGCGATCCGGCCCGAGATTTCCCGCACGGTGATGGGGCGACTGGCGCGCGTGACGACGACTTCGGCAAGGCCGTGCGTGTCGATGCCGATCAACTGATGCGGCCGGATGGCATCGAGAATGCGTTCGGTCGCCACCGCCCCCGTGGTGCCGAGATCGGGGGCGCGGAAAATCGGCACGTTGGCGACCGGTCCGGCATTTTCGACGAGATCGCCGATCGTAACGATATCGCTGGTGACAGTGACAGTGGCCTTGAGCATCGGTATCGGCGGAGACGGCAGAGTCTGCGCGGCGCCGGCGCCCGTCAGGCCCAGCAGCAAAGCCACGCTTGCGATCATGAGGCGGATCATGGCGAGACCTTTCTCATTTCATCAGTTGCGAGGTCGTTTGCAGCATTTCGTCGGCCGCGGTGATGACTTTGGAATTCATTTCGTAGGCGCGCTGCGCCGCAATCAGATTGGAGATTTCGACCACCGCTTCGACGTTGGACTGTTCGAGGTAGCCTTGTTGCAGCGTGCCGGCACCATCGGTGCCGGCGAGCGTGTCCTGCGGCGTGCCTGAGGCCGGCGTCGCGGTGAATAGATTGTCGCCGTTCGCCTGCAGGCCGGCGTTGTTGGAAAATCGGGTGATGGTGAACTGGCCGAGGATGCTGGAGGTGGTGCTGCCGGGCAGCGTCACGGAAACCTGGCCCTGCTGGTTGATGGTGAGGCCGCTCGCGTTCGGCGGGATGGTGATGGTCGGCTGAACGACGTCGCCCTCAGCGTTGACGATGCGCCCCTGCGAATCTTGCTGAAACGAGCCGTCGCGGGTGTAGCTAAAAGTGCCGTCGGGCATCAGGATCTTGAACCAGCCGTCGCCCTGGATGGCGACGTCAAGCGTATTGCCGGTCTGCTGCAGCGAGCCCTGCGTCATCAGGCGCGGCGTGCCGACGGTCTTCACGCCGGAGCCGAGCTCGATGCCGACCGGCAGGATATTGCCCTGTTCGGAGGCTTGCGCGCCGATGCGTTGCACGTGTTCGTAGAGCAGGTCCTGAAAGTCGGCGCGTTGGCTTTTGAAGCCGGTGGTCGTCATGTTGGCGATATTGCCGGCGATGACCTGGACTTGAAGGTCCATGGCCGCCATCCCGGTCGCAGCAGTATCAAGCGCACGCATCCTGTGGTCTCCCCGACCTTACAACTTACGAGCTCGGCGTCTGCGACAGCTGCGACAGCGCGCTGCGCCGCTCGTCGCTCTGCTGCTGAAGAACATTGGCGATATCGGTGTAACTGCGGGTGATCTCGATCAGCCGCGCCATGGCGGAGACACCGTTCACGTTCGATTTTTCGATCGCGCCCTGAACCACATAGGTACTTGCCGGCGCCGGATCCGGGGTGACCCCGGCGGGCGCCTCGAAGGTCGAGCCGCCGCCCTTCTGTAGAAGCCACGGCTGGGCGAAGTTGGCGAGTTGAAGACTGCCGCGCTGGGAATCGGCCGTGCTATTGCCCTCGCGCACGGTGATGATGCCGGTCCGGCTGATGGTCACGTCATGATCGGTGGACTGAAAGGTGATCGGGCCGGAATTGCCGATCACCTGATCGCCGTCGCTGGTGACAAGCTGGCCGGCGCCATTGATCGAAAGCGCGCCATTGCGCGTATAGCGCTGCTGTCCGTTCGGCGTCTGCACGACAAGGTAGCCGCTGCCATTGATGGCGACGTCGAGCGGATTGCCCGTCTGCTGGATCGCCCCTTGGCTCATGTCGATCCAGGTCCCGCGGTCTTCGACGTATCTGATGCGCCGATCTTGGCCGATGAAAGTTTGATCGCTGGCGCGCGGCATGAGGTATTCCTCGAACATCGCGTTGTCGGCCTTGTAACCCGTGGTGTTGATGTTCGCGATGTTGTTGGCAATGACGTCGAGTTCATGTGTGAGCGCCATCTGCCGCGACAGGCCGACGAGAAGGGTGTTCTCCATCGGTACTCTCCCCTGGTCCAACGAAGCTGCCGGTCCGCGGCATCTTCGGCTGCGCGCTTAAGCCGCTCTCCCAAGCCGCTTCCCAGCGCCGATTGCGCCAGAACAAATTGCAGAACCCGTGCCAGGACGGAAAATGACGAGAAATCAATATCATAAGGCTCCGCCAAGAAGTCGTGGGGCGGGCAGAAAAGGCCGCACGCGGCGTTGCCCCCGGCAAATAATTCCCGGTGCCGCGGCAGCGGCAAGTATCTGTTAACCATTCGTCCCTAGCTTCAAAACGTACGGCGCCGCATCCGGCGCCGCGTAGCGCTCGCAACATTGGTATTGCGTTCTGTCCGGCCGGCTGCGTGCGCCCCACGCAAGCGGGAGCGGTGATGGCAACGACAAAAGAAGCTCAGACCGAAGACGACAAAACTGAACCCGAAGGCGAGGAAGGCAAACAGGCTCCCGCCAAGCGCAAACTATCGCTCAAACTCATCCTGATCGCCGTGGGCGGACTGATAGCGATCGGCGGCATCGGCGGCGGTGCTTATTTCTTCTTTGCTCACAAGACCGAGGCCGCGACCGCCGTCAACAAAGTCAAGCCGCCGGTCTTTCTCGATATGCCCGATGTTCTGGTCAATCTATCGAACGGCGGCGGCAATGAGCGCACGCAATATCTGAAAGTCAAAGTGGTGCTTGAATTGCCGGACCAGGAGCTCTCGGCGCAAATTCAGCCGGTGATGCCGCGTATCATGGACACCTTTCAGACCTATTTGCGCGAATTGCGGCCGACCGATCTCGACGGCTCCGCCGGACTCTATCGCCTGAAGGAAGAACTGACGCGGCGCGTCAATGCCGCAATCGCGCCGAACCACATCAACGCGGTGCTGTTCAAGGAAATCGTCGTCCAGTGACCGGCGCAGCCTAAAGATTTACCGGACATGCCCGCGAAAGATCAAATCGATAACGACGCACTCGCCGCCGAGTGGGGCGTCGCACTCGAGGCCGAGCAGAATGCGGCGGCGACTACGGCGACGGCCGCGGCCGAAGCGCCGGCCGCGGAAGGACAAAGCACCAGCGAAGTCATGGCGTCGCAATGGGCGACCATGGTCGACGACGGCCATTTCATCCAGACCACCAAGGGCGGCGCCGAGCGGGTTCTGACGCAGGACGAAATCGATTCGTTGCTCGGCTTTTCCCTCACCGACATTTCGCTCAACGACAATTCCGGCATCCGCGCGATCATCGATTCGGCGATGGTCTCCTACGAGCGGTTGCCGATGCTGGAGATCATCTTCGACCGGCTGGTCCGGCTGATGACGACGAGCCTCCGTAATTTCACCTCCGACAACGTCGAAGTGTCGCTCGACCGCATCACCTCGGTGCGCTTCGGCGACTACCTCAATTCAATTCCGCTGCCGGCGATCCTCGGCGTGTTCAAGGCCGAGGAGTGGGACAATTTCGGCCTCGTCACCGTCAATTCGAGCCTGATCTATTCGATCATCGACGTGCTGCTCGGCGGCCGGCGCGGTCAGACCGCGATCCGCATCGAAGGCCGGCCCTACACCACGATCGAGACCAATCTGGTCAAGCGCATGATCGAGGTCGTGCTGGCGGATGCCGAGCTCGCGTTCAAACCGCTGTCGCCGGTGAAGTTCAACATTGACCGGCTCGAGACCAATCCGCGCTTCGCTGCTATTTCGCGCCCGGCGAACGCGGCCATCCTGGTGCGGCTGCGGATCGACATGGAGGATCGCGGCGGCACCATCGAGTTGCTGCTGCCTTACGCCACCATCGAACCGATCCGCGACGTGCTGTTGCAGATGTTCATGGGTGAAAAGTTCGGCCGCGATCCGAACTGGGAAGGGCATCTGGCCACCGAGCTCGGTCAGGCGGAAATCGCAGTCGATGCCGTGCTTTACGAGGCGCGGCTGCCGTTAAAGCAGATTATGAAACTCGATGTTGGCGACACCCTGATGCTGGAGCTTAAATCGGACGCGCCGGTGATCGTGCGCTGCGGCGACGTCACCCTGACGGAAGGGCGCATGGGGCGCGTCGGCGACCGCGTCGCTGTGCGCGTCGGCAAGCCCTTGCGCAAGCCGAACATGACGTTTGCGATGTTCGAGTCGGCGGCCGGCTCCGGCAATCGGATGGAGGCACCATGACAAACAGCATCGGAATCATCATCGACGGCCTGGTGGCGATCCTGCTGGTGCTGACGATCGGCTATTGCATGATGCTCAACCGCCGCCTGAAGCTGTTGAAGGCTGACGAACAATCGCTGCGGGCGACCATTTCGGAGCTGGTCACCGCGACCGAAATCGCCGAACGCGCCATCGGCGGATTGAAGCTCACCGTGCACGAATGCGACACCAGTTTGGGCGAGCGACTGCGCAAGGCCGAGCGTGTCACCATCGAGATCGAGCGTAGCGTCGTCGCCGGCAAGGAACTGCTGGGGCGGCTGTCGCAGATCGTCACCGCCGGCCGCGGCAACGATCATGCGACGACACCGTCCGGCGAGGTCCGGCACGGCGACGTCAAGCGCGCTGCCAAGCCGGATGCTGGCAGTGGCGGCAATGGCGGGTCCGACGTCAAATCCAATACTCAGACCATCAGCCGGACCGACGCCAAAGCCGTGGCCGCCGCGGCGGAAGCCTTCGCCGAGCGGGTGCGCACCAAGGTGCATGGTCTCGCGGCATGATCCGTTACATCCGCGATCTGCGGCTTATTCCGATCGCGCTGATCGCCAGCGTCTGCCTGTTGACGCTCAAGGTCGCCGACATTGCTTTAAACGGTTCGAGTCTCTTGGCGCGCAACGGTGCGTTGTCGGGCGACGACGACGTTTCCGTCACTCACCCGATGCCGGACGGAACTGTGCCGCCCGGATCGAAGTCGTCCTGGGCGCAGCAGATGTTCAACTTTCCCGACGGCAGCGGCGCAGCTGTGGTGCCCTCGAGCGCTCCGATCGTCAGGCCGCAAATCGCCGACTATTCCGACATCACCGGATCGGTGAAGACCGAGCCGGCGAACGCCAACACCGCGCCGAACGCGAAAACCGACGCCGGCAACGGACCGTCACCGCCCGGCAAGGATGCCAAGCCGACGCTGCCGCCGAGCGGCACGGTGATCCCGACCGACGGCGCCGCGCTGCCGACCGGCGCCGAGCGCGCCATCCTCGAGCGGTTGCAGCAGCGCCGCGAGGAGCTCGACAACCGCGCCCACGAGCTCGATGTTCGCGAAAGCCTGATCCAAAGCGCGGAAAAGCGCATGGACGCCAAGCTTGCCGAGCTCAAGCAGATCGAGGCGCAGATCAAGCAAGCGACGCAGCAGAAGAACGACGCCGAGAAAGCGCGGCTCAAGGAGCTCGTTGTCATGTACGAGAACATGAAGCCGCGCGATGCCGCAAAAATCTTCGACGGGCTCGACCCCAACGTGTTGCTGGAAGTGGCCGCGGAAATCAATCCACGGACCATGGCGGACATCGTGGCGCAAATGTCGCCAGACGTCGCCCAGCGCCTGACGGTCGAGCTTGCCGATAAGGCGCAGCAGCAGAACAAGGATGGCGACGCCAGCGCCGCGAACCTGCCGAAGATTCAAGGCCAGCCGACGACGCCATAGCCAAGCGTCTCGCCGCTCGCTCTGCCCGGAGAGCTGCGCCGGAAATTGACGGCGAGGGCGGCTGGCTTGCAAATGCAATAGGGACTGTTACTTAAATGCCTGTAATCATTGAATTAAGCCGACATTAAGCACAACAACCTACATTGTGGGACAGTGGCCGGCAGCGGGGACGACGTAGCGGCCGCGAAGGCGCGTCCGCCCGGCTGTCGGTCGAGTTCTGTTGAGTCAGTTTTGAGTCCCTCATGGCGTGCGGTGGCACCACCCAAAGTCCCGGCCTTCGCCGCCGCCTTGCGCAGTGCAGCAAAGCTGTCGCCGCCATCGCGTGTTTGATCGTGGCGCTGACTGCGTCATCGCTCGCCGCGCCGTCCGCTCCCGCGCCGGTCAAGACGACGCTCACCGTGACCACCAGCGACGGCTATGCGCGGCTGGTGTTCACCGCCGGCGAATACATCGACGGCTCGGCGCGCCAGGCCGGCAATGTGCTGATCATCAGCTTCAAGCAGCCGGTCGATGTCGCGGTCAATCGCGTTGCGGAACAGGCGCCCGACTATATCGGCGCGGCGCGGCGCGATCCGGACGGCAAGGCCGTGCGCATGGCGCTGGCGCAGAACGTCACCATCCATGCGATGTCGGCCGGCGAAAAGCTCTTTGTCGATTTATTGCCGGCCGACTGGAGCGGCATGCCGCCGGGATTGCCGCAGGACGTGGTTGACGAATTGGCGCGGCGCGCGCGCGAGGCCGAGACACTGCTGGAACGCCAGCGCGCCGCCGTGCAGGCGAAAAAATCCGCGCCGATCCGCGTTCATGTGGCGAGCCAGCCGACCTTCACCCGCTACGTGTTCGCTGTGCCGAGCGAGACCGGGGTATCGGCCGATCGCGCCAAGGACCGGCTGGTGCTGAAATTCGATTCGCCGGAAACGTTCGATTTGGGCGACGCCCAGGCGGCGTTGCCGAAAACGGTCCAGGAAATCTCCAGCGAATTGGACCAGAATTCAGCGCTGGTCCGTTTCATTCTCGCCGCGAATGTCGACACGCGCACGTTCCGCGACGAGTCGGGCTACGTCGTCGACGTGGTCAATCCGCCGACCGATGCGACTGTCGCCGCAGACGGTACAGCACCTGCTGATACGATGCAGCAAGGCGCAGCGGGCGAGGGCGGCGCGGTGCCGAGCCTCGCCGATGCGGCGGCAAAAATTTCGGC
>JASHOX010000085.1 GCA_030038415.1 Xanthobacteraceae bacterium
CGCACCGGAAGCGACGTTCTGGACCCAATCGCTGACCAATGCCGACGCAAACGGCGGCAGTCGCGGCGAAGTCGGCCACGTCACACTGGTTCGTTTCCGCATGAAGCCCGACACCGTTGACGCGACGCTTAACGCAATCGGGGGCGATCTCAACGATATGCGGGGCAATATCCGCTTTGACCTAAATCGCAGCCACGCCGATCCGCTCGACTGCATGATTTGCGCGCGCTGGCTCACTCGCGCCATTTGGGAGGCGCACAATGTGCGGCCCGAATTCAAGGAATTCGCGGCACGCGTCGGGCCGTTGCTCGATCAACCAATGCGACGGATGCTTTGGAAGCCGGCGGCGCCTTGAGCGGCGGTGGAGCAGAACCGTGAAGATCGGCGACGCGTTAAGCATCGGCGATATCGAGCGCTTGGCCAAACGGCGTTTGCCGCGCGTCGTCTATGAGGGCATCGCCAGCGGCGTCGAAGACGAGCACGGCCTCACTCGCAACGAAGAAGAATTTCGCCGCTATCGCCTGTTGCCGCGCCATCTGGTCGGCGTGTCGCAGCGCGACCAGTCGACCTCGCTCTTTGGCCACACTTACGCCAGTCCATTTGGCATCTCGCCGACCGGCGTCGCCGGAGTTTTTCGCCGCGACGCCGAGCTGATGCTGGCGCAGGCTGCAGCCGACGCCAACGTGCCGTTTGTCATGTCGGGCGCCAGCATGGTCTCGATCGAACGTGTGGCGCGGATCAATCCGGCCAATACTTGGTTCCAGCTCTATGCGGCGCGCGATGCGAAAATCTCCGACGATTTTTTGCGTCGCGCGCGTGATGCCGGCTTCGGCACGCTGATGCTCACCGTCGACAATCCGGTGCCGCCGAAACGCGAGCGCGATATGCGAAACGGCTTCCGCTTGCCGCCCAAACTTGCGCCCTTGGACTTGCTTGAGGCGTTGCGCCATCTGCCGTGGGTGTTCGATTATCTCCGCCATGGTGGCATGCCGGTGATGGAGACCTGGGCGCCTTATACAACGCCCGGCGCCAATGCCGCCGAAGTCGCGCGGTTTTTTCGCACGCAGAGTCCATCAGTCCAGACTTGGCGCGATCTCGACAGCTTTCGGCGTGCCTGGCCGGGCAAGCTGGTCATCAAGGGTATCATGCGGCCGTCCGACGCCATGCGTTGCGCCGAGCAGGGCGTCGACGGCATCGTCATCTCCAATCACGGTGGCAAGGCGCTCGACCGGGCCCCAGCGTCGATCGAAATCCTGCCGCGCATCAAAGCCGCCGTCGGCGGCCGGCTCGCCCTGATGCTCGACAGCGGCGTGCGGCGCGGCTCCGACATCATCGTCGCGCGCTGCCTCGGCGCCGATTTCGTCTTTGTCGGCCGCGCGACGCTTTACGGCGTCGCTGCCGCGGGCTTGGCCGGCGCGGCCCGGGCACTCGCTATTTTGCGCGAAGAAGTCGACACCAATTTGGGCCTCATCGGCTGCCCACGCTTCGACGACCTTGGTCGCGATTTCTTGCTGCGCGATAGCGAGGAATCCGCGGCGCCGGACGGTGTGCCTACGATCGTCGAAGCGATTTAATTCCAGCGCCAGACGCCATAGGCGTGGCCGTTCTGCATCTGCGGCGCGACATAAGTCGGTTTACGGTCGCCGATGGCGCCGAGCATGGCGATCCAGTTTAGCAATTCGCCGCCGACATTGCCGGCTTTCAGCATCTGATGCTGCGTCGCTTCGTCGATCAGCCGGTCGATTTGCTGCTCCTCCAGCGACTTGATCACGCGCAGCGCCCAATCCGGATCAGGCACGCCGTCGGAACGGCCGGGCGCCATGCGCGGTCCGCCAACTTCGAGCGAAAAGCTGCCGGAGCCCATGATGACGACGCGCAGCGGCTCTCGCCAGGCTTCGACGGCGCGGGCGACCGCCTTGCCGAGCTCGTGACAGCGTCGTGCCGACGGCAGCGGCGGCACGTGGCCGCTGACAAAGAACGGGATGACCGGAATTTGCATGTCGGGCGTCAGAAAGTGTAGCGGCACCGTGATCGAATGATCGACCGAGAAATTCTGCGTCATACCGACGTCATAGCCGGCACCGATCGCGGCGGCGCGAATGTGTGCGGCGAGAGCGGGCAGGGACTTCACCGTGTAGTTCGGCACGTCGCGCGGCTCGTCGTTCGGTGCCGCGAAACTGTTGTCGATGCCGATGGCGAATATCGGCAGATCGTTGAGAAAGAACGTGTTGAGATGATCGGTGTCGAACATCACAATGAGATCGGGCCGGGTGGCAGCAAGTTGCTCCTTCTGGGCGCCGAACAATTTGGCGATTTCGCAATCGGGGCCGTCGCGTTTGACGAAATGCGGAAAAATCGGCGTGTGCGGCACGCCAAAGCCGGCAACGATTTGCGCCATGTATTATCCTCCCGTTAGCCGCCGCTCAGCTTTACGCCAGCGGCTGGCCGATCTCGTCGACCTTCACTGCGCGCATGCGCTCATTGTAGGTCTGCACGTTCAGCCCGCAGACTTCGAAGCGGGCCAGGTAGCCCATTAGAAAGCCGTTGACGCCCATCCGAAACAGCGTGCCGACGTCGCCGGCGATGAGCGCGCGTCGCTCCTCGTCGGTCAGATCGAGCGGCGCCAATGCCTTGGCCGGATCGGCCTTCATGGCGGCGCGGAAGGCATGATCGCGCAACACCTCGCGGCACAGATAGTTCACGGCGAAGATCGACATGACCGGCTCCATTCGCGCAGACGATATTTCTTGCATGATCGCGAGGCGATTGCCACCGCAGCCTTGCCGTGGCTAAGCTTGCAGCCCTGTCCGGGAGGAATGCCATGGATGCGATTGTGAGCGCGCGGCGGGACCGCCGCACGACCAACCCGGTCTTCAATGACCGCAAGCTCAAGCTCGGCACCTTCGGCACCAATCTCGACCGCGGCTGCGCGATCTCGACCATCGACGGCGTGCTTGAGATTAATTGGCCGAATACGCTGGAACTGGCCAAGACGTCCGAAGCCATGGAATTTGAAGCGTTGGTCCCGATCGGGCGCTGGCACGGCTTTGGCGGCGTGACCAATTTCAACGGTCCGGGCTTCGAGTGCTTTTCCTGGGCCTCGGCGATCGGCGCCTCGACGCACTATTCCGGCATCTTCGCCACCTCGCATGTGCCGACAATTCACCCGGTGATGGCGGCGAAGCAGGCTACAACCATCGATCACGTCACCGGCGGCCGTTTCGCGCTCAACATCGTCACCGGCTGGAACCGGCCGGAGATCGAAATGTTCGGCTCGCCGCTGTTGGAGCACAACGATCGCTACGATTGCGCCGCCGAGTGGCTGCATATCATGAAGGAGCTTTGGACGCGCGACGAGCCGTTTGATTTCACTGGCCGCTTCTACACTATCAAGAAGGGCTATCTGGAGCCGAAGCCGATTCAGCGGCCGTTTCCGGCGGTGATGAATGCCGGCGGCTCCGAGAAGGGCCAGCACTTCGCCGCCAAGTATTGCGACATGGTCTATGTGGTGTTCGGCTCGCATGACTTCGACGATTGCAAGGCCAAGGTCGACTCCTATCGCGATCTCGCGCGTAAGGAATATGGCCGCGAAATCCAAGTCTGGAGCTATGCCTACGTTGTTCAAGGCGAGACCGAGAAAGAGGCGAAAAACTATTTCCGCAATTATGTCCAGGAGAAGGGCGACTGGGAGGCGGTCACCAACTTGGTCGATACCATGATCGCCAATGCCAAGACACTACCCTCGGACGTGCTTGCCGAAATGAAGAAGCATTTCATCGCCGGCTGGGGCGGCTATCCGCTGATCGGCACGCCGGAGCAGATCGCGGACGGACTTGTCCGCATGTCGAAAATGGGTCTTGACGGCACGCTCTTGAACTGGCCGCGCTACATAGAAGATCAGCACTGGTTCAAGAACCGAGTCTATCCGTTGGTGCAGCAAACGGGATTACGGTGAGCCCGCCGGATCAAAAATAACGTCCGGTCGGCTCGGGGCCGAGGCCGAGCTGCAGACGGCCGTAATGCGCGAAATTGGTTTCGACGTTCAGGCTGATATGCATCGACATGAAGTGAATGTCGCGCCAAGCCCGTTGCAGCGGATGCGACGAGGCAAATCCCGCCGTGCCACTCAAGGCAACGAGCGTGTCGATGGCGCCGATCATGAGCTCGGAAATGCGGGCGTAATCGCGCACCGAGCGCGCCAGAAGCTGCGGCGAATAGGCCTCCGGCGCTTCGGTCACTCCCACCGCGCGGCGCAATAACAGTTCGGCCGCGTCAATGTCGCTCGCCGCCCGCGCCATCCGCACCTGGACCGAAACCTGTTCGGCAAGTGGCCGGCCGTCCTGCGTCTTCCGCGTCTTGGTCCATTCGCGGAACATGTCATAGGCACCCTGAGCTGCGCCGAGCATCGGCGTCGCGAACGAAATCGGCGCATAATAGAAAAACGGCGTGCGAAAAATGACGCCGCCATGGACGGCGCCGCCCGGAGTCTTGCCGTCACGCAAATCCGTCAGCCGCAACACGCGGCTTTCCGGCACGAAAGCATCGGCGACGACGATGGTTTTGCTGCCGGTGCCGCGCATGCCGGCAGTGAACCAGGTGTCGCGGATGGTGTATTCTCCGGGCGGTACCAGGAAGAATTTCCATTCCGAAGCCGGCCCGTCTTGTGTCATGCCGCCGAGCATGACCCAGGAGCAATGATCGACCCCGCTGGCAAAGGGCGAGCCGGCGCTGGAAATGCGATAGCCGCCGTTCTCCGCCACGGCTTTCACGCTCGGGGCGAACGAAGCCGCGATCGGCACATCGAGGTTTTCAGTCCAAACGGTCTTCTGGCCCGCCTGCGGATACTGCGCGATCAAGTGGGCGTGGTGAATGATCAGGCCGGCGCACCAGCCGTGCGACGCATCGGCCTTGCTGAGTTCTCGCGTCACTTCGTACCAGGTGTCGAATCCGAGACCGTAGCCGCCGATGTCGCGCGGCAGCAGGATGCGGGCGAAACCGGCATCCAGCATCTCCTTCACCGATTGCGGAGGAATTCGCCGCGCTTCTTCCGCCGCCTGGGCGCGCTCGGCGAACTGCGGCGCCAGCGCGCGCGCCCGTTCGACGATCTGTTGCGCAGTCATATTTGGCGCGGGCGACGGGGAGGGTGGCATATCGGTGCTCCTATCGCTTGGACGCATCGTCCGCCGACTCAAGCTTGAGCCGGCGGCCTACGGGAAACAGTTGCAAGTCGTAGCGGTGGATGACCCAGCCCCAAATCCCCATCGGCGCCTTCAACATGATGGCGATGGCAAGAAGGCCCAGCAAAATCAAATAGTAGGTGCCGTAATCGGCCAAGAACTCGCGCAGCGCGATATAAACCAGCATGCCGATGAATGGTCCCTCAAGCGTGCCGATGCCGCCGATGACGACCATGAAGATGACCACCACGGTCCAGTCGTTGATGCTGAAGCCGGCCTCGGGCGAGATCCGCAGTTTTTGCAAAAAGATCAATCCGCCGATCAAGCCCGTGCAGGCGGCGGTCGCCACGTAGATAATGAATTTGGTGCGGAAGGTGTTGACACCGAGGCTCGCGGAAGCTGGCTCGGAATCGCGTATCGCGGTCAGCGCCAAGCCGTGACGCGAGCGCAACAGCAGATAGACGATGGCGAACACGAACAGCGACATCGTCAGCGTCATCAGATACAGCATCGTACCGCGCACATCGCGGTCGGGGGAGATTTCCTGCAAGATCGGAACGGTCAGCGACAGCCCGGAGCCGGCGCCGAGCACCAGGATGAGACTGGCGAAGAGGGAAAAGACTTCGGACACCACCCAGGTACCGATGGCGAAATAAGCGCCGCGCAGCCGAAACACCGCAAACGAAACGGGGATCGACATCAGCCCCGCGAACGGACCAGCGAGCAGCAAAGCAAGGTAGACATTCACGTTCCAGACGCCGGTCAGATAGAACAGCATATATCCGCCGAGCCCAACATAGGCCTGTTGGCCGACGGACACCAAGCCGGCATAGCCGGCAAGCAGATTCCACAGCTGCGCCAGTGCTACATAGTAGGCCATCTCGGCGATAAGCCGCATCCAGCCGATGTCGCCCCACCACGGCAACGAGATCAGCGCGGCCAACACGACTGCGGCCAAAACCGCGAAGATGCGGCTCGCCTTGGTGGCACGCTCGACGTGGACGGGAGCCGAATCGGCCGCCGACTGACCGGCCACATCACCAGCCACATGATCAGCCATATCAGTCCCTCGTGCGCGGAAACAGCCCGTTCGGGCGGAGGATCAGAATGGCCAGAAACGCCAAGTGCCCGGCAAGGATTTGCCACGTCGGATCGAGTGCGGCGCCGACGGATTGAGCGATGCCCAGCACCATGCCGCCAATCAGCGTGCCCCACATGCTGCCGAGGCCGCCGATGATCACCGCCTCGAAGGCGAGAATCAGCCGGATCGGTCCGGCGGCGGGATCGAAGATGGTGCGGATGCCGAACAGCACACCGGCGATGGCGGTGAAGATCATGGCGATGCCGAGCGCCAGCGCGTAGAGCTTGCGATTGTCGATGCCCATCAGCTCGGCGGTGTTAGCATCGTCGGAGACCGCGCGAAAAGCGCGGCCGACGCCGGTGCGATAGAACAAGAACTGCAGGCTGGCTATGGCGAAGACCGCAACCGCGAAAACCAAGAGCGGATACACGCCGACATCGATACCGCCAGGCAAATGCAGACTCGCGGTCTCGATGGCGCCTTCCTGAAGCCGGTGGTCGTAGGCGCCAAAACCCTGCAACAGGCCGTTCTGGATGATGATCGAAATGCCGAAGGTGACGAGAAGCGGCGGCAACAGTCCGCCGCTGAGCGTCTGATTCAACAGGCCGCGCTGCAGCACGTAGCCTAATGCAAACATCACCGGCACCACGATCGCCAGGCTTGAGAACGGGTCAAGCCCGGTAGCCTGCGTGACGACCAGTGCGACGTAGCCGGAGAGCACAATGAAATCGCCATGGGCGATGTTGACGAGCCGCATGATGCCGAACGACATCGACAGGCCGATCGCGAACAGCGCGTAGATGCCGCCGAGCAAGCTGCCCTGAATGAGGATGTTGAGCCATTGCATCACGGCCGTCCGTCTACATGCCGAAATAAGCCGCGGTCAGCGCCGCGCGGTCGAAATTTTTGGTCGGCGCGCTCAGCGCAAGGCGGCCTTCCTGAAGGCAGTAGAAGCGGGTCGAGGCGTCGAGCGCGCGATTAATGTCCTGTTCCACCAGCACGACGGTAGTGCCCTCGGCCGTGATGGCGCCGAGGCATTGGTAGATGTCGCGGATGACGATCGGCGCCAGACCCAATGAGAGCTCGTCGCAGAGCAACAGCCGCGGATTGGACATCAAGGCACGCCCCACCGCGGCCATTTGCTGCTGACCGCCCGAGAGAGACGTCGCCGGCAGCCGGCGTAATTCATGCAGCCGCGGGAACAGCTCATACACGCGTCTCAGATTCCACGGCCCGGCGCGGTTGCTGTGGGTGCCGAGCAGGAGGTTCTCCTCCACCGATAGGCTGGAAAACAGCCGCCGTCCTTCCGGCACCATGGCGATGCCCAATCGCACGATTTCGTGCGGCGTTTTGTGTCCGATCGGCTCACCGTCCAACAGCACCGTCTCCGGCGCAGTCGCCAACGCGCCGGCAATTGCGCGCAACAGCGTGGTCTTGCCGGCGCCATTGGCGCCGATAATCGCAACCGTCTCGTCTTGTTCGACCGCCACGTCGATGCCGAACAGCGCCTGGAAGTCGCCGTAGAACGCGGAGAGGTTGTGCGTGCGCAACAGCGTCATGACACTGGTATGCCCATATAGACTTCGCGCACGCGCGGATTCGCCATCACCTCGTGCGGATCGCCCTCGGCCAGAACTTGGCCGAAATCCATGACGATCAGCCGGCTCGCCACTGAAACCAGCGCGTGCACGATATGCTCAATCCACACGATAGTGGTGCCGCGGCCGTGAATTTCCTTGATGGTCTTCACCAACTCGGCGCACTCGTACTCGGTCAGCCCGCCGGCGATCTCATCGAGCAACAGCAGCTTGGGCTGCATCGCGAGCGCCCGCGCCATCTCCAGCCGTTTGCGTTGCAACAGCGTCAGCGTACGCGCCGGCAAATTGGCCTTGTCGTAAAGTCCGGTGATTTTGAGCACTTCGCTGCAACGCTTGTAGCTTTCCCGTTCGCTAGCGCCGCCGCCGAAAATGGCGCCGACCAGAAGATTCTCGAATACGCTCATATTCGCGAACGGATGCGGAATTTGGTAGGAGCGGCCGATGCCCAGACGCGATCGCGCGTGCGGCGGCATTGCGGTCACATCCAGCCCGCCGTATTCGATGCGTCCTCTGGTCGGAGCGGAATCGCCGGTGATCAGATTGAACAAGGTCGTTTTGCCGGCGCCGTTGGGCCCGATCACGGCCAAGGCTTCGCCTGCGGCGACGGCCACGTTGACGTCATCAACGGCTTTGAGCGCGCCGTAATGCTTCGACACCGCCTGAAGCTGGAGAAGGGCTGCCATGAAGGACTTTTAGCTGCGACCGCCGCACTCGCGGCGCGGCGGGCGCTCTTTGTTTTGCTATGACTTACACTTCCAGTTCGCCCTTAACCGCATCAGGAATAGGAAATTGCGGAGAACGGTCGGTCGACCGGGATCTGCGGTGCGGTCCCGTTGAATACGATGTTCAGATCGTATTTCCACTTGGTGCCCTTCTCCCACTGACCGCCGACGATCGGCGTCGTGCAGACATTCGGCACCGGATTGGTCGGACCGCCTTTCCAGGTGATGGGACCGACGATCGACTGGTAGTCGGTCTGGGCAATGGCGTCGCGGATCGAGGCGGCATTGAGCTTCTTGGCGCGCTTGAGCGCGTCGATCGCGACTTCGAGATTGGCGTGCTTGAAGCCGAGCGGCTGGGTCCACTGCTTGCCGCTCGCCTTCTCGTAGGCATCACAGTATTGCTGCGCGGTCTGGCCGGTCAGGCCCGATTTGAACGGATGGTGATGCGACCACCACACTTCCGTTGACATGCCGGCGCCACGATCGCCCAGCGCCTCGACGGCGGTCGGGAACAACAGCGCCTTGGGCGGCGTCACGATCTTCGGCTGAAAGCCCTGCTGCGCGCATTGCGTCCAGAAAATCGCGAATTGCGGCGGGTTGAAGATACCGCAGGCGATGTCGGCGTTCATGCTCTTCAATTGGCCGATCTGCGCCGTGAAGTCGTCGGACAGCGGCGGATAAAGGCCGAGGTAATGCACGTCGAAACCGTGACTCTTGATCGTCGCCGGCAGGCCGTGCTCGGGATTGCTGGCCGCGATTCCGTCGGGATCGTTGGTCAGCATCACGCCGGCAATCTTGTTGGTCGGCAATGTCAGCCACATCTCGGCGAACATATTGGCGACCATGTCGAAGCCCCAGAAGAAGTGGTAAGTCCACTCGAAGCCCTTCTTCGGGTCGCCCTTGCGGCCGAAGAACCAGGATTGCCATGGATCGTCCGAAGTGATGCATGGCACGCCGGCGAGTTCGCATTGGTCGGCGACCGGATTGGTCGTGTCGCCCGTTGATGAGGCGATCATGATGTCGACCCGGTCATTATTGATGAGTTGCGCCGCTACTTCCGAGGCCCGGTTCGGGTTCGATTGGCTGTCGCGGTTGAGGATTTCGACGCGATGCTTCTCGCCGGCGACGACGATACCGTCACCCAAAAACTTGCTCACCTCGTCGGCAACCCACTTCGAGGGCTCGCCGAATGCGGCAATCGGGCCCGTTTCCGGCGTGATCTGCCCGATTTTGATGGTCTTGGGTGCGGCGCGCGAGGACTGAAACGTCCATGGCGATGTCATGACGCCGGCGCCGCCGGCCGCGGCGAGTTTTAGAAGTTTACGGCGTTGCTTGTCGACCTTGTCAGCCTTGTCGGCGCGATTGGCTCGCGATCCCCGTGCGATGGTCATAACTTCCTCCCTGCTCCGTTGGGGTAATTCTATTACAGCCAGGTGGGCGGCACCCCACAGTGGACCCATCATCGCAGACTAGCCGGCGTAAGGCTACAGACGGGCCACGCGCCACATCCGTCCGCCGGCTGGGCTTTCGGTCTGCGCGCACGGTCAAATTGGGTAACCAGCGGCGATGACGGTTTTCGCCGAGCCGGCGCAGCAAAGCGGTTCAGTTTTCGCGTTAAGCGAAATTCTGCAGCATCGCCTCACGCAGGAATTTCGGCAGTTCGGCCAAATCGCCATTGCCGTAATCGTCGGCCACCGCGGCCGAAAGCGCGACCAGCGTCGCCGCCGACAGCGGCATCGGCACGCCGGTGAGCGCGCCGGTCGCCACCGCCGACATCAAATCCTTGCGCAAGGTGCGGATGTCGAGCGTCATCTCGGCTGGCGCGCCTTTGAGCACATCGAGCTTGCTCTTGAGCCAACCGCTGGCATAGGGCGCCTCCTGCAGGACATCAAGCATCTGCTCGAGCGTCAGGCCCTGTTTCAAGCCGAGCGCCAGCGATTCCGACACCGCCTGGATATAGGCGCCGAGACCGAGATTGACGGCGAGCTTCATTGCGTAGCCGGCGCCGTTCGGTCCCATATGGACGATACGGCGCGTCATTTTTTCCAGCACCGGGCGCGCCCGTTCGAGATCTTCAGCGCGGCCGCCGACCATGGCGAACAGCTTACCGTCGCGCACTTGCGGGATGGTGCCGAGCACGGGAGAGTCAATGAGCCGCGCACCCTTAGCGTCGACCAGCGGCGCCAGCTCGCGGCCGGTCATCGGCTGCAGTGTACTCATCTCGATGAACAGCTTGCCCTTGACGTCGCCACTGAGGAAACCGTCCAGCCCGTTGAAGATGCGCCGTACGCCGTGATCCTCGGTGACGATGGAGATCACGATTTCGGCGTGGGCGGCAATCTCGCGAGGATTGGCGGCGATCCGCAGTCCACCAGCCGCTAGTGCGCGGTTGACGTCAGCGTTGTGATCCCAGCCTGCGACGTCAAAGCCCTGCTGACACAAGCGCCACGATATCGCCGCGCCCATCCGACCCAACCCGACAATTCCAATTTTCATGATGTACTCCCTGATCCGCACAACGCGCGGTTATGATCAGTGCCTCGCACTCTTGTCGCACTATAATTGACAGCATTCTGTGCTGGGATACTGTGTCGCCGTCAACGCCACCGTCGATTTGCGCAGGCGGCGAGCATAAAAGAAACAAGCGCGGAAAATCACCGCGACTGGGGAGGCTATTATGCGACATCGCGTTCTGCTTGCTCTGTTGCCGTTTGCCTTGGGGGTACCGCTAGCGTTTGCGGTTGTGCCCAAGGCCGTTTCGGCGGCGCAATACGTGCTGAAATGGGCGGTCGTCACGCGCGGCGACATGCAGGAGAAGTTCGGCCACAAGCTCGCCGAGGTGCTGCCGCAAGCGACCAATGGTCGCGTCGAGGTGCAGGTCTTCCCGGGCGGCCAGCTCGGCAGCCCGTCGGCGATGATCGAAGGCTTGCAGCTCGGCACCATTGAGGCTTACGAGAATCCCGCCGACTTCTTTACTGGTGTTGATCCGCGCTTCGGTGTTTTCAGCATTCCGTTCCTGTTTAAGAGCACCGAGCAGGCCAACAAAGTGCTTGCCGATCCCGACTACAACGCCTACGTGCTGAAAATGGCCGAGAGCAAAGGCCTGGTCGGCGTCAATCTCGCGGTAGCGGCAGAGTCGCTTTATTTCGGCGTCAAGAAGCCACTGCGGACGCTGGAAGATTTCAAGGGCATGAAGCTGCGGGTCAATGCGACGCCGGCCGAACGCGCGCGCATGGCCGCGCTCGGCGCCACTGCGGTGCCGATGGGCTTGCCCGAAATGATCACTTCGCTGCAGAACGGCGTGATCGACGGCACCATGAGCGGGATGTCGATCTTCACCAATTTCAACCTGCAGAACGTCGGCAAGGTTCTGCTGGAAACCCACGACACGCTGTTGGTCTCGTTTGGCGCCATGAGCAAGCCGTGGCTCGACAAGCTGCCGCCGGATTTGAGCAAGACCATCGTCGACGAGGCGCGCAAGCTGCAGCCCTGGGCGCGGCAGACCGCGATCGACGAGGTCGCGCAACTGCGCCAGGTATGGCTGCAGCGCGGCGGCGAGATCGTGCATCTGTCCTCGGCCGAGCAGGCGGAGCTGGAGAAGCGGCTGAAGCCGATCGGCGCCGAGGTAACCAAGGACGATCCGGTGCTCAAGGCGTTCTACGATAAGACCGAGGCGCTGGCGGCGAAGTATCAATAAGCTTGCGATGCAAAACGGGCTGGAGCGTTGCCGCAGCCGCGGAGCGCTTCAGCTAAATCCGGCCGGGGCGAATAGTGGCGGCGCCGTCACGCGTGACGGGATGACGGTTCGCGCGCGCCGGCTGCGAGGGTGGTGAAATGTCGGACGCAAAGCCGCTGTCGCGGCTACGGCAGATCGAAGAGTTCGTTTTCGTCAGAGTTCCGCACGTCTTATCCGGCACGCTGTTCCTGATCGCCGTCGTGCTGAACTTCGTCAACGTGATCGGCCGCTACGTCTTCGGCATGCCGGTATTTTGGGCGGAAGAGGCGCTGACCTTTACCGTGATCTGGATCGTCTTTCTGGTGGTCGGCACCATCACCTATCGCGGCGCTCACCTGAATATGGACCTGCTCTATTCCCGGATGCCGGCCGGCCTTCAGCTCATCATCAGGATAGCCATCGCGATCGCGCTGATCGTCTGCGCCGTTTACACGGCGATGCAGTCATGGGCGGTGGTCAAGCTGCACTATCTGACCCACGGCGTCACGGCGGGCACCAATATTCCTTTGGTCATCCCGCACTCGGCGCTGCTGTTCGGCTTCAGCTTCATCGCGGCGGCGGCGATCGTGCGGCTGCCGTCGTACATTTCCGGAAAATTCGATTGAGCGGGGCGCGGCCATGTATTGGGTAATGGCGATCCTGCCGTTCGTGCTGCTGCTGCTCGGCTTTCCGATTTTTCTGCTGCTGTTGGTCACTTCGCTCGTGGTCCTGATCGGTTTCTACGATATTCCGATGACCGTGGTGGCGCAGGACCTCTTCAACAGCCTCAATAAATACGCGCTGTTGGCCGTGCCATTTTTCGTTTTTGCCGGCAGCCTGATGTCGCGCGGCGGCATTTCAGTGCGGCTGTTGCGCTTCGTTGGCTCCTTGATCGGCGGCTTTCGCGCCAGCGTTCCTTTCACCTCGCTCGGCTTTGCCGCGCTGTTCGGCGCGACTTCGGGGGTGACCACCGCGGCAACCGCCGCGATCGGCACGCTGACCTATCCGAAAATGCGCGAGGTGGGCTACAGCGAGGGCTTCGCGGCGGCCTTGATCACGTCCGAAGGCGCGCTCGACAATCTGATCCCGCCGTCGATCGCGATGATCATCTACGGCATCGCCTCGGATACCTCGATCGTTCAGCTCTGGACCGCTGGCATCGGCCCGTGCATTCTGCTGGCGAGCTTCTTCGGCGCCTACATCTATTATTACTCGGTCAAGGCTGGCATCCCGGACACTGGGCGGTTTTCAGTCAAGGAACTGGTGCATTCGACGCGCGACGGCATCTGGTCGCTGGGCGCCATTGTCGTGATCATTGGTGGCATCTATTCCGGCGTATTCTCGCCGACGGAGGCAGCCGGTGTCGCCAGTGTCTATGCCATCGTCGTAAGCTATTTCATCTATCGTGAGGTCACGCTCGCCGACATATTCGAGACCGCGGCGCGGGCGATGTATCTTACAGGGCTGATTTTCATCATCGTCGCGGTGGCAGGCCTGTATTCGTGGCTGTTGACGATCAGCGGCATCGCGCAGGCGCTCGTCACCGTGATTACCAGCCTGCACTCCGAGCGCTGGATCGTGTTGCTGGTCATCAACCTGTTCCTCCTGTTTATCGGCTGCTTTCTCGATCCGGCCTCGGGCCTGATCATGCTGGCGCCGCTTCTGGCGCCGGTTGCCGCCTCGCTTGGCGTCGACCCGATCCATTTTGGCGTCATCGTGGTGATGAACCTGACGATCGGCACGTTCCATCCGCCATTCGGATTGAACATTTTCGTCATCCAGGCGCTGTTCAAGACGCCGTCGGAAACGCTCTATAAGGGCTTAGTGCCGTTCGTGATCCTGGCGATCATCGCGCTGCAGATCGTCACTTACGTGCCGGCAGTCTCGCTGACCATCGAGCATCTTTTGTTCCGCTGAACGCGGCGTAGACGTCACGGGGCCTCGATCATCCCGGCGACGTTCTTAAGCGCCGCGCGCAAATTATCGAACATGGCGATGCCTGCGGCCGCGACCTGGCGCTTGACCGCGTGGCCGCGGGCGCCGGGAAGCCGCGGCGGCTCGGCGCCTGCCATCGGCTTCGCTTGGCCGACCATGCCGGCGATATGCGCCATGCGCGTGTCGTAGGCTTGTGTGCCGGCGAAACCCCGCGGGTTGAGCACAAGAAAGAAGTGGCAGATGTTGCTCGACCGCTTGACCACGTTCTCGTAAGTGACCTGGAAGCCCGGCTTGCCGTCGGACAGCGCGCTGCACAAGACTTCGACCATCAGCGACAGCGCATAACCCTTCGGACCGCCGATCGGCAGCACCGAGCCTTTCACCGCCTCGGCGGGGTCGGTGGTCGGCCGGCCGGTCGGATCGAGCGCCCAGCCTTCCGGAATGCTCTTTTGTCCGGCCGCGAGCATGTGGCGGATGCGGGAGCGCGCCACCATTGCGGTTGCCATATCGGCGATGATCGGTTCGGCATCGTGCAGCGGGAAGCCGACGCCGATCGGATTGGTGCCGAACAGGCCTTCGGTGCCGCCGGTCGGTGCGATCGCTGGGCTGGCATTGGTGAAGGCCAAACCGATCAGGCCCTGCGCCGCGGCGTGGTCGACATAATAGCCGGCGGCGCCGAAATGGCTGGAGTTGCGGACCGCGACCGCGCCGACGCCATAGGTTTTGGCGAGGTCGATCGCGAGATCCATCGCGCGCCGGCTCGCCACCAGGCCGAGCGCGTGATCGGCGTCCATCACGGCGGAGCAGGGCAGGGGCTGCGTGGTCGCAATCGTCGGATTGCTTTTGATGGTGCCGTCAAGAAGCCCGCGCGTATAAAGCGGCAGGTGAACGACGCCGTGCGAATCCGAGCCGTGGGTCTGCGCCCAGAGCGCGACTTCGGCGCCGATCTCGGCGTCGTGCTGCGGCACGCCGCAATGCGTGAAGACGTCGACCACCAAAGCGGCAAGGGCGGCCGGCGTCACCGTGTCGGCGGCGGCCATCTGCCGGAGCTTTGCCGCAAGCGCGCTTGCCTCTTGCATGAATCTGCTCATTATTATTTCGGTGCTGCGCCGGGGAAGAACGCCTCGGCGTTGCGGTAGAAGACCTTCTGGTAGACTTCTTCGGAATAGCCGAGCGAGCGCCAATCGTCGACAAGGCGCTCGTGGGTCAGTGTCGGCCAGTCCCAGCCGAACATGACGCGGTCCTGCAGCCGGCCGCCGATTTCCTTTTTTAAGGCCGGCGTGAAATATTTCGGCGACCAACCGTGCAGTTCGTAACGGACATTAGCTTTGTGCAACAGGATGGCGATCATGTCGTCCTGCCACGGCCATGCCGGCCGGCCGGCGAGGATTTTCAATTCGGGAAATCGCGCCGCCACGATATCGACGTGGCGCGGATGGCCGTCCTCAAGGACGACTCCCATGCCGCCAGGCATGCCCTGGCCGATGCCGGTGAGGCCGGTCATCAACAGCACCGGAACGTCGGCCTCGATCGACAGCTTATAGAACGGGTCCCAGATCGGATCGCTGGGCGGAAACCGCAAACTGTTCTGGCTCTGGCAAAAGCCGACGAAACCGCAATTCGTCGCGGCAAGCCGCGCGTATTCCTTCAGCCAGAAATCCTTCATGATCGGATTGGCGGCGAGCCAGTTGCCGTAGACCACGTCGCGATGGTCGCGGGCGAATCCGGTCGCATAATCGTTCGAGGCGCGGATTTCGTCTTCGTCCGTCATCCGCCAAGTGCGGTAGATGTCGAGGATGCTGCGGACCTGGCGCTGCCGGAAGCCGTCGGCCATCTCCGCCTCGGTTTGGAACGTGCGCTTGCGCCGGAATATCCGCTCGGCATTGGCGAGCTCCTCGGCGGTGCGGTGATGCAGCCCGGCGCGCGTCGAAAAATGCGAATGGCAATCGAAATAACGCACGGAATTTCACTTCTTATCGTAGCGCTGATCGAGAATACGCTTCGGCTTGCCTTCGCGGCCGCGGTTCGACCACTCGATCAGTGCGTCCTCCGGCACCAGTTCGATATTGAGCTTGAGCCCGAGATCGGAATGCAGCCGCTTCTCGATGTGCTCCTTCAGGCCGTCCCAGCCGGGCGCGTCATCACGCACCTCGACCTTCACTGTCATCTCGTCGCGCACGACGCCATCGGTCACCTTGCGCTCGGCGATGCACAGCCACTCGCCGGTGGTGCGATTGTCGCTTTTGATCGCCGGCAGGCAGGCCTGTGGCCAGATGCTGACGCCGCGGATGCGCACCATGGTGTCGCTGCGGCCGAGCATTTTCTGCATGCGGCGGAAGCGGCTGCCGCATTCGCAAGCGTCCGTGGCGACGATGCGGGTGAGGTCGCGCAGATTGAAGCGGATCATCGGTTGCTGGCGGCGATGCAGGATCGTGCATACCATGTTGCCGATCTCGCCGTTTGTCACGGGCTTATTGTCCTCGACGCCGACGATCTCGAAGAAGGTCGAGTCTTCGTGGAAATGCATGCCGTTCTGGTATTGGCACTCGAAGGCGCCCATGCCCATCTCGTGGGTGCCGTACATGTCGTAGACCTTGCAGCCCCACAAATCCTGAAGCTGATTGCGGAACGTGTTCTCGGTGTCGGGTCCGAGGCCGCAACCGAGGAATTTGGTTTTCAGATCGCGCACGTCGAATTTGAGCTCGTCGCGCGCCACCTTGGCGAGCTGGGTGGCGTATTCGGGGCGCACGTACCAGACATTGGTACCCCATTCCTGCGCGATCTCGATCTGCCGTCGCGACGCCGTGACCGCGCCGGTCCCGGTGGTCAGCGGCAGCGCTCCGAGATAATCGTGGCAGGCCTTGTAACAGCACCAGCCCGCGTTGCCGAGCGAGCAAGTGTGCGGAATTTGCACGCGGTCGCCCGGCCGCACGCCGCAGATATAGAGGACGCGCGCATGGGTCAGGCCATTGAGCTCCCATTCGAGCGGGGCATAGAGCGTTGGCCGCGGCTTGCCGGTGGTGCCGCCGCTCGTTTGCAGCTTCAGCGGCTGCGTTTTGAGTATCTCATCGACATTGCCGTTGATCAGGCCGAACGGCGGATTTTCTTCCTGGTCCTTTTTGATATCGGCGGAATCGAATGTCGGCAGCTTGACGATATCGTCGATGCTGTTGATATCGCCGGGCTCCAGGCCGACCGCCTTCCAGCGCCTTTTATAGAAGCCGTTGCGCCATCCAGTCTTCATCAGATCGAGGAATTGCTCGTTCTGAAAGGCGCGGATTTCGTCGACCGACCATTTCCACCGGGTTTTGGCGAAGACGTCGGGCACCGGATAGCGCCGATA
>JASHOX010000086.1 GCA_030038415.1 Xanthobacteraceae bacterium
CAAGCCCGATCGCCATCAGCGGAACCAGAAACGACAGGAACGAGACGAAGGAAGGCAGCGGATCGCGCGAGGTGGTGAACAGCCGCAGGAACAGGAACGGATCCTCGGCGGTGGTATCCTTGATCTGCTGGATCGCACCGTAGAGCGCCGCCAGCGCCACCAGCACCACGAGCCATTCCAACACGCGCATGCGCACCGAGGTCAGGTGGTCGGACAGCTCCTTGAGCATGACCACGCCGAGCCCGGAAAATGCCGAGCCTTCACGCTGCATGACGCGCACCCTCCGTCACCGCCTCGTCGGGCTGGCTCTCGAAATAGCGGGTATAAATCGCTTCGAGACTAGGCTCCTGGACGCCGAGGAATTTCAGGCGGCCGTGCATCGCGACCACCTCGACCGCCGCTTCCGGTCGCACGTCGCGATCGGCATGCAGGCGAAGCTTGCCAATGCCGGTTTTCTCCACCCCGCTGACGCCCGGGATGAGCGCAAGGCGCTCGGCAAGTCCGGCGCCGTCGGCTTCGATATCGACGACATAGCCGCCGCCCAGCACTTGACGACCGAGCTCCGGCACCGAACCCATCAACGCAATGCGGCCGGCCGAAAACAGCGCGACGCGATCGCAGACGCTCTGCACGCGTTCGAGCAGATGCGAGGACAATAGAACCGATACGCCTTCGGTCTTGAAGGCTCGGATAATGCCGAGAAGCTCGGTGGTGGCATGCGGATCAAGCCCCGATGTAGGCTCGTCGAGGATGGCGATCTGCGCGCCCTTCATCAGGATTTCGGCGAGCCCCAGCCGCTGCCGCATGCCGCGGGAAAAAGTACCGACCCGCTTTTCGGCGGCGTCGGCAAGGCCGACCCGGTCGAGCGCCTCGGCGATGCGCTTTTCGCGCTCCGCGAAGCGAAAACCGATCAGCCGCGCGGTGTAGCGCAGATTATCGGCCGCGGTGAGATTGTCGTAGAAGCCGACGGTGTCGGGCAGATAGCCGGCGCGCCGCTTGACCGAAAGCGGCTCGCGCGCCGGATTGAAGCCGAGCACGCTGACCTCGCCCTCCGAAATGTCGGTGAGGCCGAGCAACATCAGGATGGTCGTGGTCTTGCCGGCGCCGTTGGGACCGAGCAGACCGAAAATCTCCCCGCGCCCAACCGAAAACGAGATGTGGTCGACGGCGACCGCCGGCCCGTAGGTCTTGGTGAGGCCTTTCGCCTCGATAACGGTGTCTTGGCTCATCGGGCTTTGGCTCATCGGCGGCCAAACCTTGCCACTGCGCCGACCATGACCAGAAGCGCGACGCCGATGATGCCGACGCCGGCGATGCCCCACATGGTCGAGGTCGTCACCGTGACGCGGAAGTTGGCCGAGGCCGATTCGCCGCGCGCAGCAGCGCGGATCGTGGTCACATAGTCGCCGGCAATTGCCTTGTCGGTCGGCGTGATCAAGGCCTGCACCTCCTTATTGTCGTTCGGTGCGATGCGATCGACTGTCTTCGGATCGAAGGTGACCTTCCAGCCGCTCGGCGCCGAGCCGGAAAGCTCGACATCGTCGGCCGGGGCAGTGCCGGTATTGGTGATGACGACCGGCACCGAGGTCTGCTGCCCGGCCGAGGCGCGGGTCGATACCAGGCCCTCGCGGCCGCTGACGTCGAGCCTGGGCTGGCCAGTGATGTCGAGGCCGAGATCGGTGGTTGCCGAGGCATCCTCCGCCGCCACGCGCGCGGTGACCTTGTAGTCGCCGGCCGCAGCCGTGTTCGGCGGAGTGATTTTGAGCTTCACGTCCTTGCTCTGGCCGGCGTCGATCGGCACTGCGTTAAGTTCCTGCGTGCCGTATTGCTCGGTGAACGAGGCGTCGAAATTTTCCGGTGCATGCGCGGAGAGGCTCACGGTGAGCTTCTTGCCGCTGTCGTTCTTGATGCTGAGCTGATATTCGAAGCTCGACTTCGAGGTGCCGCGCAATTCGGGAAGTTGCGGCGTGACGGAAAGCTTCGCCGGCAGGTCCTTGGCCAGCGTCACGGCGATCGGCAGCTGCAAATTCGTCGAATTTCCCGTGGCGGCAACGGTGAGCGTTTGCGTACCCATCGCCGCGTTCTTCGGCACGTCGAGACGCAACGACAGCGAAACACTGGAATCGGTCGCCGGCATCGCCGCGGCCACCGGCTGACCGCCGCCCAGCAGCGTCGCCGTCCAGCCCGTCGGTACGCCCGTCACCGATAGCCCCAAGCGCTCCGGCGCCATGTCATAATTCTGCAATCGGAGACTGATCGTCGAGGTCTCCCCGGGCCGCAGCGTCACTGCCGGGTAATCGCTCATCAGATAGAGGCCCTTGACGTCCTTTGGGGCGTCGTCGGCCTTAACGGCTGGGGCCAAAAAAACAGCCGAGGCGGCAAGAAAGGCGACAACAAAAGCGGTATGAGCGGCGATATGTCGATATCGCATTGGCGTTGGCTCCCGTGCAGGCGATTGGTTCGGTGTACCCCTTCTCACAACGCGCTCTAAAAAGCACGCGCAAGCGGTGGGCATTGTCGGCGTAATCGTGACAAAATCATGCAGATAGGGATCGATTTAGCAAGGACTGCGGTAGAGAGCCGCACTTTAACCGGGACCTGCGCCGATGCGCCGCAGCAAAGACGTAAGCGCCGGGCTACTCGCCTACCGGCGTAAGAATGGACTCGAAGTCCTGCTGGCGCATCCTGGTGGCCCGTTCTGGGCGAAGAAAGACGACGGCGTCTGGACCATCCCGAAAGGCCTCGTCGAACCCGACGATGACCTAATCGGGGCGGCACGGCGCGAATTTACCGAGGAGACAAACCTGGTTGCCGATGGCGAGCTAATCGCGCTTGCTCCGGTTAACCAAAAGAGCGGAAAAACCGTCCACGCTTTTGCTTTCGAAGCGGATTTCGATCTCGCGCAGTTTGCCAGCAATGAATTTCAGATCGAGTGGCCGCCGCGATCGGGCCGGCGCAAAGGCTTCCCGGAGATCGACCGCATCGCTTATTTCGCGCTGTCAATCGCGATGGTGAAGATACTTCCCTATCAACGGCCGCTGCTGGAGGAGCTCAAACGGCGCCTTGGCTGAGAGGTGTCATGCCGCGTCAATCACTCGCGCGGGACATTCGGCCAATCGACCTCGTCGTGCGGCAGCACCCAGGTTTCACCGCGGGCCGCGGCGCGCCACTCCGTCCAAGCCGGCAGATTCATGACAGCGTGCATGTAGTCGCGGGCGGCGGCGCTGACCCCGACGGCATAGGTGTGAAAACGCCAGACCACCGGCGCATACATGGCATCGGCCGCGCCGAACGGACCGAACAAAAAAGGACCGCCGAATTTAGCGCAACATTCGCTCCAGATCGCATCGATGCGCGCCACGTCACCCGCAGCGCCATCGTCGAGCGCGCGCGATTTGACCGGCCGCGCCACGTTCATCGGCAGATGCCGCCGCAGCGGCAAGAAACCGGCATGCATTTCCGAAGCGATGGCGCGGGCGTGAGCCCGCGCGCTGACGTCCCTCGGCCACAGGCCGGCAGCCGGAAACTTCTCCGCCAGATATTCGAGAATCGCCAGCGATTCCCAGATCCGCACATCGCCGTCGAGCAGAACCGGCACCCGCCCGGCACCGCTCAAGGCGGTCACGCGCGCCTTGAAATCCTTCGCTTCAAGCGAGATCACCGTCTCGTCGAACGCAAGCTTGGCGACTTTGAGTGCCAGCCAGGGCCGTAACGACCATGACGAGTAGTTCTTGTTGCCAATTATGAGATGTAAAGCCATGATCGCTTGTAACCCGAATTTCGTCGGCGCGAAATCCGGCTGCTCGGCCAAGGAAACGTGACGATCGGCTCAGACGAGTCCGGTCACGACCGCGACAAATGAGACAAAGAGGACGGCCGCAGCGGCAAAGAGCAGCGTCAGCGCCGTCTCCGCCCAATCACCCTTCGCGGATTGAGCCTGAACGACGGCTTGGGTCGGCTGTTCGATCAGTGCAGCGGGCATATCGGTCGAGGTCATAAGGATCGTCCCCAAAGCACGGAGCTTTGGGTCAAGTATCGAGCCGCAGCAATGAAGGATCGGTAAAGAAATAGTTGCGCGCGTAATATACGTTACGGCGCCGGGAACAATTCCGCGGTTTGGCCGGTGAGGCGATAAACGAGCAAGCCCACCCATTCATGCACGGCAAAATCGGTCATCCTCAGCCCGTCGGTCATTGAAATGAAAGGCGCCGTCGCATCGATCGGTCCTCGGGTGCGCCAATCGACCGGGTAGGCTTCGACCGGGAAGCCGGCGGCTCTGAACGCCGCGATCGCGCGCGGCATATGAAAGGCCGAAGTGACCAAGAGCCAGCGCTCGCCGGGCTTCGGCTGGGCAATGAGCCGCGAGAACACGGCGTTCTCAATCGTATTGCGCGATTGCTCTTCGGCCGTGATGCGGTCATGCGCCACGCCGAGCGCCTCGAATTCCTTCACCGCCAGCGGAGCCTCGAGCGCGCCATTGAACAGCGCAGCCGTACCGCCGGAAAAAATGATGCGGGCATTGGGGTAGCGCCGCGCCAGTTCGGCGACAGCGGTGATGCGTTCCGCCGAGTCGTTGAGCGCCACAGCACCGCGGGCCAAGGATATGCCTGGCGCGATTGCGCCGCCGAGGACGACGATGCCATCCGGTGAACCCTGCGCGGGATTCCAAGGCGGAAAACGGTCCTCCAGCGGCAGGATGAGTATCCGCCCCAGCGGCGAATAACCGACAAAGGCGATGAGCACGAGGCTGGTCACGATCAGCCAGCTGGCAAGCCGCCGGAATCGCGTGAGCAATAACGCCAGACCAACGAGCCCCACCGCTATCAGCAGGTTCGACGGCACCGCGAAGAAGCCCAGTGTCTTGGAGAGGACGAAAAACACTTACGCTCCCTCCTCGTCCAACCTCGCTTCGCCGGGCCGCACATTCACTCGCGCGACTTGCGCCAGGCGGCATAGCGCGCTTTGGCCTCATCGTCCGGCGGATAGAGACCGGGGAGCTTGATGCCCTTCTCGACCTCGGTGAACACCCAGCTTTCGTAGAGCTCATGCTCAGCGCCTTCGTGGGCGACGAATTCCACCAAGGCCTTCGGGATGACCACCGCGCCGTCATCATCGAGCACGATCACGTCGCCGGGGAAAATCGCACAGCCGCCGCAGGCGATCGGTTGCTCCCAGCCGACGAAGGTCAGGCCGTTGACCGAAGCCGGCGCAGCGACGCCGGCGCACCACACCGGCAGCTTGCTAGCCAGCACGCCTGAGAGATCGCGCATAACTCCGTCGGTGACGAGCGCCGTGACGTTGCGCTTTTTCATGCGCGCGCAAAGGATGTCGCCGAATATGCCGGCGCTTGGCACGCCCATGGCGTCGGCAACCGCTATGACGCCTTCCGGCATGGCTTCGATCGCGGCGCGGGTCGAGATTGGGCTCGCCCAGCTCTCGGGCGTCGCCAAATCCTCGCGCACCGGCACGAAACGCAGAGTGAAAGCCGGACCGACCAACCGCTCGCCGCCGGCGACGAGCGGTTTTGGACCGTTCATCCAGCAACGCCGGATGCCTTTCTTCAACAGCATCGTGGTGATCGTCGCGGTGGTCACCTTGCGCAGAATATCGAATACAGCGTCGCTCATCGTTCGCCTCATCTCAGATCGCGGTCAGGCCGGCAGGATGCCGAGCCGCGCGTCGCGGCGGCGCAGCCAAGCCACGAAAGGAATAGAGAGCAGCACCATCCAGGCCTTGCCCACGACCTGGCCGGGGAGGAAATCGAGCGAGCCAAAGGCGAGCCACAGAAACACAATCGAATCCACGACCAGGCCAAGGAGGCTGGACGCCACGACGGCGGCGACCAGCCGGCGGCGCGCCAAGGGTGTATAGACGGCAAGATCGGCAAATTCGGAAAGCAGAAAAGCGATGGCAGAAGCGAGAACCAGCGCCGCCGGGGCCAGCATCGCCGACAGCGCGCTGCCGCCCAGGATCGCCAGCGCCGACATGACGGTGCCCAACCGCCGCTGCACCAGATCGCGCAACACGAGTGCCATGCCGACCATCGTCACCCCGGATGGCGCCATCAGGCCGGGGGCCACCGGCAGCACGCAGGGCCCATGCGGAATACAAGCCGTCCCGACATGACCGATCAGCCAATTGGCCGCGGGGATCGTGAGCGCAAACAGGACGAGGAATATCACGCCTTCCCGTTCGCGCCGTCGTTCTGTCGTCATGATGCAGCCTTCCACTTCGCAAAACCGTCCGCTCGCAGCCGGCAGGCCGGACACTCGCCGCAGCCGAAACCCCAGGCGTGCCGGTGCTCGCGGTCGCCGAGATAGCAGGTGTGGGTCTCGGCGAGAAGAACATCGATCAGCGCATCGCCGCCGATTTCATCCGCCAGCGCGAAAGTGCCCGCCTTGTCGATCCACATCAGCGGCGTATGGATGACGAAACGCCGGTCCATGCCGAGCGTCAGCGCCAGCTGCATCGCCTTGATCGTGTCGTCGCGGCAATCCGGATAGCCGGAAAAATCGGTCTCGCACATGCCGGCGACAAGGTGCTTAATGCCGCGTCGATAGGCGACGGCGCCGGCAAAGGAAAAAAATATCAGATTGCGGCCCGGCACGAATGTCGTGGGCAATCCCGATTCCGAAACCTCGATCGCCACCTCGCGGGTGAGCGCCGTCTCCGAGACTTCCGCCAGCGCGTCGATGCGCACCGTGTGATCGTCGCCGAGCCGGCCGCGCCACGGCGCCGAATGCGCGGCGAGAGCGGTGCGAATGCGCGGCCGCATTTCGAGTTCGATGGCGTGGCGCTGTCCGTAGGCGAACCCGATCGTTTCGACGCGGGCAAACCGCTCGAGCGCCCAAGCGAGGCACACCGTCGAATCTTGTCCGCCGGAGAACAGGACGAGCGCGCTATCCAATTGCTTCACCGCTCCTCATCGCTCGCGCCGATCTATCCCTTGAGCCAGCGGCCAATCCGTTCGACCGCTTGGCGCATATCATCGCGCGTCCCGGCGTAGCATAGCCGCAGGAATTTCCGACCGTGGAGCGGATCGAAATCGACGCCCGGTGTCGCCGCCACGCCCGCTTCCTCGAGCATGCGTGTGGCGAAGTCGAAACTATCGTTCGAGAAGCGCGAAATATCGGCGTAGAGATAAAACGCCCCATCGACCGGAAGAAATGAATCCAGGCCGGCGCTCGGCAAGCCTTCGAGTAGGATGCGGCGATTATCCTCGTAGCCGTGCTTTATCTGTTCCAATTCCGCGCGGCCGTCGAAAGCAGCTTCGGCCGCGATCTGCGACAGTGTCGGAACCGAGATTGCCAAGTTCTGCTGCAGCCGCTCGATGGCGCGGATCAATGACGGCGGCGCCACCATCCACCCGACGCGCCATCCGGTCATGCAAAAATATTTGGAAAACGAATTGATGATGATGGTGTCGGACGACAGCTTGGCCGCGCTCTCCGCGGCAAAAGCATAATCGAGGCCATGATAAATTTCGTCGGAGATGACAGCGATGCCGGCGTCTTCGGCGCTGCGGATCAATGCGGCGAGCGCTGGCGCGGCGATCATCGTTCCGGTCGGATTGGCGGGTGAGCCGACCACCACGCCCTTGAGCGGTCGCTGCCGATGCAGCTCCAGCAAGCTTTCGCTGGTGACAGACCAGCGAGTAGCGGCGCTGGTCTCGATGAAGACTGGCTCACAGCCGAGCGCGGTAAGGATGTGGCGATAGGGCGGATAGCCGGGCAATGCCACCGCGACCCGGTCGCCCGGCTCAAAGGCGGCAAGAAATGCCAGCATAAAGCCGGCCGACGAGCCGGTAGTAATGACGACGCGTTCGGGATCGATGTCGAGACCGTGCCATTCGTAATAGGCGCCGGCGATGCGTCGGCGCAGTGAGGCAATACCCAAGGTCTCGGTATAGCCGTGGGGCCCGCCCGATAGCGCTGCACGCACCGCAGCGATTGCCGTTGCCGGCGCACCAGCAGCCGGCTGTCCGACCTCCATATGGACAATCCGGCGACCTTTGGCCTCCAGCCGTGCAGCGGCCGCCATGACATCCATGACCATGAACGGCGGCACATTGCTGCGCGCCGACGGCTGGAGGAGGCTTTTTGCCTTTTCAAGCATCACGGCGCCCTTAAATCGCGCTCCTAGGCATCGGCCCAGACACCGCCCCGCTGATGCCGCATTCTGCGGATTTCGTGGCACGCAGGTGTGATCTGGCGACGCGACGGCCGCGTGTTGACCCTAACCCGTTCCATCCATAATTTGCCCCGAGACCGGGGCCGAAACTTTAACTGACATGATTGTCGCTCGATCTCCTAGCAAGGTGGGACCGACGAAGCTAGCTTCGCGCGCAATCGCGCTCGCGACCGCCGCCGCGGTCGCGCTGGCAAATTTGCCAGTAAGTGTTCCAGCAGACGCGCAAACCGGGACCAGTGCCGGCATCCCGATGATTCGCGACGCCGAGATTGAACAGCTTTTGCGCGATTACACGGCGCCGATCTTTAAGGCTGCCGGTCTCACCACGCAGAATGTCCAGGTCGTCATCATCAATGACCCTGACTTTAACGCCTTCGTCATGGACGCGCACCGCATCTTCGTGAATACCGGTGCGCTGATGCAGTCGACCACGCCCAATCAGCTGATCGGCGTGTTCGCCCACGAATGCGGCCATATCGTCGGCGGTCACCTCTCCAAAATGCGCCAGGAACTCGCGAATGTGCAGACCGCGACGATCATCGGCATGCTGCTGGGCGTCGGCGCCATAGCGGCCGGCGCACGTTCCGGCAACATCGACATGGGAAATGTCGGCGGCGCGCTCTTAAACGCGCCCCAATCGCTCGGCATGAGTACGCTGCTCGCTTACCAGCGTGCCCAAGAGGAATCGGCCGACCGCGCTGGCGTTCGCTTCTTGACCGCAACGCATCAGTCGGCCAAGGGCATGTACGATACGTTCAAACGTTTCGCCGACCAATCCTTGTTCTCGGCATATGGCTCCAATCCTTATTTGCAGAACCACCCGGCGCCCGAAGAGCGTATGGCCGCTCTCGAGGAGCTGGCGAAATCGTCGCCATATTGGAACAAGAAAGATCCACCCGAACTGCAATTCCGTCACGACATGATGCGAGCGAAGCTTTATGGCTTCACTGAACGCCCCGACCTGGTGCTGCGCCGCTACCCGGCAACGGATACCAGCCTGCCCGCCCGCTACGCGCGGGCTATTTCCACCTATCGATACGGCGATTTGCGCAGCGCCATTGCGCAGATCGATAGCTTGATCGCGTCGATGCCCAACAATCCCTATTTCTACGAGCTCGAGGGCCAAGCACTGTTGGAAGGCGGTCATCCGATGGAGGCGATCCCGGCGCTGCGCCGTGCCGCGGCGCTTGCGCCGACGCCGACCCTCATTCAGATCCTGCTGGCGCAGGCGCTGGTCGCCAGTCATGACGCAAAGTTGTCGGACGAAGCGATTCCGCTCCTGCGCGAGGCGCTCATCAAGGAGCCCGAGGATGGCGACGCCTATACGACTTTGGCGATGGCCTATGGGCGCAAGAATGATTACGCCGACGCCGACCTTGCCTCGGCCCAGGCCGCCTTCGCCCGCGGCGACAACAAGACCGCGCGCGAGCTCGCGGAACGAGCCAAGCAACGATTTCCGGTCGGTTCCCCGGGCTGGGTGCGGGCCGACGACATTGTCGCCTTCAATAAAAACTTGAAGACCAATCCGCTGGTTGGCATAGGAAATTGAGCATAAAAAGGACGATCGACATGATCCCTACTCTGCGCGTGGCAATTCCAATCGCGGCCATGGTGCTGCTGTCGCCCCTCGCGCGGGCGCAGGCTCCGTCGACGCCGGCGCCTGCCGCGGCGCAGCCGGCCGCGGCGGCGCAAACCCCCGCGGCGCAATCCTTCTCGGGCGACCAGCGTCATGAAATCGAAGGCATCATCAAGACCTACCTGATATCGCACCCGGAAGTACTACAGGAGGCGATGGACGCGCTCGACAAGCAGCAGAAGCAGGCGGATGCCGCCAAGGCGCGAGAGACGATCAAAAAAGACAACGCCACACTGTTCAATTCGCCGCATCAGGTGGTACTCGGCAATCCGCAGGGCAATGAGACGGTCGTCGAGTTCTTCGACTACAACTGCGCTTTCTGCAAGCGTGCGCTGCCCGACATGCTCACGCTGTTGAAGACGGATCCCAATCTCAAATTCGTGCTCAAGGAATTTCCGGTGCTCGGTCCCGGCTCGGTCGAAGCCGCTCACGTCGCCGTCGCCGCACGCATGCAGGACCCGACCGGAAAGAAATATATCGAGTTTCACCAGAAGCTCCTCGGCGGCCGCGGCCCGGCCGACAAAGCGCGCGCGCTCGCCGTCGCCAAGGAGGTCGGCTTCGATATGCCCCGCCTCGAGAAGGATATGAACAGCGACGAGGTGAAGACGACGATCGACGAGGACATGAAGCTCGCCGATTCGCTCGGCGTCAGCGGCACGCCGACTTATGTGGTCGGCGATGAGGTGGTGGTGGGCGCCGTCGGGCTCGATGAGCTGAAGGCGAAGCTCAAGGCTCAACCGGAATAGCCGGCGTCCTACGTCATTCGACGAAAAGCGCGGAATCCTTGCGAATCCGCAAGCTGCGGTCGGCATCTTCGCGGCCGTGCCGGCTTCCCCTTTGCAGGAGGCTTCCCTATAAACGGACCGGCGCGGGCCGTTCCCCCGCGCCGTGAGAGCTGGCTCAGCGCACACTAATGGCCAAAACCATCTACGTCCTCAACGGACCCAATCTCAATCTGCTCGGCCAGCGTCAGCCGGAGCTATACGGCCGCGCCACGCTCGCCGACGTCGAGAAGCTTTGCCAGATGACGGCCCAGCGACTAGGCCTCACGATTGTATTCCGCCAATCGAACCACGAAGGCGACATCGTCGATTGGATCAACGAGGCTCACAGCGAGACGGCGGCCGGGCTCATAATCAATCCGGCGGGATTTACGACAACCTCCATTGCCATCCTCGACGCGCTCCTCATCATGGCCGCGCCGGTGATTGAAGTGCACATCAGCAACATTCATAAGCGCGAGGAATACCGGCGGCATTCCTACGTCTCGCAGGCCGCCCGCGCCGTAATCTGCGGTTTCGGAGTCAACGGTTACGCGCTCGCCATTACCGGCCTTGCCGCCATGCTTGACGCTAAGGAGTGATCGTGGCGCGCAAGCCCGGGAATACAGCGACGGCGAATGCCCCAACCGTTGATCACGATGTGATCCGCGAACTGGCCAAGCTGCTCGACGAGACCGGCCTTACCGAAATCGAATACGAGCGCGATGGCGTGTCGATTCGCGTCGCCAGGCACGGCGTCGCGCCGGCGGTGCGTGGCCGGCCCGTGGAAGCGCCGATCCCCGCACCGGCGGCAACAACGGCAGCCGCGCCCACCGCCGATCCGATGCAGCATCCCGGCCTCGTCGCTTCGCCAATGGTCGGAACCGCCTATCTCGGTCCGGCGCCGGGCGCGCGTCCCTTTGTCGAATTAGGCAGCGCGGTGAAGGCCGGCGAGACGCTCATCATCATCGAGGCGATGAAGACGATGAATCAGATTCCATCGCCGCGCTCGGGCACCGTGCTGCAGATCCTCGTCGAAGACGGCCAACCGGTGGAATACGGCGAGCCGCTGATGATCATCGAGTAATGGCGAATAGCGAATGGCGAGTAGCAAGTAGGGACAATGCTAGAAACGCCCTCCGATCCCATTCGCTATTCGTTATTCGCCATTCGTGTCCTTGAGCCGCCTCGATGTTCGACAAGATTCTGATCGCCAACCGCGGAGAGATCGCGCTGCGGGTACTGCGGGCTTGCAAGGAGCTCGGCATTGCCACCGTGGCGGTGCACTCGACGGCGGACGAAGACGCCATGCATGTGCGCTTGGCCGATGAGAGCGTCTGCATCGGCCCGCCCGCCGCCAAGGACAGTTATCTCAACATTCCGGCATTGCTTGCCGCCTGCGAAATCACCGGTGCCGATGCGGTGCATCCCGGCTACGGCTTTCTCTCCGAGAACGCTCGATTTGCCGAAATCCTCGCCGAGCACAATGTGCACTTCATCGGACCGCGCCCCGAACATATCCGTCTGATGGGCGACAAGATCGCCGCCAAGCGCACCGTTAAGGAACTCGGCATCCCCGTCGTTCCCGGCTCCGACGGCGATGTCGGCACGGATGCGGAGGCCTACAGGCTCGCGCGCGACGTCGGCTACCCGCTGATGCTCAAGGCCGCGGCCGGCGGCGGCGGGCGCGGCATGAGACTGGTGCGTGAGGAAGGCGAGCTTGCCGGCGCACTGCAGTCAGCGCGCGCCGAGGCCAAATCCGCATTCGGCGACGACACCCTCTACCTCGAGAAATATCTCGAGCGGCCCCGCCACATCGAGATCCAGGTGCTGGGCGACGGCAAGGGTCGCGCCATCCATCTCGGCGAGCGCGACTGCTCTTTGCAGCGCCGCCATCAGAAAGTCTGGGAAGAAGGCCCCTCCCCTGCGCTCAATACCGGCACCCGCGACGAGATCGGCGAGACCGTCGCCAAAGCCATGCGCCAGATCCAATATCTCGGCGTCGGCACGGTCGAGTTCTTATATGAAGACGGTAAATTCTATTTCATCGAAATGAATACGCGCATCCAGGTCGAGCACCCGGTGACGGAAATGATCACCGATATCGATCTGATCCTCGAGCAGATCCGCGTTGCCGCCGGCAGCGATCTCGAGCTGACGCAGAGCAACGTCAAATTCCACGGTCACGCCATCGAGTGCCGCATCAATGCCGAGAACCCGGTGTCGTTCCGGCCTTCCCCGGGCAAGATCGTGCATTACCATCCGCCCGGCGGGCTCGGCGTGCGTGTCGATTCCGCCGTGTACCACGGCTATACTATTCCGCCGTATTACGACTCGTTGGTCGGCAAGCTCATCGTTCACGGCAAGACGCGCAGCGAATGCCTGATGCGCCTTAAACGCGCGCTCGACGAGTTCGTGGTCGACGGCATCGAGACCACGCTGCCTCTGTTCCGCGCGCTGGCGCGCGACAAAGACATCATCGACGGCGATTATCACATCCACTGGCTCGAAGCTTTTCTCGCCCGCGGCGGGGTCGAGGAGTAGCCGCAGCTCAGATCGGAGCTGCCGCCGTGACCATCTTGGTTGCAGCCGCCAGGAGCCGTCCGACCAGCGCCGGCTCGTAAGGCTTCGGCACCATGATCGAGCCCGGCACGCGCGCCTCCTGCTTGAGCAGCGTGGCCCGCGCCGAGGCGTAGACGACCGGCAGCTGCGGCTGCAATTCGCGGGCACACCGCGCCAGTGCCGCGCCGTCCATGCCGCCCGGCAAATTGATGTCAGTGAACAGAACGTCTACCGGCAGAGCGGCAAGATGCGCCAAGGCATCGGCGGCGTTGCTCACCGTCCGCACGTCAAATCCCTGCTCCGACAAAGATTGCGACACCCATTCGCTGATGAGGAACTCGTCCTCAACAAAAAGAACGCGAATCGGCTCGCCCACTCTTGCGTTCGGTTCCATGACATTCCACCCGATCCCTTCGAGTCCCTGGACGCGTAACGCCGGCTCCGCGGAAGTGTTCAAGCTTCAGAAAATCGTAATGAGTTATGCTTTGCGGTGAGTTAACGGCAGAAGCGCTCCGCAATCGAGGGCGCTGGCAACAATTCGACCTTGCCTTTGTCCAAGCGGCCCCTTGAACCGCAAGGCATGAGCCGGCTAAACGAGCCGCATGGCGAGCCGCGAATCCGCGTTCATCGACATCACGCCCGAGGTGCTGCTGAAGGCCTATTCCTGCGGCATTTTCCCCATGGCCGAAAGCGCCGAGGACCCCGCGCTGTATTGGATCGAACCAGAACGACGCGGAATAATCCCGCTGGATCGATTTCATGTGCCGGACCGGCTGGCGCGCACGGTACGATCCACCCGCTACACCGTTTTCGTCGATCGCGACTTCGACGCGGTCATCGACGGCTGCGCTCAGCCGGCGGCGGGACGGACGCGAACCTGGATCAACGGACGCATCCGCAGTCTTTATCGCAAGCTTTACGAGCGCGGCGATTGCCATTCCGTCGAAGTCTATGACGGCGAAGCACTGGTCGGCGGCCTCTATGGCGTCAGCCTCGGCCGTGCTTTCTTCGGCGAGAGCATGTTCCACTGCGCGCGCGATGCCTCCAAAATCGCGCTAGTGCATCTGGTGGCGCGGCTCAAGGCCGGTCATTATCGGCTGCTCGACACCCAGTTCGTCACCGACCATTTGCGCACGTTCGGCGCGATCGAAGTGTCGCGGCCGGTCTATCACAAGCTGCTCGACACCGCGCTTGTCGGCGAGGGAGATTTCGCAGCGCTCGCGGTTGACCGGCCGGTGTCCGGCGAAACCGTACTGGCCCGCCTAGCAGCGGGCTGATCCGCTCAATCGTCGGTGACAGGCTCCGGCTCCGGCGCCGGCGGCTTAACCGGCCGTCGCGGCGGCTGCACTTGCCGAGCGGACGCCGCCGGCGGCGGCACCGGCGCGGTCGCAGGCTCGGGGCCCGGAGTGCCCGGCGGAGGCGGCATCGGCGTTGATTCC
>JASHOX010000087.1 GCA_030038415.1 Xanthobacteraceae bacterium
CCTCGCGCGCGTCGCTGAAAATGTCGGACGACGAAATCCGCGAGTCGATCGAGCAGAACCAGCTCAAACTGCAGCGTGACCGCGGCACCGATCTGACCATCTTCTCACCGCGCGCCTCCGGCATGGGCCACCATATCGGCGACGAGAGCGTTTCGACCGAATGGTCGCAGATCTGCAACGATCTGATCGCGCGCGTGGTCTCGCTGTTCCCGCAAAACTTCATCGGCGTGTGCCAACTGCCGCAATCCCCCGGCGTCGATCCGAAGAACTGCGCCGCCGAGCTCGAGCGCTGCGTCAAAATGGGCTTCGTCGGCTGCAACCTCAATCCCGATCCGTCCGGCGGCTATTTCAATTCGCCGCCGATGACCGACAAGTCGTGGTTTCCGCTCTACGAGAAGATGATCGAACTCGACGTGCCCTGCATGATCCACGTCTCCGGCTGCTGCAATCCGGCCATGCACACGACCGGCTCTTATTATCTCAACGCCGACACCATGGTGTTCATGCAGGTCATCCTGTCCGACCTGTTCAAGGCCTTCCCCAAGCTGAAATTCATCATTCCGCACGGCGGCGGCGCCGTGCCGTTCCATTGGGGCCGCTTCCGCGGTATCGCGCTCAACAACGGCAAGCCGGAACTGGCCGAGATCATCGGCCAAAACGTTTTCTTCGATACCTGCGTTTATCACCAGCCGGGCATCGATCTGCTCACCAAGGTGGTGCCGATCGACAACATCCTGTTCGCCTCGGAGATGGTCGGCGCGGTCAAGGGCAATGACCCCAAGACCGGCTTCGGCTTCGACGACACCAAGCGCTACATCGATAAAACGCCGATCAGCGACGCCGACCGGAAGAAGATTTTCGAGGGCAATGCGCGCAAGGTCTACGGCCGGCTCAACAAGGCCGCCGCTGCGAAGCTGTCGGCCTAAGGCACGATTGGGTTGGCGAAGATCGCGAAACGGAGGCAATCGCCTCGAGTACAGCCTGTTGCACGAGATCACACCGGACAGGCGCGATCAGCCCGCTTTGCGCGCCAAGCCGTGCGCCGAGCGACCGATCCAGTTGCCCAGCGCCCGCACCGCGCTCGGGGTGGTCTTGCCGTAGTCGAGCGCGATCACGTGCTCGACCGGCGCCGCGGGAACGCTGCGGCTGCGCTTGCCGCCGCGGGCAGCCCGCCGCGTTTTTCCACGCTGGAATTTCTTGGCGTGGCTGAGCGCGATCGGGCCGACATGGGTGAGGAAAACCTTTTCGTGCGGCCGGCTCAGCGTTTCGACCGCCTGTTTGAGCGGCAGGAATTTTACCGCTTTGACCTCGCCCATCAGCTCGCGCACCGGCGTGCCCTCCGCGCGCATCAGCCAGAACTGCACGATCTTGATCCGGCCCTCGACCATATAGGACATCGAGCCGAGGAACTCGTGGATCGACACGTCGTAGCCGGTCTCTTCGAGCACCTCGCGCTTGGCGGCGACATGCGCGCGCTCGCGCGGCATGAGCTTGCCTTTCGGCAGCACCCACGCCTTCTCCCGCCGCAATCGCACCACGGCGATGCGCGGCCGTGCCTCTCCCCGTAGGACGATGCCCCCCGCCGCCAGGATCGGCGCGTAGCCCTTCGCCGAATCAGTCATGACAAATTTATGCCGAACGCGGCAGCGCCGGGCAAGCCGGGAATTTGCCGGATGTGGTTTATGACATGGTGATGACGATCTTGCCGAAATGCGCATTGGCGCGCATGACGCCGAGCGCGTCGGCGATCTGCGCCAACGGATAGGTCTTGTAGATCGGCAGCGTGAGCTTGCCGGCTTCGAGCGCCGGCCACAGGTCGGCGCGCATGAGGCGATTGATCTCGCGGACCTCTTCCGGCGTGCGGGTGCGGAAGGTCACTCCGATATAATCGATGCGCTTGAGCGCATGCTTGTCGAAATCGAACTCGCCCTTCATGCCGCCGAGTCGCCCGACATTGACGATGCGGCCGAGAATCTTTGCCGCTTCGAGATTCTGATTCATGACGCCGCCGGAGATCAGATCGACGATCAGGTCGACGCCGTTGCCGCCGGTCGCCTTCTTCACCGCGGCCGGCCAATCGGCGTCGCTCGAATCGAGCGCGAGGTCGGCGCCGTAGTCGTGGAGCCGCGCGCGGCGCGCCGCATTCGTCGAGGTGCCGATGACGACCGACGCGCCCATGACTTTGGCGATCTGCATGCCGATAAGGCCCATGCCGGCGCTGGCGCCCTGCATCAGAAACGTCTCGCCGCGCTTCAATCGCCCGGCGGTGACGACCGCGTTGTGCATGGTCTGCAGCCCGACCGGGAAGCACGCGGCCTGCTCGTAGGTCATGTTGTTGGCGGGGATGCGATGCACCCGGCCGGCATCGGTCGTGACAAATTCGGCGAAGCCGCCCGGCGCCGAGCCCATGACGCGATCGCCGGGCTTGAACCCCTGCACTTCGGCGCCGACGGCCTCGACCTCGCCGCAACATTCGAGACCCAAGCGGGCGCCGACGCCGCCGACGCTGCCATGCTGGTGACCCGAAGCGACCAGAAGATCGGCGCGGTTGAGGCTCGAAGCCTTGACCCGGATCAAAACCTCGTTCGGCTTCGGCTCGGGTTTCGGCAGGTCGCGGACCTCGGCACCTTTCTCGCCGACGACGGCAGCTTTCATGGCTATTTCCTCCGCAGCGCTGTTGCCACCTAGGCCTATCGTCCATCACCGCCGAGTTCAACGGGCCACGTTCTACCTTTCCCTGAAAGGGGGCGCGGAGCGATCGGGTGGGGGTCTGGGGTCAAGCGCGCCGGTGAACTTAATTGGCCTCAAGTGATCCTTCCCCGCCGCGCTTTGCACGCCGACCTTCCCCTTTCAGGGGAGGGAACAAGGGTCATGCGATACCAGAGCATTCACCCGTTTCGATGGAGTCCCAAGCCGCGATTCGCTAAATTGCCAGCATGAACCAGGCCGTCCGCCCGCAAAAAATTGCCGCTTCGGCGTGTCCGCACGACTGCCCGTCGACCTGCGCGCTCGAAGTCGAAGTGTTGGATGGACACACCATCGGCCGGGTGCGTGGCGCCGCCGACAATGCCTATACCGCCGGCGTCATCTGCGCCAAGGTCGCGCGCTACGCCGAGCGCGTGCATCATCCCGATCGCCTTAAAGCTCCGCTGCGCCGCACCGGCCCGAAAGGCTCCGGCCAATTTGCAGCCGTCTCCTGGGACGACGCGCTCGACCTGGTCGCCGAAGCATTCACCCGCGCCGAAGCGCGCCATGGCTCGGAAGCGGTGTGGCCGTACTATTATGCCGGCACCATGGGCTTCGTGATGAAGGACGGCATCAACCGTCTGCGCCACGCCAAAAAGTATTCCGGGTTTTTCTCCACCATATGCGTCAATCCGGCCTGGACAGGTTTCGTCGCCGGCACCGGTAAACTCGCCGGCGCCGATCCGCGCGAAATGGCGAAGTCCGATCTCGTCGTGATCTGGGGCACCAATGCGGTCAACACCCAGGTCAACGTGATGACGCACGCCACGCGCGCCCGCAAGGAACGCGGCGCCAAGATCGCCGCGGTCGACGTCTACATGAACGCGACCATGAAGCAGGCCGACCTGCCGGTGCTGATCCGGCCCGGCACCGATGGCGCGCTCGCTTGCGCGGTGATGCATTGCCTGTTCCGCGACGGCAAAGCCGATTGGGATTATCTGCAGCGTTACACCGATGCGCCGCGCGAGCTTGAGGAGCATCTACGCACGCGCGGCCCGGATTGGGCGGCGCGCATCACCGGTTGCCCGGTGCGGACGATCGAAGCCTTCGCTCGCCTGATCGGCGAGCGGCCGCGCGCCTATTTCCGGCTCGGCTACGGCTTCTCGCGGTCGCGCAACGGCGCGGTCAACATGCATGCGGCAAGCTGTATCGCCGCGGTCGTGGGCGCCTGGCGCCACGAAGGCGGCGGCGCCTTTCACAACAACGGCGCGATCTTCCACCTCGACAAAACCGTGACTGAAGGCAACGATGTCCGCGATCCCAAAATCCGCATGCTCGACCAGTCGCGCATCGGCGCGATCCTGACCGGCGATGCCGACGCGCTGCGCGGCGGCCCGCCGGTCACCGCGATGCTGATCCAGAACACCAACCCGGTGTCGGTCGCGCCGGATCAGGAGACGGTCAAGCGCGGCTTTGCCCGCGACGATCTGTTCGTCTGCGTGCACGAGCAATTCATGACCGACACCGCCAAGACCGCCGATATCGTGCTGCCGGCCACCATGTTCGTCGAGCACGATGACTTCTATCAGGCCGGCGGCAGCCAGTATCTTCTGCTCGGGCCGAAGCTCATTGAGCCGCCCGGCGAATGCCGCTCCAATCACGAGGTCATTTGCGCGCTGGCCAAGCGGCTCGGCGCCGAGCATCCGGGCTTTGCCATGACGCCGCGCGAATTGATCGACGTCACGCTGCGCCGGTCCGGCTGGGGCGGCATCGCGGAACTTGAAGACAACCGCTGGATCGATTGCCAGCCGGATTTTGACACCGCGCATTATCTCAACGGCTTCGCCTATCCGGACGGCAAATTCCGCTTCAGGCCGGACTGGCCGCAGGTGCCGTTCGACCGCTGGCACCGCGACGAATCGCGGCGGCCGCTGCCGACCTTGCCCGACCATTGGGACGTCATCGAGGAGGCGGACGGCGACCATCCGTTCCGGCTCGCCACCTCGCCGGCGCGCGGCTTTCTCAATTCGACCTTCACCGAGACGCCGACCTCGCTCGCGCGCGAGGCGCGGCCGGAAGTGATGATCCATCCGGACGACGCCGCGGCGCTGGCCATCGCCGACGGCGACGAGATCGTGCTCGGCAACCGCCGTGGCGAAGTGCGCCTGCACGCGAGAGTGTTCGACGGCGTACGCCGCGGCGTGCTGATCGCCGAATCGATCTGGCCCAATTCGGCCTATGCCGACGGCCGCGGCATCAACACGCTGACCGGCGCCGACGCCGTCGCGCCGTTCGGCGGCGCCGCGTTCCACGACAATAAAGTGTGGGTGCGGAAAGCGTAGGCTATCGATATTGCGCGGCGCAAATTTCGCTCGTTCTAGTAAAGGGTAGGCCGGGCAAAGGCGGCCGCTACGGTTTGGTGGG
>JASHOX010000088.1 GCA_030038415.1 Xanthobacteraceae bacterium
CGGCCTCCTTCATTTTTTGTCTCGCTGGGCGGCCGCTCATAGCGTCACCTATAGCGTCACTTGCCATTCGAGCGGCACGTGCTCGTAGCCGCTGGCGGTCTTGACCAGATGGCCGCAGGCCGGGAACGGGAAATGGTAGCCGGTGACCAGCATGCGGTCGGCTGAGGCGCGATCGAACAACCGCTTGCGCGTTGCGATCGTTTCCTTGCCGTCGACGTCGAAGGCGGCCTCCCAGTCGGGATGGCGGGCGAACACGGCCGGATGCTGCGCGGTGTCGCTCAACACCATGAGCGATTGGTTGCCCGAATGGATGGCAAACACGGTGTGCCCCGGCGTGTGACCGGGTGCCGGCACCGTGACGATACCGGGCGCCACTTCCTTGCCGGGCTCGTAGTGGGTGACGGTCTTGGCCATGTCGGCAAAAATCCGACGCTGATTGAGAAAGGTCTCCTTCATGCCTGCCGGCGCCGCGTTCAGATTGCCATCGTCCATCCAGAAAGCCCATTCGGGCCCCGGCACCATGATCTCGGCATTGGGAAAGATCAGATTGTTGTCCTTGTCCTTGATGCCATTGATGTGGTCGGGATGAAAATGCGAGATGACGACCGCATCGACGCCGTGCGGATCGATACCGGCGGCGATGAGGTTGTCGCGCAATTCGCCGGCCGAGGGCGAGATCTGGCCGCCGGTGCCGGTGTCGATCAGAACGAGCTTGCTGCCGGTATTGACGACGAGCGCGGTGAACGGCGTCGCTAATCTATCGTGCGGCATGAAGGCCACATCGAGCGCATGCTCGACTTCGGCGAACGGCGCGTTGCGGATGAATTTGTCGGTGATTGGCCGGTACCAGATGCCGTCATAGAGAGCAGTGAGCTCGTAGGAACCGATTTTGTAGCGATAGATGGCAGGCGCCTGTTTGTCGGCGGCCGGCACGGCGGCCATGGTCGAAGCGGCGCCGGCTGCGGCGAGCGCCGTGCCGGCAACGAGGGTCCGTCGCGTCAATGCCGGCATGACGTTTCTCCTTTCGATCGGTCGCCGTCAGTTGCCAATGCCGGTTACGTCCGTCGTTACGCTGCCGCGGATCTTGATGCAGGCACCGGTACCCGGAAGCTGAACGAAGCCGGCCCCATAGACGATGCAAGCCCTGACGTGTTCCTGCGCTTGCGATTTAACCGGGGCGGACAATGACGGGATCGGCTTGCGATCGGGGTTTGTCGAGGTTTGAGCGGACGCGCCCACGACACCGAGCGCGATTGCTGTCACGGCAGAAGCGAGCAGGGCGCCGGCGCGCAGCATCACAGCGTCTCCGCGAAAAAGTCGCGCATCAGCATGTAGGATTTGCGGCAGAGTTTTTCGTCGTACTGCGTCGCCGGCCCCTTGGCGGTCGGATCGCAAAACGAGTGTACCGCCGGCGGCCCGAACATCATCACCTGCCAATCCACCTTGGCCTTGGTCAATTCGTCCTCAAAAGCATCCATCATCGGTTTCGGCGTCACCGGATCCGCCGAGCCGTGGATCGCCAAGACGCGGCCCTTGATGTTGCAGGGCGTGCCGACAACGACCGGATTCGGGTTGGTGACATGGAACACGACCAGCGCCTTGAAATCGGCGCCGGCACGCGCCTGTTCCAGCGCATAGCCGCCGCCGGCGCAATAGCCGATCGCCAAAACCTTGGCGGCAGCGGCGACGCCGAGCTTTTGCGCCTCGGCCGACAAGGCGTCGTGGGCCTTGCTGCCGCAGGCCAGCGTAAACGGCAGGTTGTTGTGCACGGCAAGCATGCCGGCGCGCAATTCATCGACGGTTTTCGGCTTGGCGCCATAGCCCAAGCCGAACATGTCGGCCATCAGCACGACATAATCCTTGCCGGCCACGGCGCGTGCCTGGCCGATCGTGTCGGCGCACACACCTTTCCAGTCGGGTTGCATGAAGACGATGGGGCGTTTGGTCGTCACGGCCTCGTCATAGACGATCATGCCTTCGAATGGCCGGCCGTCCACTTGATACGGCACCTTTTTCTGCGCCATCGCGCGTTCCCTCCAATTGTGGCGTCAGCATATTAACCGAAATCGTGAGGCAATATTCCACCGTCGCGGCGAGCCGCGTGAAGCGAGCCGCGGGGAACCATGCCGCGAGGTCGTTGCCGAAGTCCGCAATCACATGTAGAGCGTAGCCGGGAACGAAGGAAAGCCTCCCCGATGTCAAAACAAGACCTGCGCGCCGAAACCGAACGCCTCGTCAAAGAGGCCATGGAGCGCAAATCCGTCACCATCAAGCGCGGCGACACCCGCATTGAGGCGGTCTGCGGCAAATGCGGTGCACCGAACCGCGTGTCGGCGCCGCCCGGGCAAAATCGGGTCGCTTACAAGTGCAAAGAATGCGGCGCCGAGCAAAGGACGCTGTAGCTCGCAGCGTGACGGCGGCGAAAATTCGTCAACCCATGACGCCAGCCATGACGTTGCTCAAGTCCCGCATGAGCGACGAGATTGAGTCGCGCGAGGGAAACGATGCCAAGCTTGACTGCAAAATTTTTGCGGTTGAATCGCCGAGCACGGGACCAGCGAAATGTCTGAATTTCGTTTCGACGTCGGTTGGTGTGAAAGGGCGTTCGGGATCGCCCGGGATGCAATCGACGTGCAGTTCGTGCCGGTCCGATACCGCCTCCGCGACGATCCGCGCCGGCCAGCGCGCGGGATAGTCGGCAAGCAATGCGTCGTCGGCGATGACTTTTACACGTGCCATGAACGCCTGAAGTGACGACAGCGGCGCCTCGGCGGCAAGATCGAGGCCAGCCAGCCGGGCCGTCTGTAAGGCCGCAAGAGCCAATTGATAGGGCAGGCTAGTGAGGAATGACGCACGATCGCCGGGAGTGATTCCGTGGTTGATCATCTTGAGATGCGGCGGAGGCACATAAACGGTGATTTCGGTGATGTCGCCGGCGCGGACGCCTGCCTGCAAGATTTCGCGCAGCCCTTGCGTGGCGGCCATGGTCTGCCGCGCGGCGCACCATGGTTTGATCGAAACGTCAGGGAATAGGAACGCGCCATGGTCCGCCATGACCGCAATATCCGGCTCGACGCCGTAAACCTCCGGAAACAGGCGTGACTGCAAAATTTCCAGATCGGCGGTAAAACCGGCCTGCGCGGCGAGCGCCGCAGTGAGCCCGTTGCGCGCCGCATTGCCGACTGAAAACCAGCGTGCGGTGGTTGCGGCATGATGCTGTCCCACCGACGGCGACGCCATCGTCAGCGCCAGTGCCAGCGCGTGCGCGCTCTGCGACTGCGACAACCGCAATAGGCGAGCCGCTACGGCGGCGGTGGCAAAGCCGGCGCCGAAATAAGTCGGCCAGATGCCGCGGTAAAGTGCTTTTGGTCCATCGATTGCCAATCCCAGACGGGTCATCGCCTCATAACCGGCGAGCATCGCCGGAGCGACGTCGGCGCTATTCACATTCGGCAGCCCGACCGCGAGTGTCAGTGCCGCGGGAACGGCGATCGAGCCCGGCGTGGTCATCGAGCGCAGATGGATGTCGTCAATCTCGCTCAGGCGAACAAGCGCACAATGGATCGCAAGATCATCTTCCAGATTGCGCGCCGCGGCTTGGCGCTTCGCGCGCATAGCATCGCGGAACGCGATGAGCGCCTTGCCTTCGACGGTTTGCGTGGCCGAGATCCATGCGCCGATTGTATCGACGACATGCAGCCGCAGTTTCTCCATAAGCTGCGTGTCCGCCGCGCCGCTCCGCGTCTGCAGGAATTCGGCGAGTTCCCAGATGCCATTCATGGGGAACCGTCGACTGGCCAGAGCACCTGCGGGCCGCTATCCGTCACCAGCACCATGGCGGAGACCACGGCGCCGGCTCCCGCGTCGTCGATGAGGCCGGTGCGGAGCGAATACACCACGCCCGGTTCCAGTGTTGCGTGGCTGTCGGCTGCAAGCAGCGGACGTTCGTCGAGCGACAATCCGATTGAACTGCCGAACACCCGATCAGCGAGGGGATGCAGCCAGAGCCCTCCGCGACTTGCATCGGCGATCTGGTACAGGTGTCGAACCGACAATCCCGCTTTCGCTTCAGCCACCATAGCGCGCAGGATTTTAGCCGCCTTGCGCCCGAGTTCATCATCTTGCGCGGTGATATGGACGAAGGCGTCGGCCCAATAGCCGCCGTGGCGCACGGCAAGGTAGGCCTGAAACGGCTCGGAGCGTTGCGCAATCGGGATGTCAAACGGCCGCAAGGAGCGGCCGCCGTCGAGACTGAACAGGCTGCGTACGTCCTGAGCGCCGCGCTGCAAAGCCGCGTGCTCGGCAACAAGAATGCAGTCGGTGACGCTTTTATTCTTTTGCGCGGCAGCACGGAGCGCAACGACCGCGGCGTCTAGCGTGAGGCAGGCCTCGCGCAACATTTTAACTTCGCGCGCGCTCTTTCGCATCATGCGCGCTTGCAGCAAGGCATCGCCATCTTCAAGACGGGTGCCGAGGGCCTGGTCAAGCGTCTGGCGCAGGTCTAATGGCATCGCGTCGCCGCCGATGAGCACAAGGCTTGTGCCGGCAACAAGACCGCGCGCCCAGTCGGCAGCGGATTTCGGCGCGTCACGCAGCGGTGCCAGCGTGGAGATGAAGGTCAGCGGCTTTGCTGCGGGCAGCATATTGGGCCCGCCGCCGATCAGCATTTGTGGCTCGCCGCGGCGCGGTATCAGCGCAATGGCGGCCTCCAACTTGGGCGTGAAGTGGGTCAGATAAAACAACGCCGCGTGGTCGCGGCTATTGCCATAGACGATCGCGCCACCGGCGTTGTCGTGATCGCGCCACACCGCCGCCAGGCGATCATCATAGTCTTCGCGGGGTATTTGCCGCGGGTCCCAGTCGCCGGGGCCGACCAACAAAGTTGGGTGCATGGTTTGCATCGTGACGACCGTCCGCTAGGGCGCGATTTCCGCGAGCGCGGCTTGTTGGCGCGTCAGCGCCTGCGCGCCGTGAGCTGTCACGACTGCTGGCTCGCCGCAGAGAAGATAACCGGTTTCCGGCAGATACTGGTTCGGGTGGATCATGAACAGCATGTCGGGCTCGAGCACGGTAGCATTGTCGAGCGCAACATCGCCTGGTCCGATCGAACCGAAACCGAGCCCGTGGCCGCGGCGGCGAATATGCGGCGGATGACAGAATTCGGCATAACCTTCTGCCTCCAGCACCGCATTCATGGCGCGACAGATGTCGGCCATGGTTGCGCCTGGCTTGGCGGCATTAAAGCCGGCCGACATCGACGTCATTACGAGCTCGTACTTCCGGCGCAACAGAGGAGGGGCCTCGCCGAGCACGATGGTGCGGCAGATCTGGGCGAGCTGTCCGCGATAGCTCGGAGTAATTTCACACACGATAATGTCGCCGGCCTGCATCCGCCGGCCGTTCGAGGGCGCAACGGCCCTGTTATGGGGAGCGGCGCACAGCAGCACGAAATTGTCTTCCGCGCCGAGCGACTTCGAGTGCCAGCGCAACTCCATCGCCAGCTCGTCCTCGCTGATGCCGGGCCGCGCGATATCGAGAAGGTGTCGATAGCCAAGCTCGGCGATGCGGGTCGCCTCGCGTGCATGGGCGAGTTCAGTCGCGGTCTTGCGCTGCGCGGGTTTGAACACGATGGCGTCCGCCGGTTGCGCTTGGGGCATAACATCGAGAAAGCGTCGAGCCGTGCCGTAGGGCGTCGCGGCAAGCCCGGCGACGCCGATTGCGGCGCCAGGCGAGCCGATCGCCTTGGCCAAGCCGGCGATCACATCATCCGCCGGCACGATCTTGGTATTCGCACAAGTTTCGCTGGCGCGCTCCGCATCCCAGGATGGCGTGACGACGAGGCTTGCCGCGTCGGCGCGATCAAGCACCGCGGCGACCGGCCCGAGCGCCTTGAAGCCGGTGAGCACCATGACCGGATCGGGCTTTTCGATGAAATGCGCGCCGTCGTGCAGAGCGATCACGCAATCCAAGCGGCTCGCTTCCAAACCGGCGCGGATTGCCGCAAGGCGCTGTTCGAACGTCATGTGCGGCTCAGAATTCATCCGCGCCGGTGCCAACCGCGTCGCCGAGGTCGGTATCTTCAAAAAGTTCCTCGAGCGGTGAAATGGCGCCGATAAGGCCTTGCTGGCGGCAGTACCGCTGCACGGTCTGTAAATTCTTGCGGTTGGCGGGCGTCAGCCCGTACGACCACGGGTCCTTGCCGAGCGTCGCTTCCTGCTCTTCGACGGCGCTGCGCACAAAGGCGAGCGGCACCATTCGCGGATTTGCCAGCCGCCGATAGGCTAGCTCTTTTGATTTTTCGAAGGCCTTGACCAGATTGGTTGCCACCCACGGATATTTGTCGACTATCTCCCGTTTGATCGTGGTGACATGCATGATCGGAAAGATGCCGGTTTCTTTGAAATAAGCGAGCTCGACATCCTTGTGGTTGGGGAACAGACGGGCGATGCGCTTGTCGCCTTCGACGAACGGGCGCGGCAGCGTCGGTGAGATCATCGCGGGAATATCGCCGTCGGCGAGCATGTCGCTCAGCGGCTTGTCGGTTTTCTTCATCTCGATCCGCAGACCGGGCGGCGGTGTGAAGGAGATGTCTTCGCTGCGGTCAACCAGCCAGCTGATCGAGCGATGGTCGAGGCCGTAATGCTCCTCGAGAATGCCCCGGATCCAGATGCTCGCCGCCGGCTGAAAATTAGTGCCGCCAACGGTTTTGCCGTTGAGGTCCGTTGGCGACGCAATTCCGGCGGCAGCGTTGACGAAGACAAAGCCGTGACGAAAGCGACGGTGTAAGAAAACCGGAATCGCGCTGAGCGGCTCGCCTTGATCGCGAATCATGAAATAGGCGCCAACATTCTCCTCGCAAACGTCGAATTCGTGTTTGCGGCCCATGCGCCAGTGCCGTTCGCGCGGACCCATCTCCGATAGAAAGATCAGATCGAGGCCGTCCGCCTCCACCGTTCCCTCCTTGAGCGAGCGCACGATGTCATAGTCGCCGCAGGCCACCGTTAATCTGAGCTTGCCCATTTAATTTTCCCGTCGCGCCGCTCAGTCCCGCCAGCGTGCATAGCGCAGCTCGACACGGCGTACGACCTCGTTGAGCGCGATTGCGATCGCCGCCAACACCGAGACAAGACCGATCAGCTTGGTTGCGTCGAAGTTCTGCGTAAAGATGCTGGTAAAATAACCGATGCCCGCCGTGGAAACGTAGAGCTCGGCCAACAACACGCCGAGCAAGACGCCGCTCATGCCGAGCCGCAGGCCGGTGAAGAAGCTCGGGATCATGTGCGGGAAGATCACGTAACGGAGCAAGTGCCAGCGGCTCGCGCCCATGGAGCGTGCACTGTCGAAATACACCGGTTCGATCTTCTGCACGCCGGCCGCCACCGCGATCATGATCGGAAACATGCCATGGCTGACGCCAAATGCAATCTTCGATGCGGCGCCGATGCCGAACACCAACACGAAAATCGGCAGGATGGTGATCTGCGGCAGGCCATAGAGCAACAGTATGATCGGCATGAAGCTTTGATGGGCGAGCCGGTTGAGCCCGACGGCAAGCCCGATCGCGGCGCCGATAATTGCCGACAGCGCGAAGCCGATGGCGATCTCATATAAGGTTAGCCACAACGCCGACGGTACCCCCGGGGTGCCGAACAGCTCGCCGAACGAGGTCAATACCGTCGAAGGCGGACTGATGAAATCGCGGTCGAGGAAGAAGCGTGCGGAGATTTCCCAGGCGACGACAAGCAGAATAACCACGCCCAGGCGGGCGAAGCCAGGATGGCGCATGAGCCGGCGCAGCTCACCGGTCGTCACCATCGCGCACGCCCTTCGATCGTCGACACCACGGCATTGAGAAATGCCACGATTGCGATGACAAACACAATGTAGGCGAACATCCGCGCCGTATCCATATTCTCGGCGAGGTCGACGATGTGGTGCCCGAGGCCGGCGAATGAGGCAATGGTCTCGCTGGCAATGACCGACAAGAGGGCAACGGTGAAGCCAAGGCGCAGTCCGGCAAGAACCACCGGAAGTGCCGCCGGCAGCAGCACATACCGAAACATCTGAATATTATTCGCTCCCATCGAGCGGGCTGCGGTCACCAGCCGGCGATCGACATAGCCGAATCCCGCAATGGTGCTGAGCACAATCGGAAAGAAGCTGATGGTGGCGCCCAGCGCGATCTTCGATGCCGGGCCGAGACCGAGCAGCAGGACGTAGAGCGGCAGGAACAGAATGATCGGAATCGCATAGATCGCCGCAAGTAGCGGCTCGAACACCCTGATTAAATATCGCGAGCGGCTGATCAGATAGCCGATCGTAACGCCAAGCGACATCGAGATGGCGAAGGCGCCGGCAAGCTCGCCGAGCGTTATTCGCAGGTCCGGAATGAAGGCGCCTGAAGCGACGATATCGATCAGTTGATGCCAGACATTGACCGGATTAGGCAGCAAAATGCGGCTGACGCCCCACCTTGTTGTGGCCAGAAACCACGCCAGCAGCACGATCGCCAGAAACGCGACCTGCACCAGTCGGCTCGATAACCGATGCGGTGCGTTCTTTCGCCCGTCGCCGTTCATACGCGCTCTCCGTCGGTCTCGGCGGGACCGGTTTGGCCATAGCGCCGGCGCGGCTGCGTGGTCTCGGACATGGCCTTGCGGATTTCATCGTGCAGCAGGCCATAGAGCTGGTCGCGCAGCGCGTGGAATTTCGGCGCGGTCATGAATGACGGCTTGCGCGGATGCGGCTCGTCGACGACGATGATTTGCTTGATCGTTCCCGGCCGCGCCGAGAATACCGCCACGCGATCGGCCAGGAACACGGCCTCGCCGAGGCTGTGCGTGACGAAAACAATGGTTTTATTCGATCTCGACAGCAGCACCGATAGGTCTTCGCCAAGCACCATGCGCGTCTGCTCGTCGAGCGCGCCGAACGGCTCGTCCATTAACAGAATATCGGTCTCGAGGCTGAGCGCACGGGCGAGCGCGGCGCGCTGGCGCATGCCGCCGGACAATTGCCCGGGATAGTGCTCGGCGAAGTCGATAAGGCCGACCGCCTCCAATGCGCGGCGGGCGCGCGCGCCGCGCTCGGCTTTGGCGACGCCCTGGAACGTCATCCCCAGCATGACATTTTCACGCACCGTATTCCATGGAAACAGCGCGCTTTCCTGAAAGACGAAAGCGAGATCGCGCGGCATGGGGCCGCGTACCGGCTTGCCCGCGACTGCGACCGCACCGGTCGTCGGTGCAAACAGCCCGCCCATGATGCCGAGCAGGGTCGACTTGCCGCATCCCGACGGTCCGATCAGGCACAGCAATTCGCCGCGCGTAACGTCGAGCGACGTATCGAGCAGCGCCTGCACGTAACGCGCTTCGCCCGGCTCGCCGAACTGATGCGAGACGCCGTTGACGCGGATGGCGGGCTGCGCGGATGCCATGCAGTCTCGATGTTGCGCGACGGCGCCGAGCGGAAAACAAACCCGCCGAGGCAATTTATTTCGGCAAGAACTGCTCGGTGTAGAGCGTCTTGAGATCGGGCGGCTCCTTAAGCATACCCAGTTCGATCCACGACCGCGACAGTCCTTCCAGGGCCGTCTGCGAGAATTTCCCGTTGTCCGAGAACATCGGCATGATCTCGTCATAGCTGCGGCTGGTGATATCCTCGTCTTTGCCGGTGATCGGGCCCGCGATTTTTACCGTTTCGGCCTTGTGCGCGCGCATGAACGCGATGGTCTCGAACCAGCCTTTGAGGAAGTTGCGCAGATCGTCAGGCTTGCTGGCGATATCTTTGTCGGTCGCGTAGATCACATGGATGATGAAATCCTTCATCTGCGTGAAGCGCACCAGGATTCGTCCTTCGCCCTTCTTCTCAAGTTCAAATGCATTGCCGACGTCCATGATGACTCCGCCGATGTCGCCGCGCTTAAGCGCCGCGATCTGGCCGGCCATGGCGCCCATAGGCTCGATATCGATACCGTTTGGACCCCAGCCCTGACTGCGTGACGTTTCGCTGACAAGGAAATAGGTCAGCGATCCGGCGGTGGAGACGCTGACCTTCTTGCCCTTGAGATCGGCGACCGTCTTCGGTCCGTCAGGACGGACCACGATCGCGAGCAGGAGCGGCGGGCCAGCCATGGCGGCGATGGCCTTCACCGGCGAGCCCTTGGCGATGAAAGCCATTGCCGGCCCGGACCCGAGTCCCACGTCGATACTGTCGGCGGCCATGGCTTGTTGCAGCTTGGCATCGCCGCCGAATGCGGTCTCCTGGATGTCGAGGCCGTATTTTTTGAAGAAGCCCTTCTGCATACCGATGTCGAGTGGCGTAAACGAGAATGGCTCCGGTACCGACTTGCCGACCCTCAGCATGTCGTTTGCCTTGGCATTGGCGGAGATACCGGCCACGCCGACGGCGATGATGGCCGCGGCCGCGAACCGGCGAAACGATTTGAACGTCGCGAGCATGTTGCGCATGGATGTTATTTCGCCTCCGATCGCGCGAGGTTGGAGTGTCTTTACTGTTTGGGCAGGAACGCCTCGGTGATGAGTTTGCTCATGTCGGGTTCCTGCGGCAGCGTCTTCATCTGGACAAAGGACCGCCGCAACACCGCCAAGGCCTGCGGGTCGAAACGGCCATCGTCGGAGAACATCGGCATCAGTTCATCGTATATTTGGGCAGTGAGAGTACTGTCGGTGCCCAACACCGGCATGGCGATCTTGACCGTTTCGTCCTTGTGCGTGCGCATGAAGGCGATGGCTTCGAACCAGCCCTTGAGGAAACGGCGCAAGTCGTCGGGCCGCTCCTCGATGGCCTTATCGGTGGCGAAGATCACATGAGCATGGAAATGCTTTGCTATATCGCCGAAGCGCAGAATGATGCGTCCGTCGCCGTGATCGGCATAGTTGAGCGCGACCGCAAGGTTGACAATCGCGGCATCAAGGGCCTTCGATTTGACGGCCGCCACACGGGCGCCGTCGTCGCCGATCGGGACCTGGGTCATGCCTCCATTGCCCCAGCCTTTCTGCCGCGCCACTTCGTCCACGATCCAGCTCGTGATCGAGCCGACGGTAGAAATGCCGACCTTGCGGCCTTTGAGATCGTCCACGGAATTGACGCTATCGTCGTTGCGAACCACCAGCGCGAATATCAGCGGCGGGCCAGCCATGGCGGCGATGCCCTTTACCGGCGAGCCCTTGGCAATGAAGGCGAGGCCCGGGCCGGATCCCAAGCCGATATCGATGCTGTCCGCCGCCATGGCTTGCTGAACTTTGGCGTCACCGCCGAAGCTCGAAACCTGCAGATCGAGACCATTCTTGCTAAAGATGCCGGTCGCAGCGCCAACGTCGACCGGAACGAAGGAGAACGCCGTCCGTCCAGCCTTGCCGACGCGGAGCGTATCGGCACCGGCCGCGGCCGGCAGCATCAACGCGACTGCCGTCAAGCTAAACAGCGCCTTGCGAACTGGACCGCTCAGCCACCATCGATGCATTGCAGCACCACCCCGTCCTTCGCGTTTCCTCTCGCCGGGCGCCTTGTTCATCAAGCCCAGCTGTCAGGTCGCCTGTGCCGGCCGGCTTATCCGCCTCTGCTTACGCAAGGCCTCCGTTGCCGCCGCGTCAAGCGTGAAATCGTCGCGTACCACCACGCCATAAAATTCACGGGCGGACTCGCGGGAAATGAACTCTTCGCGCAGATCGCTGACGACAAGCATCGGATCGCGCTCGTATGGATCGCCCCATCCGCCACCGCCTCCGGTGCGCACGATCGCGGCGGCGCCGACGGGCACCGGCAGACGGGCGCCGGCAAGCGGCCGGAATTCAGTCTCTTGCGGCAGCCGCAGCAGATAGCCGCCCGGCTCGCCGGCGGTGCCGCCCCACAAACCCCAAGGCGGGCACTGGGCGCGCCGTGTCTGTTCGAAATTCCAATGTCCCTCGACGAGATTGCGAACCCGCATGTCGATGCCGAGGCCGCCGCGATGTTTTCCCGCGCCGCATGAATCTGGGCGCAGTGCCCGGCTTTCGACCAGCACCGGACATTTAAGTTCGATGCCTTCGATCGAGCCGTTGCGCACGTCGCCCTGACAAACGGAAACCGTACCGGATTCGCCGTCTTCGGTCGGGCGTCCGCCCCAGCCGCCGCCTTCGAGACTCTGCACGACAAAGCGTCGCCCGGTTTTCGGGTGGAGGCCGAAGAAAACAACGGCTCCGCCCAATAATCCGTGATGTCCAGCCGGCACGCGGTCGGGCATTGCCTTGGCGAGCGCCGCGACGATGCAGTCGACTACGGTCGGCACGATCGCGCTCCATCCGGCCATCGGCGCCGGAAAGCGCGCCATCATGATGTTGCCTTCAGGAATGACAACGTCGAGCGCGCGAAACGATCCTTCATTGACCGGGTCGAGTGGGCCGGTGAGCGCCTTGTAAGCCACGCGTGCCCCCGCCAGCGTGCGCGAATTGATGCCGGCTTTGCGCTCGGGCGAGCAACCCGACAGGTCGATGGTCATCGACGAGCCCTCGATCGTGACTTTGACTTTGATCGGCACCGGCTCGCCTTTGCGCAGACCGTCGTCGTCGATGGAGGCCGAGGCTTCGTAGACGCCGTCGGGAAGCTCTGCCACCACATTGCGGCATTTACGTTCAGTCTCGTTGAAAATACGCTCGATGGCAGCGAGGATCGTATCGCGCCCGTATTTGTCGAACAGCTCGTCCATGCGGCGCGCGGCGAGCCGACAGGCCGCCATTTGCGATTTCATGTCGCCAAGCGAGGACTCAGGAAAGCGGATGTTGTCCTTGATGACGCGGTAGAGCGTCTCGTCAATCGCGCCCTTGCGATAAATCTTGAGCTGATCGAGTTGCAGTCCTTCGAGCCAGGGATCGGCAACCTGCGGGCCGGCGCCGAAGCCGGTTGAAGTTCCGCCGACATCGATCCAGTGCGCGCGCACCATGGCGAACATCAAAAGCTCGCCGCTGTAGAAATACGGCATGTAAATGACGATGTTGTTGAGGTGCTGACCGGCGACCGCCTGATGATTGGTGATGATGACGTCGCCGGGTTCGTAACCCTTCTCGCCGTAGCGCTTCATGCCATCGGCGATAATGACGCCGAGGTCGGCGACGAAATGGGACACGCCACCGACATTTTGCGAAATGAGCTGACCGCTGGGATCGACCAGCGCGGTGCAGAAATCGCGCACCTCATAAATCATCATATTGTAGGATGTGCGCTGCAGGTCGGCCGCCATCTCGTTGGCGATGGCCGGCAGCGCGTTGCGGATCACTTCGAGCGTTACCGGATCGAGCGTGACGCGGCGCTTGATGGCCTTTCGATGCGGCGACGCCGGCTGCGCCAGTTTTGATCGTTTGGGTTTTGTCTTCCTTATCGGGCGGCGGCTCATTGGCTTCCTCCCACGGAAATAATCAGTTCGCCGGACGGCGCGATCCGGCATCGATCGCCGGCATAGAGAACCGTCGTGGTCCCGTGTTCTTCGATCAAAGCCGGGCCGGCGATGCGCATGCCGGCCGCGAGCGTCTCGCGCGCATAGATCGGGGACGAAACCGGCCTTGCCGCATCGCCGAGATAGACGAGACGACGGCGCGGCGCGAGCTTTCTGATGCGGCGTTTTTTTGGGAATGTGAGTTTTGGCCGCTTGCCGATAACGGCGAGCCGAATGTTGACCATTTCGACCGGCTCGTCAGGCGAATGGTGCGCGTAGCGCTGCTCATAAAGCCTGTCGAAAGCGAGACGGATGCCGCGGTGATCGCCGTTTTTGAGCTGCGCCATGGTGACCGGCACGGGCAGGGTGAATTCCTGGCCGGTGTAGCGAAGATCGAGATGCAGGCGCTGTGCGGCGCCCTTAATGTGCCGCAGGCCGGCTTGCGATTCCGTCACCATCTCGTCACGCACTTTGATGAGCTTTTTGAAATCGACACTGGCGAGATCGGAATAATATGTGCGGATGAAATCATGACGCTCATCGGCCAGGAGCATGCCCAGCGCCGAGAAGTGGGATGGGAACAACGGCACGATCACGGTCGGAATGTGCAATTCGCGCGCGATGGCGAGGACGTGCAGCGGGCCCGCGCCGCCGGAAGCGAACATCACGAAATCGCGCGGGTCATAGCCTTTCTCCACCGACACTTCGCGCACGCAGAGCGACATCTTGTTAACGGCGATATCGATGATCGCCTGGGCCGCTCGCGCTGCGCTCAGGCCAAGCGGTTTTGCAATCGCCTTCTCGATGCCTGTGCGCGCGCCGTCGGCGTCGAGCTTCATGGTGCCGCCGAGGAAATTGCTCGGATCGAGCCGGCCGAGGACGACGTTGGCGTCGGTGATGGTGGGTTCGGTGCCGCCGCCGCGATAGCAGATCGGACCGGGGTCGGCGCCGGCGCTTTGCGGACCGACCTTGAGCGCGCCGATCTCGTCACGCCAGGCGATCGAGCCCCCGCCGGCGCCGATTTCGACCACGTCGATCATCGGCACCATGACCGGATGCCCGCTGGCATAGCCGCCGACATAATAGCCTGGCGCCATGGTCGGCTCGCCGTCGCGGATCAGGCTCGCCTTGGCAGTGGTGCCGCCCATGTCAAAAGAGATGACATTGCGGTAGCCGAGCTTCTCGCCGATCTTCGCCGACGCGATGATGCCGCCGACCGGGCCGGACTCCATCATCGCAACCGGGCGCTGTTGCGCGATTTCCGGCGTCATCACCCCGCCATTGGAGCGCATGATCGAAAGGTCGCCGGCAAAGCCGATGGCTTCGAGCTTGGATTTCAGGCCACGCACATAGCCGCCGACTTTCGGGCCGATATAGGCGTTCACCACCGTGGTCGAAGTACGCTCGAACTCGCGATATTCACGCAGGATTTCGTGCGACAGCGACACATAGGCGTCGGGCAGTGCAGCGCGGATGATCTCGCCGGCGGCTCGCTCGTGATCCGGGTTAGCGTAGGAATGCAGGAAGCATACGGCGACGGCCTCGACGCTTTCCCGCGCCAATTCTCGCGCGGCCTGCTCGACCGCTTCATGATCGAGCGCCGTCTCGATCGCGCTGGAGGCCAGCACGCGTTCGGAGACTTCGCGCGTGAGATGCCGCGGCACCAGCGGCCGATGGCGATGGAAGAAAAGATTATAGGCTTCGGGCCGGTTGCCGCGACCGATGATGTAGACGTCCCTGGTCCCTTTGGTGACGACGAGCGCGGTCTTGGCGCCGGTGCGCTCGATCAAGGTATTGATGGCGATGGTCGAGCCGTGAATGAGTTCGTCGATCCCATCCGCCTTGAGTCCGCTCTTGTTCAGGCAATCGATAATGCCTCGGACCAGATCACGGGGCGTGGTGAGGCTCTTCGCATCGACAAAGCGCCCGGTTTTGTCGTCGAAGCCGACTAAGTCGGTAAATGTGCCGCCGATGTCGATGGCAACGGCAATCACGTTCTGGCTCCCCGTGCCTGCGGCTTATCGTTGTTCGAGGACAGTGACGGCGAAGCGCTGGCCAAGCAACGGGATTTGCGGCTAAATAGTTGTAGTCGATCGGCTATAACTGCCGCCTTTGGAAAAACTATGATTTCGGCCAGCGCCCGCCGATTAAGCGTGTTCAAGAGCGTGGTGGATCTCGGCGGATTCAACGTCGCGGCCAATCAACTCGGCATCGCCCAGCCGTCGGTCGGCGCCCATATCAAGGCGCTCGAAGCTCAGGTCGGCCAGCCGCTGTTTCATCGCAGCCGCGGCAGCCGGCCGCGCCTGACCAAAGCGGGCGAGGCCGTTTACGCCTTTGCTGCCGATGTGCTGCAGCGCTCGGAAGCGGCTACGCGGACGCTCGCGGACCTGCGCTCGGCCGCAACGCAGGAGATCGTTATCGCGGTCCACCGCGATATTGCCGCGCATTTTCTTCCCGAACGGCTGACCGCGTTTGCCGCCGACAATCCAAAAGTCCATGTCGTCACGCGCATCGGCACCATCGACGAAGTCGTCGGTCTCGTGCGCATGCGTGCGGCTACAATCGGCCTGTTCTTGGCGCTAAGGCCCATTTCCGGAATCCGCTGCGAGATATTGGGCCATGAAAAGCTCGTACTCGTGGCGGCGGCGAAACATCCGCTGGCCGGCCGGCGCGCGGTGACGCCGGAACAGCTTGGCCGCGTTCCTTTCGTCACCGGCCTGCGCCGTTCGCGTTTCTACCGGATGACCGACGCGGCGCTAAAGACAATTGGGGTGGTGTCCTACGACATCGCCATGGAAGTGGAAGAATCGACGGCGACCAAGGAAATGGTGCGGCGCGGGCATGCGATCGCCTGCTTGCCGGTCTGTACAGTCGCAGCCGAGCTTTGCGCGGGTGGGCTGGTCGGGCTGAGTTTGGCGGCAGCCCTTCCACAATTAAATCTCTATTGCGGTTACGCGAACCCCTTGAGCGATAGTGCGCGAAATTTCATGAAATATCTGCGCGCCGGGCCGGATGTCTCGGGCCGACAGTAGTTGCTTTCATTTATAATGTGCGGTCAGTTCCGAGAAGAGCGGTTATCGGAAGATTTCAACACCAACTAGTTTCACACTGTCCGTTCTGTCGCAGAAATACTGACAAGTGACCTGGGGATGCTCATAGGGTCAGTGCCGCCCGAGGTGCCGCTTACGTCGGGGGAAACTGGTGCCGGGTGAGAGGATTGAACTCCCGACCAACGGTTTACAAAACCGCTGCTCTACCGCTGAGCTAACCCGGCTTTCCAATGACTTAGCATTTTGTAGGCACCCTGTAGGCACATACTTCGTTGCCGGTTTATTCACGACCAATTGACGTTAAGTCAAGCGCGCGCATACGGCAACCAAAGCCATGAGACGAATACTCATGTCCGTCATTGGGGGATCAGAACGGACTCGGCGAGTCGAGAGACGCCAAATCAGCTTTTGACCCCGGGTCGACCTCATCGTGGGGCAGGACATGAACTGTGCGGTACTCTAAGCTCCCGGCTCCCGGTTCGGAGGGGATATGTGGAGCCGCTTGCACATGTTTTATTTGCTTGCTGCAGCGGCTGTTTTTCTGGCGTTGCAGCTTTATTTCGTTGTGACGTGGGACAGCTTTTACGCACAGCATCCGTGGCCCGGCTACGCCGCGGGTATATTGCCACCGTTCTTTATGTCCTCACCCAAGAGCGTGCCGATTGGCTGCGCGGTGTTGTTCGCCACGTCATTCATGTTGACGCTCATTCCGTCCGCCCGCGGACCGTGGCTCGGAATCGCCATGTGGGCCGGGGTGATGTGCGCCGTTGTCGCAATCTGGCTGGCGACGCCGACAATGCGCAACGACAGTAACCACTGGCCGGTCGACCTCGTTGTCAACGGCGCCATGACCGGGGCACCAATGCTGATCGGACGCATAGTCGGCCTCGTCTACTGGCGCGTTCGTGCCGGTCAGAAACTGGAGCTGTGGGTTGTCGGCGCAGCCATTGCGACTCTTGCCCTTGCCGCGTGGTTTTATGTGTAGCGTCGATCCGATGGCGCGCTCGCCGCGCTCGTCCCAGCTTT
>JASHOX010000089.1 GCA_030038415.1 Xanthobacteraceae bacterium
AGCCGCACAGGATCGGTGTGCAGCGAGATCGCCATCTGCGGCAGCGCCGTGGTAATCACGGTGGAATCGATCTGCTGCATGATGATCGCCGAGCCGACGATCATGGCAACGGTCTTTGGTTTGCTCTTGGACGGCATCAGGCGCGGCGACTCGGGGGTTGCGGCGGGTCATATAGCACCCTCCACCCTCGCCGCGCATGAACACTCGGTAAGGGTGGATTACCGGCGCCGCAACGCTTGCAGCACCTGCTCCGGCGTGATCGGCATCGCCGTGATCGGTGCCGCGCCAAGCGGGCGCAGCGCGTCGTTGACCGCGTTCATCACGGCCGCCGGCGCGCCCGCGGTGCCGGCCTCGCCGGCGCCCTTGGCGCCGAGCTCGGAATCGGCGGTTGGCGTCACCACATGACCGATGTCGATATCCGGCATTTCGCCGGCCATCGGCACCAGGTAATCCATCAAATTGCCGTTGAGGAGCTGGCCGGCGTCGTCATAGAGGCAATGCTCGTACAGCACCGCGCCGATGCCCTGCACGATGCCGCCGCGGATCTGCTCGTCGACCAGCTGCGGATTGATCACGGTGCCGCAATCCTCTACGCACCAATGCCTCAGCAGCGTGATCGCGCCGGTGCGGACGTCGACATCGACATGAGAGGCCTGCACGCCGTTGGTGAAAGCGAACGGCCATTGGCGCGGCACGTAATGTCGCGTGACCGCGAATTCGGCCTGAAATCCGGGCGGCAGCGTGTCGGGCCGGAAATAGACGATGCGCGCCACCTCATCGAGGCCCATGCGCTCGCGCCCGCTATCGGCGTCGACCACGATGCCGGCGCTGATATCGAGCGTCTTCGGATCCGCTTGCAGGATCGAAGCAGCGGCGGCGAGCACGTTTGCGCGCAACGCCTTGCCGGCTTGCCACGTCGCTTCGCCGCCGATGCCGGCGGCGCGCGACGCCCAGGTGCCGCCGCCATAGGGCGTATTGTCGGTGTCGCCGGTGACGACGCGCACGCGCTCGAGCGGCACCCCGAACGCGGTAGCGACGCATTGCGCCAGCACCGACTCCGCACCCTGTCCTTGCTCGGTGACGCCGGAATGCACGAACACCGCACCGGTGGCGTCGAGCCGCACCGTGGCGCCGTCCTGCGATGAGATGCGCGCGCCGCCGACGCCGTAGAACGCGGCGGACGGATTTGTCACTTCGATGAACGACGCGAAGCCGATGCCGCGGTGGGTGCCCTGCCCGTGCAGCCGCGCCTGCTCGGCGCGCAGGCTTTCATAGTCCATCATCTTGAGAATCTTGTCGAGCGAAGCGTGATGCGACAGGCCTTCGAATTTCAACCCGGCGGCGCTCGTCGCCGGATATTTCCCGTCGGGGAACAGATTGCGCCGCCGCAGCTCCGCGGGGTCCATGCCGATCCTGGCCGCCGCCAGCTCGACCAGACCTTCGGTCACCGCAGTCGCGATCGGATGGCCGACGGCGCGGTATTGGCACATCACATTCTTATTCTGGAACACGACGCGGGCGTGGGCGCGGTAATTGGCGCAGGTGTAGGGCCCACCGACCAGATTGACGACTTGGTTGGCCTCGATGCCACTGGTGCGCGGGTAGACGGAATAAGGTCCAATGCCGGTTAGATCGTCGATCTCGAAGGCGGTGATGGTGCCGTCGCGCTTGACGCCGATTTTCGCTTTGATGCGGTGATCGCGCGCATGGATGTCGGTAACGAAGCTTTCCAGGCGGTCGGCGACGAATTTGACCGGCCGCTTGAGGAGTTTCGCCAGCGCCACGGTCGCCATCTCGTCGGCATAGATATGCACCTTGATGCCGAACGAGCCGCCGACGTCCTTGGTGAGGACGCGCACCTGGTGCTCTTCCAGACCAAGATGCTTGGCGAACAGGTTCTGCGTCATGTGCGGCGCCTGCGTGCCCTGATACACCGTCAGGCGCGCTTCGCCCGGGTTCCAATCGGCGACGATGGCGCGCGGCTCGTTGGTGACGCCGGTATGGCGGCCGAAGATAAATGTCGTCTCGACCACCGCATCGGCTTCGGCAAAACCCTTGTCCGGCTCGCCGGCATTGAGCACGCGCTCGAAGGTGAGATTGTCGCCAAGCTCGGGATGGATGACCGGCGTCTTGGTATCGAGCGCCGTTTCCGGGTCGGTCACCGCGGGCAGCGGTTCGTAGTCCACTTCCACCAGCGCGCAGGCATCCTCGGCTTGCCCGCGGCTCTTCGCCACCACGGCGCATACAGCCTCGCCCTGCCAGCAGGCGCGCTCAACGGCGATGGCGTGCTGCGGCGCCGATTTGATGCCCTTGAGATGGGTGAGCACGCCGACCCAGGGCGTGATCACCTTGCCAAGCTCGGCGCCGGTAACGACCGCGACCACGCCAGCCGCTTTCTTGGCCTCCGCCGTCTCGATGCTCTTGATGCGGGCGTGGGCATGCGGCGAACGCACGAAGGCGACATGCACCATGCGCGGCAGCACGACGTCGGTGACGTATTGGCCGCGGCCTTGCGTCAGCCTTGCGAGGTTCGGCCGCGGCACCGAGCGCCCGATATAGGAATTCGGCCGATCGAGCGCGGAGAGCCCGGACGGCTGGTCGGGCGAGATTTTCATTTCGTCTAGAGAAAGCGCGTCGGCCACATCAGCGTGCGCCACATGTGCGCCGACGGCGCATTGTCGAAACCGAGGCCTTCCTCCGGCTGCTTGAAATTGCGGCCGATGATGTCGACGAAGTCGTTGAGGTCGACCTTGGCATTGGGATCGAACGAATAGATGTCGTTCACGCAGATCAGGCGCGAGGTCATGTAATATTTGTGGTTCT
>JASHOX010000090.1 GCA_030038415.1 Xanthobacteraceae bacterium
GTGCCGCCGCCGTATTCGCCTTCCGGTATCGTGCCTTCGAAGGCGTTGTATTCGATCGGATGGTCCTCGACATGAACCGCGAGGCGCTTTTCGGCCGGATCGAGGCTCGGGCCACGGGTGACGGCCCAGCTCTTCATCACCCCGTCAAGCTCGAGGCGGAGGTCGTAATGCAGCCGCCGCGCGGCATGCTTCTGGATTACGTAACGGTTGCCACCGCGGGCCGATTTCCGGCCGCGCGGCTCCGACGTGACATCAAATTTCCGTTTCTTGCGGTATATTTCGAGCGCCACGGTGAACCACCTCGCCCGCCGTTAAGACTTATAGCGGATGCCGGAATCCCGCCCAACGGGACGGTCAGGCCCTGGTAAAGTACCGAACTTTACATACATCATGGAGTTAAAGGGGTGATACGGGACTTTCGATATAAGCCCATGGAAAGGCTTGCGGTTCCTTCCAGTCCGTGCGCTGGCGGCAGCGCCGGCCAAATTGCGTTCCCGGCATAGGATGGTGTAAGGACGTTAGAATCTGCGTGGGACGTACTTATCTGCCCCATCTGCGTGAATCATCCCCGGGCTTCACGGTGCCCCAATAATCGGCGTTAGGCCGAAACAACCGATTGGTCTGAAAAAGGAGCGTAGCGTGACGGTTTCGTCCAAGACCCCATTGCTCGACCAAATCAAGACCCCACAAGAGTTAAGGCGCCTCCAACCCAACCAGTTGCGGCAGCTTGCCGACGAACTGCGTCGTGAAACCATCGACGCGGTCGCGGTCACCGGCGGCCATCTCGGCGCCGGGCTCGGCGTCATCGAGCTCACGGTGGCGCTGCACTATGTGTTCGACACGCCGAACGACCGGCTGATCTGGGACGTCGGCCATCAGGCCTATCCGCACAAAATCCTCACCAACCGCCGCGATCGCATCCGCACGCTGCGTCAGGGCGGCGGGCTGTCCGGTTTCACCAAGCGCGCCGAGAGCGAATACGATCCGTTCGGCGCCGCGCATTCCTCAACCTCGATCTCGGCCGCGCTCGGCATGGCGGTGGCGCGCGATCTGCAGGACAAACAAAACAACGTCATCGCGGTGATCGGCGACGGCGCGATGTCGGCCGGCATGGCGTACGAGGCGATGAACAATGCCGGCGCCATGAATTCGCGCCTGATCGTGGTGCTCAACGACAACGACATGTCGATCGCGCCGCCGGTCGGCGCGCTCTCCGCCTATCTCGCCCGCCGGGTGTCCGGCCGCGGCTATCATCGCCTGCGCAAGCTCATTCGCAGCGTCGCCAAGCACATGCCGAGCAAAATGCTCGAGCAGCGCGCCATGGCGATGGAGGAATATGCCCGCGGCCTCGTCACCGGCGGCACGTTGTTCGACGAGCTCGGCTTCTTCTATGTCGGCCCGATCGACGGCCACAATATCGATCACCTGTTGCCGGTACTGCAGAACGTGCGCGACATGAAGAACGGACCGATCCTGGTCCATGTCGTGACGCAGAAGGGCAAAGGTTACGCGCCGGCGGAAAAATCCGCCGACAAATATCACGGCGTCGTCAAGTTCGACGTCGCCACCGGAGCGCAGCAGAAAGCCAAGACCGCCGCGCCCGCCTATCAGAAAGTCTATGGCGAAAGCCTGATCAAGGAAGCGCGCAAGGATAATAAGATCGTCGCCATCACCGCGGCGATGCCGTCGGGTACCGGCGTCGATCTGTTCCAGAAGGAATTTCCCGACCGCACCTTCGACGTCGGTATCGCCGAGCAGCACGGCGTGACGTTTGCCGCCGGACTTGCCACCGAAGGCTACAAGCCGTTCGCCACGATCTATTCGACGTTCCTGCAGCGCGCCTACGACCAGGTCGTGCACGACGTCGCCATCCAGCGCCTGCCGGTGCGCTTCGCCATGGACCGCGCCGGCTTGGTCGGCGCCGATGGGCCGACGCACGCCGGCGCGTTCGACATCGCCTATCTCGGCTGTCTGCCCGGCTTCGTGCTGATGGCCGCCGCCGATGAGGCCGAGCTCGTGCACATGGTGGCGACCGCGGTCGCCATCGACGATCGGCCTTCGGCGCTGCGTTATCCGCGCGGCGAAGGCAGAGGCGTGCCGATGCCGGACGAGGGCAAGCCGCTCGAGATCGGCAAGGGCCGCATCCTGCGCGAAGGCAGCAAAGTGGCGTTATTCTCCTACGGCGCGCGGCTCGGCGAATGCCTCAAGGCCGCCGACGAGCTCGCCACCTACGGCCTCTCCACCACGGTCGCCGACGCGCGCTTCGCCAAGCCGCTCGACGTCGACATGCTGCTCCGCCTCGCCCGCGAGCACGAGGTGCTCTTGACCATCGAGGAAGGCGCGATCGGCGGCTTCGGCTCCTTCGTGCTGCAAACGCTCGCCGAGCACGGCGCGCTCGATCGCGGCCTGAAAGTCCGCTCGATGGTGCTGCCGGATCTCTTCATCGACCAGGATTCGCCCAACGCCATGTACGCCAAGGCCGGGCTCGACGCCAAAGGCATCGTCACCAAGGCGTTCGAGGCGCTCGGCCAGAATATGCGCGGCGAAGTGGTGAAGCTCGCGTAAGCCGTCATGGCCGGGCATAGCCGTTCGAAGAACGGCGTCGCTGCGCTCGCCTACTGTCCCGGCCATCCACGACTTCCCTCATTGAACTTAAGACGTGGATGCCCGGCACAAGGCCGGGCATGACGATGTATAATTCTCCGACCATGACGCCCAAAGAACGAGCCGATCGCCTGTTGGTCGCGCGCGGGCTGTTCGACAGCCGCACCCGCGCGCAAGCCGCGATCGCCGCCGGACGAGTGACCGCCGATGGCATCCCCGTACGCAAAGCGTCGGATGAGATCTCAGCCGCCGCGGTCATCGCCGCCGCGCCCGAGCACCCCTATGTGTCGCGCGGCGGGGTCAAGCTTGCCGCCGCGCTCGATCATTTCGGACTCGACGTCGCCGGCCGCGTCTGCCTCGATGCCGGCGCCTCGACCGGCGGCTTCACCGAAGTGCTGCTCGCGCGCGGCGCCAAGCGCGTCTATGCGGTCGACGTCGGCA
>JASHOX010000091.1 GCA_030038415.1 Xanthobacteraceae bacterium
GCAACCTGGTGGCGGCCGACCAGAACCAGGAAAGCGCGGACCTGCTCACCGAGCAGACCCAGCAGCAGCTGGAAATCTCGGCACTGTCGATCGCCAACCAGGCGAACCAGTCGGTGCTCAAGCTGTTCGGCTAATACCCTTCTGGAACAGGCCTACGACGAAGGCGGCGGGGCAAAACCCCGCCGTTTTCATTTGCGCGTCGGGCTGATGGCCGGCAGCTCCCACTTAGCCTATCCTTAACCCGCATCCGCGATGCATCCCGTTTTGCGGGATTGTCAACGTGTCTCTCAAAATTGAACTCAAGCCACGCGTGCATGGTCACCAACGGTGACCGCCGGACACGGCTGACGATCGAGGGCGTCGCACCCATTCTGCTTGACAAGGACATCATGACGGCGCGGCGGGCCAACAGCCCCGCCAAACGTATCTATCTGGCGATCCAGCGCATGTACACGGGCAGGCGGTCGCGCGAGGATTTCGCGACTTATCTGCGGCTCAGCCGCGAAATTCTGGCGGCCATGCCCGATATGCAGCCGTTTATCGATGCTCTCAATAAGCGAATCTTAACAGGCGATCTCTACAAAGCCTTAAAGGAAGCCAGTAAACTAGTTGCATACGAAGAGGATCGCCTGACTATGAACTACGCCGCTCAGGCCTACGCCAAAGTCGCGAACGAAACGGCACCGCCGCGTGAGTTGGAAGCAATCCTGTTGCTCAAGGCTGCCGCCAGGTTGCAAGCCGTACACGACGCGTGGCCCGAGAAATCGCCCGAATTCAACGACGCTCTGCTCTACAACCGCAAGCTCTGGACTGTGCTGCTCGACTCGGTGAATAGGGACGACAATCAGCTGCCGAAGCCGGTGCGCAACAACCTGGTGCAGCTTGGCATGTTCGTCATGAACGAGACCTTCGCCGCCATGACCAAGCCGACGCTCAACCAGCTGAAGGCCATGATCAAGGTCAATCGCGGCATCGCGGCGGGCCTGCGCGGGCGGGCCTAAGTCCGCCGCTTTTTCGGCCTCCGCAAAAAGACCGGTGAGTTCCTGCAGTTAATTCGGCTTTGTAGCGCGTGCCCGTCGCCCAGGAGGTACGATGCCGCAACCGAGAGAGCTGATCGCCGGCGACGCGCTGAAAGCCGCGGTACTCAAATACTCCGGCGAAATGCGGCAGCGCGTCGAGACCGAGCAGGGCGGCCTGCTCAGCGTCTTCGATGGCTGGTTCACCCGCGTCGTCAGCCGGCTGTTGCAATTCGATCCGGCACGCTCCTGGGAAGACAGCGTGCGCGATGCCGCCGCGGGAGCGGGCCAGGCGCTTGACCTGCAGTGGGATCTGTTTCGGCTGCGGCAGTTCCTCGATCGTTGGCAGCAAGGGCGATTCGTCGAATATGCCGAACGTGAAGCTTCCGCCGCGTTCTATCAGCCGCGGTTCGGCACCGAATTCGGCGTCGACGTGCAGCTCACCTGCCAGGGTGCGCCGTCGCTGATGCGCTGGCGTGGCACGGCGCTGATGAAAAACGTGTTCGATTTCGCCATGTACCCGGCGCTCATCGCCGAACTGCGGCCGCGCACCATCTTCGAGATTGGCTCAGGCCTCGGCGCTAGCGCTGCGTGGTTCGCCGACACGATGACATCTTGCGGCATCGACGGGCGCGTCCATTCGGTCGATTTGCGCAGGGCCAGGGTCGAACACCCGCTGGTCAGCTTCTACCAGGGCGATTGCAACGATCCGGCCGGATTGTTCGATGCCGGTCTCTTGCAGTCGGCGCCGCATCCGTGGCTCGTGGTCGAAGACGCCCACCACAACGTGGCAGCGGTGCTCGGCCATATGCAGGCCTATCTGGCGCCGGGCGATTACCTCGTGGTCGAGGACAGCGACGTCAAGCGCGACGTGCTGCGCGCCTTTCTCGGTTTGCATCCGGGCGGTTTTCTGGTCGACACCCGCTTTACCGACAATTTCGGCCGCAACGCCACCTGCGCGGCCGATTCGATCTTCATCAGAACGAAGCAGGCTACTGCCGCGCCCGAGGCGTCACCCCATAATCAGCCGACGGCCCAGTGAATCAGGGAATGCTTCATGGGCATGACCCAGCCGCAACGGACGAGACCGAACAACCTAACCGCATTGCTCGCCGAAGGATTTGCGCACCACCAAGCCGGCCGCATGACGGAGGCGGAACGCATCTACACGCAAATTCTCGTAAGCGAGCCTGATGTCTTTGATGCCCTGCATCTGCGCGGACTGATCTATCACCAGCGCGGAGACCATCGGGGCGCTCTCTCTCAAATCGATGCCGCGCTGAGAATTGATCCGGACAACCTGCTGGGTCTCAACAATCGCGGCCTGGTGCTCAACGCCCTCGGGCGATTCGATGAGGCCATCGTAAGCTATGCCCGCGCTCTTGCCTTGCAGCCGGATTTTCCCGAGGCCTTGCTCAACCTCGGAAATACGCTGAAAGATAAGCGGCGGTTCGATCTGGCCTTGGCATGCTTCGATCAGGCGCTGGCGGCGCGACCCGACTATGCCGAAGCGCATTACAATCGAGGCAATGCGCTTTTCGCACTCGGACGATTCAGCGAGGCCCTTGCCAGCTATGACCGGGCGCTGCAATTGCGCCCGAACCTTGCAGAGGTCCATTGCAGCCGCGGCACCGTCCTGCATGCGCTGGATCGTCCTGACGATGCTTTGGCGGCCTACAACCGCGCCCTGGCGCTGCGCCCGGACTATGCCGACGCGTACAACAATCGCGGTATCGTCTTGCACGTATTGAAGCGGTTTGATGAGGCGTTGGCGAACTATGACCGCGCGCTTGAGCTGCACCCCCGTTACGCCGATGCGTTCCTAAATCGCGGCGCCACGCTGTATGAGCTGAGGCAGTTCGACGAATCGCTGGAAAGCTGCGACCGCGCGCTCGCTTTGTCCCCGGACTGCGCCGAGGCGCATTACCATCGCGGCAATGCACTGAAAGGGCTCTGCCGTTTCGAGGAAGCGGCGGCGAGTTACGAGCGTGCGCTCGTGCTGCGGCCGGATTATCCCGAGGCGCTGAACAATTGCGGCGTTACGCTGCACCAGCTCAAGCGGTTCGCTGAAGCCCTGTCGCAGTACCAACGTGCACAGTCGCTGCTGCCGGATTCTTCCGACGCTCACTACAACGAGAGCCTATGCCGGCTGCTGATCGGGGACCTCGAACCCGGCTGGCAAAAGTACGGGTGGCGCTGGCGGACAGCGCATATGGAAAGCGACCGGCGCACATTCGACCGGCCCCTGTGGCTTGGCGCATCCGATATCGCCGGCAAAACCATCCTCCTCCATTCCGAGCAGGGATTCGGCGACACGATCCAATTCTGCCGATACGTCCCGCTCGTTACGGCGCGCGGGACGCGGGTCATCCTGGAGGTGCAGGACTCGCTGCGCGAACTCGCCGCCACTCTCGCCGCCCCTGTCGAGGTGGTATCGCGCGGCCCCCCGCTGCCCGACTTCGATCTGCACTGCCCGCTTCTGAGTTTGCCCCTCGCCTTTTCCACTCGGATTGCGACCATACCGTCCGCGACGCCGTATCTGAGCGCCGATCCACAAGCCATCGTTGACTGGGAAACGCGCCTCGGCCCGCCCGGCCGGCGCCGCATCGGCCTCGCTTGGTCTGGCCGCCCGGCTCATACGAACGATCACAACCGATCGATTCCGCTCAGATCGATGCTGCCGCTCCTCAACGGCATCGACGCCACCTTCGTGAGCCTACAGCGAGACGTCAGACCGGCGGATGCGGACGTGCTGCGCGAACGGAACGACGTCCTGCCTTTCGGAAATGATCTGAAAAATTTCGCCGACACCGCGGCGCTAATCGCGAACCTGGATCTGATCATCGCGGTGGACACCAGCGTCGCGCATCTGGCGGGAGCTTTGGCCAAGCCGGTGTGGCTGCTCCTGCCTTACATTCCCGACTGGCGGTGGCTGCTCGATCGCGACGACACGCCGTGGTACCCGACCGCGCGGCTGTTTCGGCAGGACGAGACACGCCGGTGGGAACCGGTCGTGACACGAATTCACGCGTGTTTGCGGGAGTGTTGAGAAAAGCTGCGAAGGGCTTATCCCTCTAGGCCGCCCGTTCGCTTTGTCGCGCCGCCAACAGCGCTCGCATTTCGCTGCAATGCTGCGATTTCAGGACGTAGCCGGTGGCGCGGAGAATTCGCGCTTCGATCTGCGCGTCCGTGAGCACAAACGGCCAGTTGAACATGCCATGGAAGCCGAACGAGCTGGCGCCGGGAATGCGCGTGCGTTCGAACGAAAACTGGTGGGCCAGCGCCTCGTCCGCCCACTTGAATTGCAGCAGGCGCGGCCGATAGTGCCGGCAGAGAACCTCATCCTCAGGCATGGCCAGCGGAAACTCTTCCGGATGTGCCGCCAGAAAGTCAATCAGGGCCTTGGAGCGGATGCAGAAGCCGCTGTTGCCGACGTTGAGGCCGTCGCGATACCACCATGGCGCTCCGATGTAATCGCAATCGAGAAACTGCGCTCGCCACATCGAGGGATCAACAATCCAGCTGTCCCAGTGGATGAACAGGACATGGCTGGTCCTGATATAGCGTGGCACCTCGTAGGCCGTGAAGACGCCGGCCTGCTTCAAGTCGGCAAACGGTTCGATCTGGATGGCATCGCCCTGCGATCGCAGCGGCCGGTCGGTGAAAAGCTTCACGTCGCCGAAGCGGACATGCCGGGTGCACTCGGCCACCGCCATCTCCGTCAGTTCGTGAGCGACCGTGTAAATCGCGACCAGTGTGAGATCGGGTAGATCAAGCATATTGCCTCACCTGCATGCCGTTGCCTTCGGCGATCAGACCCTCCCACAACGCGACGAATGCGTTGGCGGAGCGGGCCGGTGACCTTGTTTGCGCTTCGCACACCGCGCCGGCGGCCATCTCCTCGCGGAGCGACGGTGTCCGCGCGAGCCGCCTCAGGTACGAGACGCATTCGTCGATGCTGCGCGCGACAAGCCCGGACTTGCCATGGGCGACGATTTTCGTCTCCGCCGGATTATCGAGCACCACCGGAACAAGGCCCAGCGACATTGCCTCGATGAGCGCATTCTCTGCGGTGCCATAATGGTTGGGGCGCAGGGGGTAAAAGAAAATATTGGCCTCCGCGAGCGCCGACGCCGGATCGATCGCGTGGCCCTTGAGCGCGATCCGCTCCGGATGGCGCATGGCGGCGGCGCAGCCTGCCACTTCCGGGTTGATGTGGCCCCACAGCGATATCGGCGTCAGGTCATCATCCGTGCCGTCATCGAGCGCGTCGATGGCGTCGAAGATGCCGCGATGCAGCTTCTTGAAGTCGACCGTGCCGAGATAGGCGATCGTAGGCCTTCGCCCGGGCGGACGCGCGTGCGGTCCCATGCCGGCAAAGCCGAAACCGCTGTTGATGACGGAGGTCCTGTCGCGCATTGCCGGCGGTACGACCGGCAGCGAAATATCGCTGGTGAGCACCAACCGATCGACGTCCAGAAAGGCCGGCAGGGCCGGCGCGAACAGACCGGAGACGTGACACCAGCAAACCGTCTTGACGCCCGGCACGAAAACGAACGGCGCGTATTGGTCCAGAAGCGGATGGCCCCAATACTCAAGCTGGACGATGTCGGATTGAAGGGCGAGCGCGCGAATTCGTGCCGAATCCCGCTCGACGATGACGTGTCCCCCGCAGCGTGCGATGGTGTGCGCGTGGCGGCGGTCGATCGGCGCTTCGAGCAACAGGAAAGTCTGCTCGACTTCGCGCGGCAACGCGCGGGCGATCGCGGCGTGGGCCTTGCCGATGCCACCGCCCAAGTGCGCGGCGATGTGCAAAATCCTCATGCCGCTGCCTCGGTTACCGCTGCGCCTGGGGCGATGCCGCCCGGTGCGACGACTGACGGTTCCAGGTGGACCGCTTCCTTGAACTTGGCGAGCAGCGTCAGCCGGTGCGCGTCGATATTGTCCGGCAGGCAATGACTGAGTTGGCCGCAACCGCCACAGACGGCGTTCTGCCGGCGCCGGCCTTCGAGATGCTGGAGACGCAGCGCATTCATCAATGCCGATTTCCAGATGTCCTTCATCGACTGGCGGCGGACATCCCCGATCACCAGCTTGCGGCCCCAATCGAGAAAGCAGGCGCTGACCAGCCCGTCGGCATTCACCGAGTAGCCGTAGAAAATGTACGGGCAGGTGTCGGTGTCGCCCACGTCCTGCTGATAGATGCCGCGACTGATCTTGACGCCAGTGTGCTGCTCGATGTCGAACTGCGGCCAGCATGGCGCGAAGTTCTCGACGAAGATGCGATCACAATGGTCGCCGAAGGTGTCGAAGAATGCCTGACGTTCTGTCTCGTCGACAAGCTCGGCCGGGATCTTGACCGCGATCTCGCACTGGCCGCGATTGGCGTAGAGCCATTTGACGTTGTCGACGAAGCGGACGAAGTCGAATTTGAACCCGGTAAATTTCCGATAGGTGTCGCCGGTCATTCCGTCGACCGAAATGTTAATCTTGTCGATGCCGGCGGCGAGGACGGGGCCCAGGCGCTCCGGCGTGATCAAAGAGCCGTTGGTCGTGGTGTCCACGTAGTCGACGTAACCGGACTGCTTGGCATAGGCGATCATGTCGGCCAGCCGCCGGTTGAGAAACGGCTCGCCGTCCTTGTAAAGACGAAGCACCTTGAGCGGCCGGTCGAACTCCGCAAGATCGTCGACGATCTTCTGGAATACCTCGAATTTCATCGCGCCCTGGAAGCGGCCAGTCTCCGCGATCATGTCACGGTGACCCGTGGGGCAGAACGTGCATTTGAAATTGCAGGCGCTTGCCGGATCGACGAACACAATGAACGGCGTGGCGAGCGGGATGACCGTCTCGAGGGCGGTGCGCCCCTGCAAGTTGATGCGCGGCTCCAATCTCGCTTTCATTGGCGGCGCTCCCGGGGGATCGCATAGACGACGGCGCCGGCGGCACACCAGCAGTGATTGCGGAACAAGAACCGATAGTTGTCGAGTTCGCGCATGAGCCAGCCGGCGGTGCGCGATAGGCCGTCGGCATTATGGTAGACCGTCGCTGTCACGATCGGTCGATGCGCGCGCAGCGTTTGGCGGGCTCCGCGCAAGGCGTCAAGCTCGCCACCCTCGAGATGCAGCTTGATGAAGGTCGGCGCAACGTCGAGGCTGTCGATCGAGCGAATGCCGACTTTCACTTGGCCGAACGCGGACAGTTTCGACGCAAAGCCGTAGCCCTCGCTGAAAGCGGCAGCGTCGTCCTTGGCCGCCAGCGCGCAATCGAGAACCTCTGCGCCCGCCAACCCGCGCAGCCTTTCAGCCAATACTGCGCGGTTGGCGGTATCCGGCTCGACGGCGATGACCCGAAGCCTGGCGACCTTCGCCGCGAAGGTAAGCGACACGTCGCCATGATACGCACCGCCGTCGAGGAAGGTCTCACGTTCGCGCAGGGAGTCCACGACTTCCGGAATGAAGTAGCGCTCGGTCGATACCGGGGCGCGCTCAAACGTCCACTCCTCGCGTAGCCGGCGCCAGACCGTGAACTGCAGGTGGTGAGCGCGCGACACGTCATCGTCCCAGCCGGCGTGCACGCCTTCGATCTCCCGTTGATCGTCCGCCGTGAGCGGATTGGCGAACCAGCCATTCGCCAGCGGGTGCCGGCCGCGCAGGCTTTCGGCGAGATCGTAGAACGGCACGACATCGGCACAGCCGCGAGCCGCCAATGAACTCTCGATCGCCACGTAGGGCGAGGTCACGACGCTCACGGCGACGCGCGCTCCCGCCTCCGGGATCGGGTCACCGCGTTCGAAGATGCCGGCTGGTTCACGTCCCACGGCGCTCAAAAACTCACGCGCCAGCCTGCCGAGGTTGCCGGCCCCGTAAAGGTATAACGGTCGCTCCGTTAGCGGCGGCGGCGCCAAAGATGGCGTCGTCGCGAACGTGCTCATCGCCTCGTCTAGAGGCAGCAGCCGATTGAACGATCGTGCTCTGTGCATCGAGATGCTCTTTTAGCAGCGTTGCCTTAATGTTCGACGACGAGACGCCCTGGAAACGGCGCGAGAAACAAACGCGGCCGCCCTTTTGCTTCATGTAGGCGATCTCGACGGCCTTGGTGTGCTCCCATTCGCGGCTGAGCACGTAGACGTCGACCCGATAGCGCTTCAGAAGCTTCAGCGGCGAGAACTCGCGCGCCTGCACGACCTTGTCGACGTAACGGCAGGCCTCGATGATGCTGCGCTTGTGGGACCACGGCATCACCGGCTCGCGGCCCTTATAATCGCGAATGAGCTCGTTGGTGTTCAACGCCACGATCAGATAGTCGCCTTGCGCCTTGGCGTACTTAAACGCCCGGATGTGTCCGTAATTCAGGATATCGAAAGCGCCCTGCAGGAGGACGATCCGAGGTCGCGGTGTCGTCATGCTTGTTCTCCAGTCCGAATCGCTCGGCGGCCTCGCGCCAGACCGGGGACTCGCCGACTATTTGCTCGTAGCGCCGGTAGCTCACGCTGCCGTCGCCTGCGAGCAGATCGTCGCATCGCGCCAGGAAATAGTGCGCGAACGCATGGCCCGGGAGCCGCCCGACAAGTTCCTTGAAAGCGCGACGGGCAACCTCAAAATTGCCGACGCGCATGTTGCGGTTATGCACGAAGTTAACGTCGAGATTGACGTTGAACACGAAACTTTCGACCTCCGCAGGGTCAATGCCGGGGGCGCGAATGACGTATTTCCTCATATCGAGAGCGCCTAGCGGCAGGTACCTCTCGTCGATCCAGGCGTTTGCCTTGCACTGGCGGAACAGCTCGCTGCCGCGCAGCGGTGTCGCAAAACTAAACGACGCCCAGTCGAGACCCCAGTCCAGGATTACGTCGCGCGTTTCCTCGCGTTCGGCACGAGTCTCACCCGGCAGGCCGATCACAAAAAAGCCTTGGCAGTAGATGCCTGCCGCCTGCAGAAGCTCGATGGTCGGCTTGATGCGGCTATAAGCGATCGGCTTGCGGATGATATCTTTCAGCACCCGCTTCGATCCATGCTCGATCGCGAGAAACAATGTATCGACGCCGGCGGCTTTCATGAGCTCTGCCATCTCTTCATCGATGTAAGAGAGCGTGACGCCGTTTGGCATCTCGACCCTGATATCGAGCGGCGCCAGCTTCGCGAAGAATTCTTTCGCCCGCGGCTTGTTCATCAGGATCTGATCGTCGTAGATGGTTAGCACGCTCAGCCCATAGCGGTCTTTGAGGCTGGCGACGTGCTCAACCGCGCGATCGACCGAAACGTAGCGCATATTTGCGCCGTGAAACGAAGGTTCTGCGCAAAACACGCATTTGAATGGGCAGCCACGCGACGTGACGATAAAGAACTGTTTGGAAGATGCGCTGAATTTGGTGAATGGAGAAAACGCCTCCTGCATGCTGTAGGCCCGCACATCCACCAGCGAGTAATCGACATCGATGATACGGTCGAGATCGTCGTAGACTGGCACCGCCCGCGGCTTGATTTTCGTCACCCAGGGGTCATGAGAGAGTGCGGTCGTCACGTCATCGGCATCGACCAGCTCTTTGAACGCAACCTCGCCTTCGGAGTAGCAGCATGCGTCGACGTCGCAATCAGCGATCACTTCGTCATAGGCCGTCGTGATCGCGGCGCCTCCGGCCACAATGCAGATATTGCGATCATGCTGCCTTACCGCAGCCGCCATTGACCTCAGCCATGGGTATGACACGTCGTAAGACATCGAAAAGCCGACGATGTCGGGAGCTATCTCCGCAAGCTTGCGGGCCAGCCGCACCTCCGGCTTATCTTCACCCGGCAAGTTCAGGTCGAGAATTTCAACTTGGCCGAGGGCCGTCGCAAATCGCCTGAGATAGGAGGCGATAGTCAGCACGCCATAGGGAAAAGCCAGATAGGTTCTGTAGGTTTTTTTCGATGCGTCGAGTTGTGGCGCACCCAGGTCGGAGGGCAGCACGACAAGCAAAACTGATCTTGCCTTGCTTGCCGACGTGGTCGTCCTCTGTGGGGCTGTCGGCGAAAACAACTGCGAGGCGACATCGCCGCGAGCGGCACTGTGTTGCTGTCCCCGCTCCCGCAGCGCATGGCCCTGTGCGCGGGAATCGCTGTCGCCAGATGCGCCAATCGTAGACGTGGCACTCTCCTTCGTGCTGTCCGCCCTAACTATCAGGACGCACTGCGCGAGCCGGCGATGCAAAACCAGAACCACAACGAAAGTGGCTGCTGGACCTGCCCGCCTTTGCGCCGGCTACTTTGATCGGCCCTCATGGTTAATTTTGTCTAAAGTCGGATAGTCGTTGGCAAGAAATCGGGACTGATTTTTAAAAAACCTATCTTTGGTCCGAGCATTAGGGCACGCGCGCAAGCCCGGTTCGCGAATGTAAGCGTTTACGCACCACGC
>JASHOX010000092.1 GCA_030038415.1 Xanthobacteraceae bacterium
TCTACCGTTGAACTATTCCCCAAATTCGCGCGCCTGCGGCCGATGTTTGGCCGAGAGAGCCTAAGGGCTTCGCCGGTCGCAACGCACCGCTGCTGCGTGGCGTCTTGATCTAGGGCAATTCGGCCCGCTTTCCAAGTCTCGGATGATGGCGCCAAGGCGAGACGAATCCGCGGCTCAGGGAGGAGACGGCGGATCGAGGTTCGGGTCGCGGGGCGTTGCCACCGCCGTTGTTCTCTTGCTCCATGTTGTAAGCAATACTGCACCGCTTCGATTTATACTGGAAATTATACAGTACAAATCCTCTAAGTATTTATACCTATTCAGTGTAGATTCACCATTATACATTGCAGTTGTTTACTGCCTCCGCCGATTCACTTATGCATTTGCCGTGGGGGACTATTCGATGAGTGTAGACGTTTTTGCCGATCGGCTGGCTCGGGTGCGCCGTCGGTTTGTATCGACGCTGCAGGGCCGGATCGACGACACCGACGCGTCGATTCCCAAGCTCGGCCGCGGTACAGCGGGCGCTGCGGCGGCCGTCGGCGAAGCCTATCGCTGCATGCACGGCATCGTCGGCGTCGGGCCGACTGTCGGATTTCCAGCAACCGGCCGCGCCGCCCATGACGTCGAAGATGTCCTGCGGCCGGCACAGAACGAGCGCCGCGGCCTCTCCGACGACGAGATTTCGACGCTTCGGGACCGGCTCCTCGATCTTCGCGCCGCCGTCGAGCGCGAGATGCAACTGTTCTATCGGGAACTGAAAGTGACGTTGGACTGAGGGGTCGTCACCGCCGGCATTTCGCGACGTATGCCGGGTCGCCGGCTGGCAAACACCTCTGATTAGGCCGGGCGCGAGCGGACCATGCCATTGTCGCCATCAGACCGCGCTCTGGGCGATCTTCTTGTCGGGCGGCGTGTCATTACGCCGGCGCAACTCGACGAGGCCGCCGGATTGGCGGAACGCTGGAACGTTCGGCTTGGCGACGCGCTGCTGTCCTGCAACTGGATGGATCCACGGCTGTACTACGAAGCTTATGCGCAGAATTTCGACTTGCCGTTCGTCGATCTGATCCGCGAGCCGCCGGATCGCAAACTATTGCGCGCGTCGGAAATAGAACTCTATGCCAGCTGCTTGACGATGCCGTGGCGGTGCAAGGATGGGCGGCTTTTCATCGCCACCGCCGAGCCAGGTCCGCAAACGCTTCTGCTCGCCCGCGACCGTTGGGGCGCCGATATCGAATTCGTCGTCGTTTCCAAGTTCGACATCGTCATTACGGTGCAGCGCCTTCGCTAAGACCCTGTCGTGCCGCTCGGTGGTTCGAGCTGGCCGAGTTCGATCCGGCAGCCGAAGGCGCGCCGGGTTATCGCGTCATATACCAAAATAATACATGGCGATTGTTTGCTCACATAAATGCACCGCCGGCTTTCAAGAATTAATATTCGCTCGGTACCATAGAGAGCAAGAAAACATGAGTATAAATACGGAGGTGCCGATGCGGATACTTGTCGTCGATGATTCAGAAGACTCGCGCGATCTTACCGAAGGAGCGCTGTTGTCTGCCGGCTACACCGACGTCGTGACCGCGAGCTCCGGCTGGGAAGCGCTGAAGATCCTCGACATCGGCCGCAACACCGAAGCAAAGCCGACCATCGACGTGATGCTGCTCGACATCGTGATGCCGGAGATGGACGGCGTCGAGGCCTGTGCGCGTATCCGTAACGATACCCGCTACGGCGATTTGCCTATTATCATGGTAACGTCGCTCGACGACATGAACTCATTGTCGAATGCTTTCGTAGCCGGCGCGAACGATTACGTCACCAAGCCGGTCAACCGCGTGGAGTTGGTCGCGCGCGTGCGCGCGGCGTCCAAGCTCAAGCAGGAACTCGACCGTCGGCAGGAGCGCGAGCGCGAACTGCTGTCGTTTCTGTCAAATTGGGGCGATCGGCGCGCCGGGCTGTGGGTCGACGAGGCTACCGGGTTGTTTGTCGGCGAAGTCGCCGAGGCTTATCTCGCGACCGCCTGCGGTTGCCGGTCCGGCGAGGAAATCTCGATCATTGCCTTGATGCTCGATCGTTTCGACGTCTACGGCGCTACCAACGGTGAAGCCGCGGCGCGCGGCGTGATTGCCGAAGTATCGCGCGCGGTGCGTCGAGTCGCAGCAACGATCGGCGTCATCGCCGCGTCCTACCGCAACGGCATGATCATTGTCGTCGCGCCCGACTTCGGGGCCGACGCGGCGCGCGAACTCGGCGACAGGCTGCGCACGACGGTGACGAAGCTGCATGTGCCGAATTCGGAGTCGGTCGTATCGGACTATGTCACCGCGAGCGTGGTGGCAGTCACCGGCCAGGTGAAGCGTGCGGTCGACCGTGTTCATCTGCTGACCCAGGCGATCTCGCAGGTGCAGAACGCCGCGGCTGCCGGCGGCGACCGCGTCGTGGCGCTGACGGCATAACAATGAGCTGACGAGGCAGGCGCAGTCGGAATTAATCGAGGGGATTGGTGCGGCCAGAAGCACGCTGTGATCCCACCGCAACCCAACGCGGCGTCAACGGTATCGAATGGGGTAAAGCGTGCTGACAGATTGCATGTTCAGTTCCGTTTCACCGCCTGCAGATGACCTTGGACCTGGGACGCAAGAGTCATCGGGTCGAATGGCTTCGAAATCACGCCCTGCGCGCCCAGTGAGATGAATTGCTCAACCTCGCGGGCTTGCGCCCGTGCCGTCATGAATACGACCGGAATTTGGGAGGTTTGCTGGTTCTTGCGCAATTCCGTCAGCGTGCTCGGTCCGTCCATGCCCGGCATCATGACGTCGAGCAGGATCAGATACGGCGACCATTCGGTAGCGGTCTTGATCGCTTCCGCGCCGCAAGAACAGGCGCGCACCTGAAAGTCGGGATTGAGCGCGAGCGACATGTCGACGAGCTCGCGAATGTCCGGCTCGTCATCGACGTGCAATATGCGTATTTCGCCCATGCGAGTGTACCGGCCGACAGTCGGCGCTGCGGGACACGTGCCCAGCGTTGGAATTCTGCCGCTACAACCGGAACGATGGGTTAATAAGAAAGTGATTCAAAGGCGAATTCGATACGAGCAAATAGCTACGTAGCTTTCCTCATGTCAACGATTGAGCAACAGCGGGCTAACGCCGCGATTTTTTCGGGCGGCTCTTTTTCTGTTCGTTACGTACCCGTGCGGGCGCCGCTGCCGGCGTGCGATGGATCGCAGCGAATTGGGCCGCGGCGGCGGCGGACGGCTTTGTCGCCGCGGCATTTGTCCGGTTCGGGCTGTGCGACATCGGTCCCCACCAGTTCGACAGCGTGTCGTCGCCCCACACTTTCGGGCGTTGCGGCCGGTCCTGATGCCAGGGCCGCGGCTCGAAAAAACCGAGCTCCTCGTCGTGCATCTGGTCCATTTCGCAGAAGAATTCGATCACGACACCGTCCGGATTCTGATGATAGATGGCGATGTTGTGGCCGATGATGTGGCGGAGTGGCCCCCAGGTCAGCTTGATATTGCTTTTGGCGAGCAGGTCGCTGGCGCGCTTGATATCCGACCAGTCGCGCACCTCGAAGGCGATATGGTGGATGGCGGCCCTGTCATCGCGCAGGAAGTTTACCGTGTGATGGTCGCGGCTGCAGCGCAGGAAAGCGAAGAAATCGCCGCGCCAATCTGACACCCGGAATCCCAGCACGTCGCAATAGAATTTTACGAGACCCTGCACGTCCGGGCAGGTGTAGGCGATGTGGCCTAATTTCAGCGGCATCACTCCGGTGAACGTTGGGTCGTCCGGGGCGAAACCGAAATCGGCGAAGATTTCGAGCGTGGTGCCCTTGGGGTCCGCAAAAGTCACGACCTCGCGGATGCCCGGCGTGATGTCGCTCCGCCGCTCGCACTTGATGCCGGCTCTCTTCAGCCGTGCAACGAGTTCGCCGGGATCGCTGCCCGGCGCGACCTGAAACGACAATCGCGGGGCGTCGACCGCGCTACCGTGTTCCAGCACGATCGCCTCCGGCCCGGATTTCGTGGCGAGGACTGCCCGGCCTTTCTCACGCGCGACCAGGTTTAGGCCGACAATGCGCGTAAAGTAATCGACCATCCGCTCAATGTCCGGCGTGGTCAGCGTCGAATGGCCAGCGCGCTTGATCTGCAGCATCGGATGTCTCTCCAAAACCTGTCTGTTCAGGCGTCGACGCGCTCGCGCCGCTCGCTTTCGATCGCGCCGGGCTCGTGCGCCCGCACCGCGATCTTGAGCTCGCCCAGCGCGGGACTGGAGCGGCAGACGATCACGTCGCCGGGTTTCACGGGGCTCACCCCTTCCGGCGTGCCCGTGTAAACGAGATCACCGGGATAGAGCGTGTAGAATTGCGAGGCAAATTCGATGAGACGCCGGCAGTTATAAATCAACTGACTGGTATTGCTGTTCTGCCGGACCTCGCCATTGACCTCGATCGTGATCGGCAGTGAATCCGGATCAGGGATCTCGTCGGCCGTCGCCATCCACGGGCCGAGCACCGCATAGCCGTCGACCGATTTGCGGAAGCTGCGGTCTTCGCGGCCGCGTACGGTCATGTCGAGGCCGAGACAATAGCCGGCGACATGATCGAGTGCCTTGGCCTGCGGAATGTCGCTCCCGGCCTTGCCGATCACCATGACCAATTCGACCTCGTGATCGTTGCGGCGGTCGGGGAACCGCAGCGGGATGCCTTCTGATGGTCCGACCAGGGCGGAATTCGCTTTGAGGAACATGCCGGCCTCGAGGATTTTCGACGATTGCGCGGCCACGACCTGCGAGCCGGGCTGCTGCGCGGCCTTGCGCATCTCCTCGATATGGGCCTGGTAATTGGTCGGCGCGCAAGAGAGTTTTGTCGGCCGCGCCACCGGCGCCAACAGCTTGACCTGCGCGATTGGCAGGCCCGGCGTCTTGTCTGCCATGAGCTCGATGCGCTCGCGCCATTGCGGCAGTGCCGCGACGACCGCGTCGCCCTTCATCGTATAAGGCGACGATTTTCGGATTTCCGTCTGTGCTTCGGTCACGTCGTGAATGACGTTCCCGCGCACGACGCCCAACCGGTCGTCGTCGAAGCGGCAAAGCTTCATGTCCTACTCCTTGACCCGTCCCTGCCTGTTGCAGGCTCTTCGCTGGAGCATGATCTTTTCGAAAAACCGGTATCCACTTTTCCGGATCATGCTCTACGCGAACAGTAGCAAGCAAAAGCAGGGCGGGCAAAGGCGTGCCGACGGCGATGCGCTCAGAGCGTGCGCATGCCGAACCCTGCAACGCTGCCGCCCGTGGCCTGAGGTCTGCGCCTACGCGTAACCGCTGCCGTTGGAAGCGGTTCCGGGATTCGAGGTCGCGACGGCAACGCTCAACGCGTCTCGCGGCCCGAAAAGCCAAACGTCACCGTCGAAACGCAAAGCACGCTCACGGCAGCGGACAACAGAAAGACCATGCGCGGCTGGCCGTTGTCCATCAGCATGCCGTAGATGATCGGGGCAATGCTGGCGCCGATGTTAAAACCGGTCGAGACGAATCCAAAGATAAGCCCGTAAGCCGTCGGCGGCGCCACCGCGCGCACCAGCATGTCACGCGAGGGGTAGGTGATCCCCAGACAAAATCCGCTCATGCCCATGATCAGGAGGAGCAACGCGGCCGGGAAATTGAAAAAGCCGACGAGCGCGGTGACGATGCCAGCCACGGTCAGTCCGGACGCCGCCACCACGGCATGGTGGCTGGTTCGCGCGGCAAGGAAGCCGCCGGCCAGCACGCCCACGGCGTTCATCGCGAGCATCGTGGTGAGCGCCGTATTGGCGACATCAGGCGACGTACCGTGCGCCGCGCCGAGCGCCACCACGAGATAGGTATTAAGCCCACCGCCCATGATCGAGGTGAGGATGAAATAGCCGAGATTGAGCAAGATCGCCGGCGTAAGCAAAAGCCGCCATCCGGTATCGACGACATTGTTCTTGCGTGCCCGGGCGGCGAGCTTGGTAGCGTGCGTCGGGTCGGCAGGGGGCTCGGATTGCGCGATCAGCGCGGCGAGCACGATGAAGCCGAAGATCGCGGAGCCGATATAGGCGCCGCGCCAGCCGAACTGGCTTTGCAAAAAGAGCAGCGTGACCGGCGCCAGCGCTCCGCCGACCATGCCGGCGAAGGTGTGGAAGGAGAATACGTGGCTCAACCGTTCCGGCGGCGCGTGGTGCGACAGCAGCGAATAATCCGACGGGTGATAGACGGTGTTGCCGAGCCCGGCCACGCCGTACATGGCGACGAAAACCCAGTAATTGTCGAGAAGACCGGCTACGGCAAAGGCGCTGCTGCTCAAGGTGAGGCCGGCGATCAGCACCACGCGCGGCCCGATGCGGTCGACCAGGAATCCGACCGGCGTTTGCAAGATGCCGGAGACGACGTTGAAAACGGTGACCGCCAAAGCGAGCTCGGTGTAGCTCACCTTGAAGTCGGCGCGTATGAAAGCGAGCAGCGGCGCCAGCATGAGCATGTAATAATGACTCATCATATGCGCGCCGCAGACCGCCGCGATCAACCGCGACGCCGCCGGGCGAATCGTGTTGACGGAAACCGTCTGCGTCATTGCGGCCGCTTGATCCCTGCGGCCTGGATCGCCTGCCAGATGCGATAAGGCGTCAGCGGCATATCGACGTGACGGATGCCGTAATCGGAGAGCGCATCGATCACCGCATTCATCATCGACGTCAGTCCGCCGGCGCAGCCGGCTTCGCCGCAGCCTTTGACGCCGAGCGGATTGGTCTTGGTCGGCACCGGATGATTGCCCAGCTCGAACGACGGCATATCTACAGCGCGCGGCATCGCATAGTCCATGAACGAGCCGGTCAGCAATTGACCGTCGCCGTCATAGACCGCTTTTTCCATCAGCGCCTGACCGATGCCCTGCGCCACGCCGCCATGAAGCTGGCCGGCAACGATCATCGGATTGACGACGATGCCGAAGTCGTTGACGGCGCAATATTTGACGACCTCGACGGCGCCGGTGTCCGGATCGACTTCGACTTCGGAGACATGGCAGCCGTTGGGAAAAGTCCAGGCTCCTGGCCCGTCGCTGATATGGACGACGTCGAGCGATTGCGGTGCGTCGGCCGGAAGATTGAGCCCGCTATGGAGCTTTCGCGCCAGCTCCATGATCGAAATCGACCGGTCGGTTCCGACGATGACGAATTTGCCGTGCTCGAAAGCGATGTCGGCAGGGGAGGCTTCGAGCACATAGCCGGCGACCTGCTTGCCCTTCTCGACGACCTTGGCGGAGCCTTCGACGATTGCGGTGCCGCTGTGCATGATCGATTTCGAGCCGCCGGAACCGCCGCCCACTGCGATGCGGTCGCTGTCGCCCTGCACCAGCTTGATCTTGTCAAAGGGAATGCCGAGCTGCTGGCTCAAGACTTGCGCGAACGGCGTGGCGTGCCCCATGCCGAAATCGAGCGTGCCGGTGGTCAGCGTCACGGTGCCGTCGGCGTTGAAGAGGATGGTTGCCGATTCCTTTGCCGGACCCGCGGTGACTTCCAGATAATTGCCGACGCCGAGTCCGCGCAATTTGCCGCGCTTGCGGCTTTCGCGCTTGCGCTTAGCGAAGCCCTTAATGTCAGCAAGCTCGAGCGCCTGTTTGGTCAGCGCAGCAAAGTCGCCACAGTCATAGGTCGCGGCGGAGGCCGTCTTGCGCGGAAATTCGCTCGGCGCGATCAGATTGCGGCGACGGATCGCAATTCGATCGATGCCCATTTCAGACGCCGCGGCGTCAACGAGCCTCTCCATATAATAGTTGCCTTCGGGGCGGCCGGCGCCGCGATAAGGCGTAATCTGCACCGTGTTGGTGAAGACGCATTTGGTCGACACTTCCATCAACGGCGTGCGGTACATGCCCTGCGAGTTCTTCACGATGTTGGCGGTCGCCATGAACGGCCCGAAGGTGGACAGGAAGGCGCCGAGGTCGGCGAAGCTCGTGAATCGCACGGCGAGAAACTTGCCGTCGGCGTCGAGCGCAAGCTCGCCGACAACGTCTGCCGCGCGGCCGTGGCCGTCGGAGACAAAGCTGGTCGAGCGCTCATCGGTCCATTTCACCGGACGGCCGAGCGCGCGCGCGGCGTGCAGCAAACAAATGTATTCGGGAAAGGCCATCGCCTTCATGCCGAACGAGCCGCCGACCTGACCGGTCAGCACGCGCACGTTCTTGACGTCGACGCCCATGATGTCGGCGACGCTGGCACGCATGCCCATCACGCCCTGCGAGCAGGTGTAGAGCGTGAAGCGGTCGTTTTCGTAGACGCCCAGTGCCGCACGCGGCTCCATCGGGTTGATGACGAGCCGGGTGTTTTCCATCTGCACCCGCGTGACATGCGCGGCCTTAGCAAAGGCAGCATCGACCGCGGCGGTGTCGCCAAAGTGAAAATCGATGGCAATATTGTTCGGAACGTCGTCGTAGATCTGCGGCGCGCCGGGGCGGGCGCCGGCCTCAGCCGAGGTGACAGCCGGCAGCGGATCGATGTCGACGATAACGGCTTCGGCGGCGTCCTTGGCCTGCAGCAGCGTCTCGGCGACGACGAAGGCAACAGGATCGCCGACGTAACGCACTTTGCCGACAGCGAGCGCCTCGCGACGCGGCTTCTTCAGCGGGGTGCCGTCGCGGCTGGTGAGTGCGACAGCGCATTTGAGCGTGCCGTAGCCCTGCAGGTCCGCGCTATCGTAGACGGCGAGCACGCCTGGCATTTTCCGGGCCGCCTCCTTGTCGATCGCGCGGATGGTCCCATGTGCGACCGAACTGCGGACCATAGCCATATAGGCTTGGCCGGGCAGGCCGACGTCGTCGGTATAACGGCCGAGGCCCCGCAACAGCATCGGATCCTCGACGCGCGGCACTGACTGCCCAACGGCGAATTTCGCGGTGGCCAATTCCTCGGCGGTCAATCCGTCGGTCCCGAGGGTAGGCTGTTGCAAATTCATGACGATTCAATCCCGTAGCGACTTATCGCGGTGATAATGGACTTGCCGGACCGCGGCAACAGGGCGCGGAACATGGCTCGTAGACGGCAAAGGCACAGTATTGCTCTGACGCCTGCCCCTGTTAAAGTTTCCAGGATTTGGGCTTGAACGATAGTCCGTAGCCGTCGAGCCAGGGTGCGCTCCGGCGCGGCAGGAAGGCGTTGTATGGACGACGAGGCGTCGCCGCAGGGCGGCCTCGACGCCAACGGGGTCCCGCATCGGCCTCGCTGGGGTCGCCGAACGCCGTATGGCATTCGCCGCGATGGCTATCGCGACGAGCGGCGGGTGCCGGTCCAGCAGCATTCCGCCACGACCTATGCCGCGCTCGACCTCGGCACCAATAATTGCCGGCTCCTGATCGCGCGACCTACCCCCGACGGTTTTCGCGTCGTTGATGCGTTCTCCCGGATTATCCGCCTCGGCGAAGGCGTTGCCGCCTCCGGTCGGATCAGCGAGGCGGCGTTCGCGCGCGCGGTCGAAGCGCTCCAGGTCTGCCGCGACAAGATGCGCGCGCGGGACGTCATGCGCGCCCGGCTCATTGCCACGGCAGCCTGCCGCGCCGCCGAGAACGGTGAGGAGTTCCGCAGCCGCGTCGCCAGGGAAGCGGGCCTCGATCTCGAGATCATCGATTCCGCCACCGAGGCGAGGCTCGCCGCCACCGGCTGCACCGAACTGTTCGATCCATCGGCGACGGGCGTTATCCTATTCGATATCGGCGGCGGGTCGTCGGAACTGGTGCGGCTCAATCGGCCCCCGGGGAGCAGTCGGCGTGGTCCGCCGACGCCCGATATCGTCGGCTGGGCCTCGTTGCCGGTCGGCGTCGTCACCCTTGCCGAGCGCTACGGCGGCAAAGTGGTGTCGCCCGACATCTACGACGCGATGGTGGCGGAGGTGGCGTCTTTCGTCGATGCCTTCGCGGCCGACCATCGCGACCTCAACGGTTTCCACACGCTCGGTACCTCGGGCACGGTGACGACGATCGCGGGGGTCTATTTGCGGCTGCAGCGCTACGATCGCCGGCGCGTCGACGGCTGCTGGCTGTCCGACGACGAAATATCGCGCGTCGTCGCCGAACTGATGGCGATGAGTTTCGACGAACGCGCGGCCAACCCTTGCATCGGCGCCGAACGCGCCGATCTTGTACTCGCCGGCTGCGCCATCCTGGACGCCATCCGCCGCGCCTTTCCGTGCCCGAGGCTGCGTGTTGCCGACCGCGGCCTGCGCGAGGGTATGCTGGTGGAAATGATGCGCGAGGACGGCGTGTGGGGAGAAGCCTGAACACGAGGTCCAAGTAAGAGATGGCGCGGCTCAAGGACGAGAAACGCCGCACAGCGTCGTCGCGCGCCTGGCTCGAGCGCCAGCTCAGCGATCCTTATGTGGCGCGCGCCAAGCGCGAAGGCTTTCGCTCGCGCGCCGCCTATAAGCTCGCCGAGATCGACGACAAGTATAAAGTGCTCAAGCCGGGCGCGCGCGTCGTTGATCTCGGCGCCGCGCCGGGCGGCTGGAGCGAGGTCGCGGCGCGGCGTGTCGGCGCTGGAGGGGCAAGCAAGGGCCGTGTGGTCGCCCTCGACATTCTCGGCATGAAGCCGATCCCCGGCGTCGAATTCTTGCACCTCGATTTTCTCGATGCGGTAGCGCCCGCGCGGCTGAAGGAAATCCTCGGCGGCAAGGCGGACGTCGTCCTCTCCGACATGGCAGCCAATGCCACCGGCCACCGCCAGACCGATCACTTACGCATCATGGCGCTGGCCGAAGCCGCGGCGCTGTTCGCCCGCGAAGTGCTGGCGCCCGGCGGCGCGTTTCTCTGCAAGGTGCTGCAAGGCGGCACCGAAGCCACGCTGCTCGCCGAGCTCAAGCGCGATTTCGCAACCGTCAAGCACGTCAAGCCGCCGGCGAGCCGCTCCGGTTCGGCGGAGCTTTATCTGCTGGCGAAGGGTTTTCGCGGCTGAAGTGAGGGCGCCTAGGGCGCCTTGCCTGGTGCTTCCGCTCTGCGCCCCGACAGCTCGGCGCCGGCTTCGGGCGATAGGCGATAGAAGATCAAAGCGGCGCTTGCCGCCAACAGCGAGACGAAGAGAAATGCCGGCGGAAAGTCGTTCACGCCCATCGTCGCCGAATGCTTCAGCCGCAGTGTGATCTCGACGACTAGCGCGCCGACCGCGACGCCGGTCGACAGCGACAATTGCTGCGCCGCGGCGACCATCGCGGTGGCGCGGCTCATGCGCGGCGGATCGATCTCGGCATAGGCGATGGTGTTGATGCTGGTGAACTGCAGAGACCGGAAGAAACCGCCCGACAGCAGAATCGCGATCATGGCGGAATAAGGCATGCCGTGCACGAATGTGGCGCAGGCGGCGAGAAAGGCGCTCGAGATCAGCGCGTTGTACAAAAGCACGTTGCGATAGCCGAAGCGGTTGAGCACGCTGGCGACCGCGGCCTTCATGAACATCGAGCCGAGCGCGGTGGTGAAGGTGATAAGTCCGGATTGAAACGGCGTCAGATCGAAGCCGATCTGCAGCAACAGCGGCAGCAAAAACGGCAGTGCGCCGATGCCGAGCCGGAACAGGAAGCCGCCATAGATGCTGGCGCGGAAGGTCGGCAGCTTAAGTAGCGACAGATCGAGGATCGGCGCCGGCGTGCGCTTGGCATGCGCGATGTACGCCACCGCCGACAGCGCGCCGACGCCGAGCATTGCCGCGACAATGCTGGTCGGCAGGAATTCGAGCCCTATTGCGGAAAGTCCGAAAGCAAGCCCGGCGATGGCGAAACCGGAGAGAACGAACCCGACATAGTCAAAAGGCGTGCGGTGTTCGACGTGGACATTGGCGATAAAGCGCGTCGCCAGCGCGATGCCGAGCAGGCCGATCGGCACATTGATCAAGAAAATCCAGTGCCACGAAGCGTAAGTCGTGATGAAGCCGCCCAGCGGCGGCCCGCAGATCGGCCCGATCAGCGCCGGCATGGTGACGAGCGACATGGCATTGAGGAGATGTCTTTTATCGATGCTGCGCACCATGATGAGGCGGCCGACCGGCGTCATCATCGCGCCGCCGGTGCCTTGCAGGATGCGGGCCGCGACGAATTCTTCGAGCGAGTGCGAAGCAGCGCAGCCGATCGAGCCGATGACAAAGATCCCGATCGCGGTGCGGAACACGTTGCGCGCGCCGAGGCGGTCGGCGGTCCAGCCGCTGGCCGGAATGAAGATCGCAAGCGATAGCAGGTAGGACGTGACCGCGAGCTTCAACGCCAGCGGATTAGTGCCGAGCGCCCGCGCGATCGCCGGCAGGGAAGTCGAGATCACCGTCGAGTCCATGTTTTCCATGAACAGCGCGGTGGCCACAATCAGCGGGACGATGCGATCGTAAGGCGGCGTTTCTTCCATGCACGGCTATCGGTTGATGGCGCCCCTGCCGCTTTTATGCGCGCCCGTTGCCCTCATGCCAACCGTTTCGCTGCTTCTTCGACCATGCTCACGTCGGAATATTTCTTGACGTCGATATCTTCCTTGAGGAAGCCGATCTGCTTCTGGAGCTGCAGATTGCTTTGCAGCGCGCTCAAATTCGGCATGCCGTTGGGATCGCGGTACTGATCCTTGCCGGTGAAGGCCCATTCCATGCGCGCCGGCGGCGCCTTGTTCAGCCGCGCGACAATGGCGACCGCTTCCTCGTGATTCTTCGGGTCGCTGTACCAGCGGATGGCGCGGATGGTGTCTTCGAGGAAATCGACCAGCGCGGCGCGGTTCTGCGCGATGAAGGGCGTGCGCGCCGTCCACATCGTGAGCTGGGTGATGCCAAAGGCGTCCTTCTGCGTGAACAGGCTATGCGCCATCGCATTGAGATCGGGATCGAGCGAGAACGGCGGCACCGCGCTGATCAGGTCGGCCTTTTTCTCGGCGAGCATCGCGCGCATGGCCGGAAAGGGGGCCTCGACGATCGTGTAGTCACGGTTGGCTTCGAGCCCCGCGCGCCGGCACACCGCCCGCATGGCGATGTCGACGGCGCTGCCGATGACATTGGTGGCGAGCACCTTGCCCTTGAGGTCGGCCACGGTTTTCACCGGGCCATCCTTGAGCACCATGAATTGATTGGTGCCGTGGCCCGCCACGCCGTCCTCGATCTCGTCGCAGATGACGCGCAGATCGTCCATATGCGCGTTCTGGATGGCGAGGCCGAATGACGAGAAGGCGAGCGGTCCGATGTCGAGATCGCCGGACGCGAGCGCAGTGATGACCGGCGGGGTGCCTTCGAATCGCGTGGCCTCGGCGACGTAGGATTGGCCGAAATGCTTGAGGATGTCCTTTTTCTCCAGCACCAGCGGGGCGAGCGAGGCCGGGATGACCACCCAGCCACAGCGAATTTTGACCGGGGCGGCCCGAGCGATGCGGGGTGCCGCGAGCGCTAGACCGGCGGCGATGCCGCCGAGGCCGAATTGACGACGATTGATGCGGTGTTTCACGGCGACTCCTCCAGCTTTCCACCCCTTTGTGATCGGTTGGGGCCTATCAATTGCGATCAAGGCATGCTATCGACCGCCGCCAACCCAAAAGCGGGTCATCGAGCCGGGCGGGGACTTTGGGTCCGCTCGCCCGCGAGGCGTTATCCCGATGCGATGGCCTGTCATATCGGGCCATGCGGAGTTGGCAATGGCAGCGATTTCAAAAGACCTACCGCGCGAAGCATATACCTTCGATGACGTGCTGTTGAAGCCGGGGTTGTCCGATGTTCTGCCATCGGATGTCGATATCCGCTCGCATATCACGTCCAACATCCAGCTCAATATCCCGATCGTCGCTTCGGCCATGGACACCGTGACCGAGGCCAATATGGCGATCGCCATGGCGCAGGCCGGCGGCATTGGTGTCCTGCACCGCAATCTCGAACCCGACGCCCAGGCCGCGCAAGTACGTCAGGTGAAGAAGTTCGAATCCGGCATGGTAGTGAATCCGGTCACCATCCATCCCGGAGCCACACTCGCCGACGCCTTGGCCTTGATGCAGGAACATCACATTTCCGGCATCCCGGTGGTCGAAGGCGGCAACGGCCAGCAAGGCAGGGCGCCCGGCAAGCTTGTCGGCATTCTCACCAACCGCGACGTGCGTTTTGCCACCGACAAGCGGCAAAAAGTCTCCGAGCTTATGACCAAGGACCGCCTCGTCACCGTGCGCGAAAGCGTCGACCAGGATGAGGCGAAACGGCTCCTGCATCAGCATCGCATCGAGAAGCTTCTGGTCGTCGACGCCGATTATCGCTGTGTCGGCCTCATCACCGTGAAGGATATCGAAAAGGCCGTCGCCCATCCCAATGCCTGCAAGGATGAGCAGGGCCGGTTGCGCGTCGCCGCCGCCACGTCGGTCGGAGAAGCCGGCTATGCGCGCAGCGAAGCCTTGATCGATGCCAGCGTCGACCTCATCGTGGTCGATACCGCGCATGGCCATTCCCGGCGCGTGCTCGACACCGTGACCCGTATCAAGCGGCTGTCCAATGCGGTGCAAGTGGTCGCCGGCAATATCGCGACCGCCGACGGCGCGAAAGCCCTGATCGATGCCGGCGCCGATTCGATCAAGGTCGGCATCGGGCCGGGTTCGATCTGCACCACGCGCATCGTCGCCGGCGTCGGCGTGCCGCAGCTCACCGCGATCATGGATGCGGTCGAGGTGGCGCGCCGGGCGAATACGCCGATCATCGCCGACGGCGGTATCAAATATTCCGGCGACCTCGCGAAGGCGCTCGCCGCCGGTGCCGATTGCGCCATGGTCGGCTCGCTGTTGGCCGGCACCGACGAAACGCCGGGCGAGGTGTTTCTCTATCAGGGCCGCTCCTACAAGTCTTATCGCGGCATGGGCTCGGTCGGCGCCATGGCGCGCGGCTCGGCGGACCGTTATTTCCAGCAGGAGATCAAGGATACGCTCAAGCTCGTGCCCGAAGGCGTCGAAGGGCAGGTGGGTTACAAGGGACCGGTCGCCAATGTGCTGCACCAGCTGGTCGGCGGTTTGCGCGCGGCGATGGGTTATGTCGGCGCCAAGGATCTCGCCGAGTTCCACTCCAAGGCCGAATTCGTGCGCATTTCCGGGGCCGGCTTGCGCGAGAGCCACGTGCACGACGTCACCATCACGCGCGAGAGCCCGAATTATCCAGGCCGGGGATAGATGCCAGCCGCGCCAGACCCGTTCGCGAAAATACGCACCGCGACCAACAGCCATCGCGGGCGGCACGGCTGCGGCGCCTATCCCTACGATAACGGACCGCTGTTGGCGGCGCTCGCCGGCGCGGCCAATGCCCGGCGCATTCTGGAATTGGGTACCGCGCTCGGCTATACGGCGTTGTCCTTCGCCTCCGGTGCGCCGGATGCCACCGTCGATACTGTCGAGCGCGACCCCGAACATGTGCAGCTCGCGCGCGACAATATCGCGGCCGCCGGCATGGACCACCGCATCACCGTGCATGAGGGCGATTTCGCGTCGGTACTGCCGACGCTCGATCCCGGCTACGATGTTGCCTTCTTTGACGGCGGCACGCCGGTGCCGGCCTTGCATAAGACGCTGCGCGCGCTTCTTCGCACCGGCGGCACGCTGATCACCGCCAATCTCAACCACGGCGGCAGCGCCGACACCGTGCGCAAGGCGTTGTTCGACGGCAAATCGTGGCGCAGCGCGCTGGTCGACGAGGACGGCGAGACCGCGATCAGCGTCAAGTTGTAAAATCGATGAATGGTTGGCCGGAGACAAGCAATGTCCACGCAAGCAATTCTATTGCCGCTGTTTGTTGAAGTGATTCTGACCTTCCTGCTGTGGATCGGGATGGCAACTTTACGCACGCGCGATTTCTCGACCGGCGTGGTGCGGCCCGAGGACATCGCGTTGCGCGAGCCCAATTGGTCGAAGCGGACCTTGCAGGTCGCATATTCGTTCTCCAACCAATTTGAAATCCCGGTCCTGTTCTATGTTCTCACTATCCTGGCCTATGTCACGCACCTCGCCGGATTGATCTTTGTCATCCTGGCTTGGATCTTCGTCATCTTCCGGCTGCTGCATGCCTATGTGCATGTGACCAGCAATACGGTCCGCGTGCGGGGCACGCTTTATGGCATCGCGGTCGTGGCGCTCGCGATCAATTGGGCGATTTACATTTTCGAAGTCTTGACGCTGCCGCGGCCGGTCTAAGGAGCAGCCATGCCGCTCGACCTTTGCCACCCCACGGCGCCACACAAGAAGCTGCGATTGCCGGAATGGTACGTTTCCAGTCTGATGATGGATCGCGCGCTGGATGCGATCTGCCGGCGCGTCAAGAAATTCGACCGCAATCACGATATTCCCTATCTTGCGGGCTACAGTCTGGACGGTAAGACGATCTACATCGACCGCCACATGCCGCGGAGCTTTAAATTCCGTGGCCGCACCATCGACACCGACCGCTTTCTGATTCTGCATGAGGAGGTCGAGAAGACGCTGATCGATCAGCTCGGCCTGCATTATCTTCACGCGCATCAGATCGCGACGCACGCCGAGGAGGCGGCCGTTCGCGCCGCCGGCGTCGAATGGCGCGCCTACGACCGTTTTATGCAGAAGCACGTCAAAAGTATCGGCGACGAACGGCTCAACAAAGTGCCGAAAGATCTCGATCTAAAACCCTATCGCGACGAACACGATGATGATCTGTTGCGACGCATGCTGGCGAGCGTCAAAGCCGGTAGAGCGCCGAAGGGCATTCACGTGCAGGACTTGGCCGAAGCGATCGCGGAATTGCGCGGGCGCGTGCGGCGGCACGAAACGCCCGGCGCCGACCGTGCCGCCGCCATCAAGGGCAAGATGAAATAGTGACTCCCGCGGCACGCCTTTCAGCAGCCATCGAAATATTTGCCGACATCGAAGCGCGGCGGCGGCCAGCGGCCGATGCGCTCAAGGATTGGGGCCTGTCGCACCGCTTCGCCGGCTCCGGCGATCGCGCCGCGATTGCCGGCTTGGTTTACGACGCGCTACGCCGGAAGGCATCGTCGGCATGGCTCATGGGCCACGCGACGCCGCGCGCGGTGCTGATTGGCATGCTGCATCGTGAGCGTGGGCTTGATGTCGCGGCGATCGGGGCGCTGTGCAGCGAGGCACGCTATGCGTCTGCGCCCTTGAGCGGGCAGGAGATCGCGGCGCTCGAGCACGGTAGTCTGGCCGGCGCGCCCGCCCATGCGGAAGGCGACTATCCCGAATGGCTCGATTCCTATCTGGAGCGGGTGTTCGGCGACGAGCGCGCCGCCGAAGGTGCAGCACTCGCAAGCCGCGCGCCGCTCGATCTGCGCGTTAACACGCTCGCGGCATCGCGCGAGGAAGTGCTGCCAAAGCTTGCCCATCTGCATGCCGAACCGGCGCGCTGGTCGCCCGATGGCCTGCGCATTCGGCTTGCCGCCGACGCCAAAAGCCCGGCCATTCATGCGGAGCCGGCCTTCATCAAGGGTCAGATCGAAATCCAAGATGAGGGCTCGCAGCTCGCGGCGCTGCTTGCCGGCGCCAAGCCGGGCGAGCAGGTCGTCGATCTTTGCGCCGGGGCCGGCGGCAAGACGCTGGCGCTTGCCGCCGCCATGGAGAACCGCGGCCAGATCTACGCGACCGACAGCGACAAGCGGCGCCTCGTGGCGATCCACGAACGCCTTGCCCGCGCCGGCGCGCGCAACGTGCAGGTCCGCACCCCAAGGGGTACTGCCGATATTCTCGCTGATCTATCTTCCCGCGCCGATCTCGTGCTGATCGACGCGCCGTGCACCGGCATCGGCACCTGGCGCCGCAACCCGGACGCCAAATGGCGTATCCGGCCGGGCGCGCTCGCCGAACGCCTCAAGGAGCAAGCGGCCGTGCTTGAACGCGCGGCCTCACTGGTCAAGCCGGGCGGCCGCATCGCCTACGTCACTTGCTCGGTGCTGGTGGAAGAAAACGGCGAACAGATCCGGACCTTTATCGGCCGGCACGGCGATTTTTCCGTGGAAAAGCCCGCCAACGTCATCAACGGGATGGGCGAGCGCGCCTATCTTTTCTCCCGTGCGGTGCTTATGTCCGACGAAGGCCTGCTGATGACACCGCGCCGGACCGATACCGACGGGTTTTTCGTCAGCATCCTGCGGCGCTCCTCATGAATGCACCTGCAAACTCTCGACAGGATGCAGCGGCAGCCCTAAATCCCGCCATGGAATCCCACGACAAGATTCTCATCGTCGACTTCGGCTCGCAGGTGACGCAGCTCATTGCGCGTCGCGTGCGCGAGGAGAAGGTCTATTGCGAGATCGTGCCGTTCCAGAAGGCGGAAGTCGCGTTCCGGGAGATGCGGCCGAAGGGCGTCATCCTGTCAGGCGGCCCGGCGTCCGTGCTCGACAAGGATGCGCCGCTGGCACCGCCGTCGATCTATCGGGCCGGCGTGCCGGTGCTCGGCATCTGCTACGGCGAGCAGGCCATGGCGGCGCAGCTCGGCGGCAAGGTTGAGGGCGGCCACCACCGCGAATTCGGCCGCGCCGAGGTCGAACTGACGACGCCGTCGGCGCTCACTGACGGCGTCTGGGAGGTTGGCCAGAAATATCCGGTGTGGATGAGCCACGGTGACCGCGTCACCCGGCTGCCCGAAGGCTTCGTCGCCGCCGGCACCTCGGCCAACGCGCCGATCGCCATGATCGCCGACGACAAGCGGAAGTTTTACGCCACCCAATTCCATCTCGA
>JASHOX010000093.1 GCA_030038415.1 Xanthobacteraceae bacterium
TCGAGTTTCAGGATCGCCTCGGCGTCGTCGCGAAGGAGCGCGATCTCCTCCTCGGAAAAGCAACTCGGGAAGAACAAGTAGCCGAGCTCGTCGAACTCTTTGAGTTGTCCCGGGGAGAGCTTCATGGCGGTTCCTCGAAATTAGTTTGGTGCAGTCTAGCGCAATTTCGAGGGTCTATGCACTACGTCAGTGCGCGGCCATGACGGCTTATGCACGCTCCGCCACCATGCGGTTGCGCATCGTGCCGAGGCCCTCGATCTCGGTCTCCATGACATCGCCGACCTTGAGAAAGGTGTTGGTGCCCTGGCCGACGCCGCCGCAGGTGCCGCAGCTAAAAATGTCGCCGGTTTCGAGGCTCAGGATGTTGGAGGCGTATTCGATCTGCTCCTCCGGCGTGAAAATGAATTGCGAGGTATTGCCGTTCTGCTTGACCTCGCCGTTGACGGTAAGCCTGATGAACAGGTTCATGTGATCGGGAACAAAGGCGCGCGGCACCAGAAACGGCCCCATCGGCGCGAAATTGTCGTGGCTCTTGCCGTTGAGCCAGTCGGAACGCAGCCCCGGCCGGTCGGCGCGTATCTGCAGGTCGCGCGCGGAAACGTCGTTGGTGGTCATGAAGCCGGCGACGTGATCGAGCGCGCGCTCGGCCTTGATGCGCTTGCCGGGCTTGCCGATGGCGAGCGCAATTTCGGCCTCCCAATCGATCTTCTTCAGTCCGGCCGGGATGGCGATATCGTCAGTGGCGCCGCATAGCGTACTCGGCGCTTTGAGAAAGAGGTAGGGATCGGAGGTCGACTTCTCGCCGGTGAATTTCGGACCGCCGGCCGGCGTCATGCCGGCGCGCAGCATTTCGTCGACGTGCTCCTGAAAATTCTGCGCGGCGTAGAACATCTTGCCGGGCCGTGCCACCGGCGGCAGCGGCCGTAAGTCCGCCAGCTTTTGTGCGCCGGGCCTTCCCTCCTTCTCAAGAGTGGCGACGATATCCTGCAATTTCGAGAAATTGGCATCCCAGTCTTCCAGAAGGCCGTCGATACTGCTGGCGGATCGCGACAGGTGCGCGTGCGGCAAGTCATAGGCGAAGTGCGTCGCCCCAAGCGCGAACACGTCGTCGCCCAGCACGATCGCAGCGAAAGGCTTGACGCCCGGTTTTGCGAAGGTGCCGAGCTTGAAAGGCGTGCCGTTCATTGCTTTTTCGCGTCGGCGTAGGGATAAATCAGACTACCGGTCTTGTATTCGCTCGGCCACACGATGACCTCGTGCGTGGTGTCCTTGAATTGATCCATCGAATTGCCGGTGACGTGCTGGAACTGGGTGAAGAAAACGCGCGACTTCGCCCATTCGCCGTCCTTGCCAAATTTGATGTCGCCGACCACCGTCGAGAAGGCGTGGCTGCGCATATAGGCGGCAAGCTTGACCTGATCGAGGGTTTTTGCCCCTTCGACCGCCTGTGCCATGACCTGGCCCGCCGCATAGCCGAGCGGCGGAAATGCCCACCCCATGGGATCGATTTTCTCCTGCTGCGCGACGGCCTGGTATTTCGCGAGCAGCTCCTTGGTGCCGGGAAACACTAATGACGGCGCCGGCAGAAACACCTCATTGTTGACGATGCCGTTCATCAGCGGCCCGAGCTGCGCCTTGATCGGCGAGACCAGGAGCCCAATGAACGCGCCGCCGAACATTTTCGGCGTCAGCCCGACCTCGTTGGCGGCGCGCACGATGCCGACGGAATCCGGCGGATAGGCCGCGACATAGACGATGTCGGGATTGAGCGCCTGCACGGCGCGCATGATCGGCGTGTAGTCGGTCGTGCTCGGCGGATATTTCTGATCCAGCACGGTCTGGAAACCGCCGATCTGCTTGATGCTCTCGCGCGCGCCGTCGGCCGCGTTCTGGGCGAATTCAGCGTCGGCGGCGACGATGGCGACCGTCTTCGGCCGCGGCTTTTGCGCGGCGGCGAGCTCAAAGAAGCCGTAGGCAAAGGATCGCTTCGGCTCCGGCCCGGTCGGCAACATCGAGAAATACTGGTCGTAATGAAATTTGCTGTTGGCGGCGTTCGCCAAGATGCCGATGGTGGTCTTGTGGAACTGCATCAGCACCGGAATGGCCGGCGCCACCATGTTGGTCGCATAGGGTCCGATCAGCAGGTCAACCTTGTCGACGTCGATCAGCTTGGTGTAGAGCCCGGGGACGTTCTGCGGATTGCTCTGGTCGTCGTAATAGACCAACTCGACCGGACGTCCCAGCAAGCCGCCTTTGGCGTTGACGTCATCGCGCCAGATCTGCAGCGCCGCCAGCACCTGCTTGCCGATCGGCGCCACGCCGCCGGTGAGCGCCACGCTCAAGCCCACTTTGATCGGCTCGGCCGCTCTAGCGGCGGCCGATACGAACAGCATACAAACGGCGAATAAAATCGCGCAGCCGCGACGGCTCCAATGGCGCATGTTCTCTCCTCCCCCTGCGCGTCTCGGTTGGCGGCGCGCTTGTTTTGCGGAAGGTTATCGCGCCTTGCTCGCCCGCGCCAGACCGCTTAGAGCATGATCCCGAAAGGTGCATACCGGTTCTCGGAAAAGATCATGCTCCAATAATGATTAGCTGCCGCGAAACACCGCCTTGCGCTTGGCGTGAAAGGCTTCGACCCCCTCACGAAAGTCGTCGGACTGGCGCAGCCGGCTGTAGCAGTGGCCTTCAAGCTCGATTGCCGCTTCGAGATTGGTGTCCTCGGTTTCGTTGAGCAGCGTTTTCGCGGTGCGCTGAGCCAGCGGCGAAAACGAACGCAGCTCCTCGACCAATGCGTCCGTCGCCGCTTCGAGCTTGTCGTCGCCCACGCATTCGGTGGCGATGCCCCAGTCGAAGGCCTGTTTCGCCGGGATGCGCTTACTGCGCATGACGATGTCTTTGGTCCGGGTGATGCCGATGATCTTCTGCAGCCGCGCCGAGCCGCCAGAGCCAGGTATCTGGCCGAGCCGCTGTTCCGGCAGCGCGTAGAGGCAGGTCTCGGACACGATGCGGAAATCGCAGGCGAGCGAAATCTCGAAACCGACGCCGAAGCAGTAGCCGCGATTGGCGGCGATGACCGGCTTGGCGCAGCGCGCCGGCGCTGCGATATTCCAGGCGAGTTTTGACACATGCTCGGGCGACGCCGCGAGAAAGCCGGCGATATTGCCGCCGGAGGAAAAATGCTCGCCAATTGCGCGCAGCACGATCACGCGCACCCGCGCATCCTCGTCGAGCGTCTCGAACACCAGGCGAAGCTGATCGCGTTGGCCCATCTCGATGACGTTGAGTGGCGGCCGGTCGAGCACGATATCGGCGCGTTCGCGTTCCGGATCGATCTCGACGCGGAAGCCGTCCAGTTTTTGCAAGCGCGGATCGGAAAAAGCGTAGGCAACAGAACTCATGCTGCGGTTCCTTGCGGGGACAGTCTCGGCTTGGCCGGATCGGATTTGGCGGGTTCGTAGTCGCCGGCGACCAGCTTGCGGCGTAACAGCTTGCCGACCGGCGATTTCGGAATTTCAGCGACAAAGATATAGCGCCGCGGCCGCTTGAAGCCGGCGAGGCCGGAATTGCGGCAGAACGCATCGAGCGCCTCGGCTTCGATCGCGACACGCGGCTTGACGAAGGCGGCGATGATCTTGCCCCAGCGCTCGTCGGGCAGGCCGACGACCGCGACTTCCGACACGCTTTCGTGCAATGACAGGCAGGATTCGATCTCGACCGGCGACACATTTTCGCCGCCGGTGATGATCATGTCGTCGACGCGGCCGGTGACGAACAGATCGCCGTCGGCGTCGACAAAGCCGGTATCGCCGGTGAAGTACCAGCCCTGACGCAGCGCTCTCACATCGGCGTCCGGCCGCCGCCAATAGCCTTCGAACGATTCATCGCCGGCCAACAGCGCGACGATCTCGCCTTCCTCGCCGCTGCCGGCAATCTCCTCGACCGTTTTGGCGCCGAGTTTCACCACGCGCACCATCTGATTGATCCCGGCGCGGCCGGCGGAACCCGGCTTTGCCGCCGCGTTCTGGTCGACCGTGAAAGTGTAGACTTCCGACGAGCCGTAATGGTTGACGAACAGCTCGGGCTTGAACGCCGCCGTGAGCGTTTTGAGGAGGCCATCGGTCATCGGCGCGCCGGCAAAGCCGAGCTTGCGCACCGAGCCCACGTCGCTCGCCGCGAACGAAGGACGATGCACGAGGTCATGATACAGCGTCGGCACCAGATAAAGATTGCTGATGCGTTCGGCGGCAATCAGCTTCAGTGCGGCGTCGGCATCGAAGCGGCGCAGGCAGACGAAAGCGCCGCCGACGAGCGACATCGCCAGCAGAGAGCGCACTCCCATGGTGTGATAAAGCGGCATGACGCCGAGCGTGCGCTCGCTATGCGCGTAGAGATTCTGCGCCACATGGGCGACCGCGGCGGCCCGTTCGGCGCGCTGGCGGCGCGGCACGCCCTTCGGGCGCGCCGTGGTGCCGGACGTATAGAGCATCACCGACCAGGCTTCGCTGTCGACGCGCGGCGCGGCGTCGGGCGCCGCTGGCGAAATAAGCGACGCAAAACCGATGGCTGGCGCCGGCGCCGGATCGAGCGCGATCCTCGGCAGTTGCTGCGCCAAGGCCGCGCCGGCGACGGCCGCGCCGGACGCATCTTCATAGGCGATGGCGTTCGCCTCGGCGTCTTTAAGGTAAAAATCGATCTCGCTTGCCGTCGAGCGCCAGTTCACCGGCGTGATGATGACACCGGCGAACTGGCAGGCCCAATGCAGGGTCGCCGCTTCCCAGCGGTTTTGCAGTATCGTAACGAGACGGTCGCCGCTACGCAGTCCGATGGCGTCGAAGCCCGCAACCAGCGACGAAACACGCCGATACCATTGCGCGTAGGTGAGGCGGACCTCGCCATCGACGATAGCCGGCGCGTTCGGATCGCGGGCGACGCTGCCGAGAAAGCTTAAGCCTAAATCGAGCATACGACATGATAGGCTTTTGCCGCGCGCCGACAAAGCACCGGCGCGAGCGGCGAGGCGGCGCGGATTCGATGCCCATTGAGGAGCGTGTGTTCATTGCCGGCGCCGGCCCGGTCGGCCTGGTCGCCGCGGCCAATCTCACCCGCCGCGGCATCCCGGTCACGGTGTTCGAAGCGGGCCCTGCGCTCGCCGAAGAATCGCGCGCCTCGACCTTCCACCCGCCGACGCTCGACATGCTGGACGAATTCGACGCGGCAGCGCCGCTCATCACGCAGGGTCTGATCGCGCCGCAATTTCAGTATCGGACCCGCGACGGCGTGATCGCAACTTTCGATTTCGCCGCTATCGCCGATGCCACGCGGCATCCGTTCCGCGTCCAGGCCGAGCAATTCAAGCTGACGCGCATTCTGCTCGACCGGCTTATCGGCAACCCGGGCTTTCGCATTGAATTCGGCACCCGCGTCGCGAATGTCGAGCAGGACGCCGTGGCGGTTCATGTCACGCTCGATCGCGGTGGGTCCACGGAACGGCGCTCCGCCCGCTGGCTTATCGGCGCCGACGGCGCGCGCAGCGACGTGCGCCGCGCGCTTGGCATCGACTTTGCCGGGTTCACTTGGCCGGAGCGGTTTCTGGTGGTGTCGACGCCGTTCGATTTCCGCAGCGCGATCGCGGACGTGGTCTCGGTCTCCTACCTCGCCGATCCGGTGCGCTGGCATTTCCTGCTCGAAATTCCCGGCCTGTGGCGGGTGATGTTTCCGCTGACCGAAACCATCAACGACGAGGAGGCCTTAAGCCGCGCCTTTGCCGACACGCTGATGGCCGGCGTCGTGCCCGGCGTCGCCAAATACGACATTGCCCACACCACGCTCTACAAGGTGCATCAGCGCGTGGCGAAGAATTTTCGCGCCGGCCGTGTTTTCCTCGCCGGCGATGCCGCACACGTCAACAATCCGCTTGGCGGCATGGGTATGAACGGCGGCATTCACGACGCCATGAATCTGACGGCGCGACTAGCCGAAGTCTGGACCGGCGCCGCGCCGGAAGCCGAACTCAACCGCTACGAGCGGCAGCGCCGCTCGATCACGCTTGAATATATCGAGAAGCAGTCGATCGAGAACAAGCGCAACCTCGAATGCGCCAATCCCGATTTTGCCGCAACACTCAAGCGGACGGCGGCCGACCCGCAACGCACGCGGGACTATCTGTTCCGCGTGGCGATGATCGCCAGCCTGCGCCGCGCCGCCGAGCTTGGCTAGTTACTCCCGTGTCGGAAACAAAGCCGCCGGAAAATCCGCGGCGGAGCGGCGGCTTCGCTGGCGCGGTTGGTAATCCGGATGCGGATTGGGATCCGGCTCGACGGCGCGGCGGTAAAGATGCCAGGTGGCATGGCCGAGCACGGGCATCACTATGGTGAGGCCGAGGAAAAACGGGATCGAGCCGATCACCAACAGCGCGGCGACGATGAAGCCCCACAGCGCCATGGTCCCGGGATTGGCGGCGACCACGCGGATCGAGGTCAATAAAGCCACCGCCGCGCCGACGTCGCGATCGAGCAGCAATGGAAACGAAATGGCGCCGATGGTCAGCACCAGCACCGCGAACAGAAATCCGACGCCAGTGCCGACGACGATGAGGTGCCAACCAGCGCTCGTCGTCAGCACATCGACGGCAAACTGACGGACCGAGGCCGGCCCGTGATAGCCAAAATTGGCGATGTAGATCGCGTCGGCGACTGCGAGCCAGATCAGGAAGATCGCCATCAGCAAAACGCCCAGCGCAATGATGGCGCCGAGCGAAGGCGAATGCAGCACCTCCAAGGCATGGCTCGACGAACTGTCGAGCCCGGCTTCGCGGCGGCGGCTGAGCTCGTAGAGCCCGATGGCGGCAAGCGGCCCGACCAGCGCGAAGCCGGCCGCGATCGGAAAGGCTAGCGGCAATAGCGAACTGCCGACTGTCATCGTGACCAGAAAAATGCCGAGCAGCGGATAAATGACGCAGAGGAACAAAGCGTGGCTCGGCATTGCGGTGAAATCGTCGACGCCGCGGGCAAGCGACTGATAGAGATCGGACGGCGAAATGCGACGCACGACGGGTCGCGCGGGACTTGTGCTCGCGCCGACGAGGATATGTGCAGTGGCCATGGCGCTCCTCCTAAACCGAACCGGGTTCAATCGTTAAGGTCTGGCGCCTGCGGCCGGGGCCGCAAGGCGCCCGAGCATCTGTTGGGAGCGATCGACTTCGGAAAAGCGCTGCGCACTTCCCACGTTTTTCAATTCATGCTCTCAACACCAACATCATGCCACCGGTGCTCGCGTGATGCACGAAACAAGAGGGCGACAGTCGCTTCACTTTCCGGTGTACGAGCAATGTTGTGCATTGCAGCGACATCCTGTTGCGAGTGCGAGCGAAAATAGAAAACAGGCTAAAAACTTGCAGACAAAATAAAAGGGCTCCCATTTGGGAGCCCTTTCGATGCGATCCGAGACCGCGTTAGCGATGCCAGTGGCCATGGATATGCGGATGACCATGCCAGCCGCCGCCACCGATCACGACGCTGGGGCCGCCGTAATAGTCGTAGTAAGGCCCGCCGCACGGATAGTTGTAGTAACCGCAGCCGCCGTAATAATCGTAATACGGCGCGCCGATGCCAACGCCGACCGGTCCGACGCGGACGCCAACCTGTGCCATCGCTGGCGCGGCAGCGGTCAGCAACACCGCCGCCGTGGCGGCTCCAAGCATAAGTCTCTTCATTGTTGTCTCTCCTCTGATCGTGGTTCAGAGGAGAAAACGCATGGCGGCGCAGCCGGGTTCCGCGCCGGGGCTTGGCTCCGCCGTGAAGTTCCAGCAATTTTTTTTGGAACGAATTCGCGCTTTGCCGCGCAACCTATTCGGCGGCAAGCGGCAGCGGTTCCGCTTCCTCATGCTCGGCATGGCCGCCCCGCAGCCATTCCTGGAAGCGATCGAGATAGAGATAGATCACCGGCGTGGTGAATAGCGTGAGCAACTGGCTCAATGCGAGCCCGCCGACCATGGAATAACCCAAGGGTTGACGCAGCTCCGATCCCGAGCCGTGGCCAAACATCAGCGGCAGTCCGCTCAACAGCGCCGTCATTGTCGTCATCACGATGGGACGGAAGCGAAGCAGACAGGCCTGCCGTATCGCCTCGCGCGGCGGCAATCCGGCGCGCTCCCGATTGATGGCGAAATCGACCAGCATGATGCCGTTTTTCTTGACGATGCCGATCAGCAAAATGATGCCGATGATGCCGATCACCGATAGGTCGAAGCCGCCAAGCATCAGCGCCAGCAGCGCGCCGACGCCGGCCGAAGGCAGCGTGGACAAAATTGTCAGCGGATGGATGTAGCTTTCATACAGCACACCCAAGATGACGTAGACGACGACCAGCGACGCTGCGATCAGGATCGGCTCGTTCGATAGCGCCGCCTGGAACGCCTGAGCGTTGCCTTGGAACGTGCCGACCAGCGACGACGGCATGCCGATCTGGTCCGCAGCCTGCTGGATGGCGTCAACCGCCTGGCCAAGCGCCACGCCGGCCGGAAGATTGAAAGTAATGGTGACCGCCGGAAACTGGCCGGAATGGGACACCAGCAGCGGCCCGACATGACTGGTGTCAACGCTGACCAGTGTCGACAGGGGAATAAGCTGACCGTTCGTGGGCGCCTTGATGTAGAGCTGATTGAGCGTATCCAGCTTGCCCTGCAGTTCCGGCGTCACCTCGAGCACGACGTAGTAGGAATTATTGGTGAAATATTGCGTGACGTCAGTCTGGCCGAACGCGTCGTTGAGTGTGTTGTCGATGACCTGCGGCAGGATGCCGAAACGCGATGCGGCATCGCGGTTAATGGTAACGGTCAGCTGCGGGGCGGTGTTCATGGCGTCGGTGGCGACGTCGGCGAGCTGCGGCAGTGTCTTGAGCTTGGCCATGAGCCGCGGCGCCCAGGTATTGAGCTCGTGCAGATCGGGATCCTGCAACACGTATTGGAATTGACCGCGCGCGATGCGGCCGCCGACGGTGATGTCCTGCGCCGGCTGCAGGAACAGCCGGGCGCCTGGGATTTGCGCGAGCTTCGGCCGTAGCCGGTCGATAATTTGCGAGGCTGAGGCATTACGATCGTCGCGCAGTTTCAGTCCAACGATGAAGCGTCCGGTATTTTGCGTGTTGCCGTAGCTCGGACCGAAGAACGACCCGAAGTCGGCAACATCGGGATCCTGTTCGATCACCGCGGATAGCTGCCGCTGGATTTCCTTCATTTTTTCCGGAGAGACGTCCTGGCCGGCTTCGGAAATTCCCAGCAGCAAACCGGTATCCTGGGTTGGGAAAAAGCCTTTCGGTATGGTCACGAACAGCACGCCGGTAACGCAGACGGTCGCCAGGAAGACCAGCAGCGTTATGAACTGATGCCGCAGCACCACATCCAGGCCGCGGCGATAACCGTCCAGCAGCGTGTCGAATCCCCACTCGATGGTGCGATAGAGACGGCCATGCTCGCGGTCATGCTCGCTGACCAGAAAGCGCGAGCATAGCATCGGCGTCAACGTCAAGGACACGACCACGGACACCAGGATCGCAGCGATGACCGTGATGGCGAATTCGTGGAACAGGCGGCCGACGATACCGCTCATCAGCAGCAGCGGAATGAACACGGCAATCAGCGAAATGCTGATCGACAGCACGGTGAAGCCGATCTCGCGCGCGCCCTTGATGGCCGATTGCAGCGGCGTGGTGCCGGCCTCCAGGTGGCGGAAGATGTTCTCGACGACGACAATGGCATCGTCGACCACGAAGCCGACCGCGATGGTCATGGCCATCAGCGACAGATTATCGAGGCTGAATCCGGCGAGATAGATGATCGCGGTGGCGCCAAGCAGCGACAGTGGCACCGCCGTTCCGGGAATAAGCGTGGCATGAATGCTGCGCAGGAAAAGCAGGATCACCAGCACAACGAGGGCGCACGACAACAGCAGCGTGAATTCGACGTCCGTCACCGCGGCGCGAATAGTCTGCGTGCGGTCGACGACGGTATCCAGATGGATGCCCGGCGGAATGAGCGAGTGCATGCCCGCCAGCGCCGCCTTAATGTTATCGACGGTGGCGATCACGTTGGCGCCCGGCTGCTTGAAAACCAGCAGCATCACCGCATTCTGCTGGCGATGCAGCGCTCCCAAAGTCACGTCCTGCGGTCCGGAGATCGCGTGGCCGACGTCGCGCACCCGAACCGGTGCGCCGTTACGATAAGCAATGATCACGTCGTCGTAGGGCTCCGCCGTGGTCAATTGGTCGTTGTCGGAGATCGTGAAGGTTTGCAGCTTGCCGAGCATTGTGCCTTTGGCGGAATCCGTCGTCGCGTTCAAAAGCGCGGTGCGGATGTCCTCAAGCGTCAGCCCGCGCGCCGTCAGCTTGGAGGGATCGATCTGGACGCGAATAGCCGGCCGCTGCTGACCGCCGATATTGACGATGCCCACTCCGCTGATCTGAGAAATCTGCGTGGCGACGACGTTCTCGGCAAAATCGTCGACCTTGGTCAGCGGTATGGTGTTCGACGTCGCTGCCACGATCAGGATCGGCGAGTCCGCCGGGTTCACCTTCTTATAGGTCGGAGGATTGGTGAGGTTTTTCGGAAGGTACGGACCGGCGGCCGTGATCGCGGCCTGCACGTCGCCGGCGGCGCCGTCGATATTGCGATTGAGGTCGAATTGCAGCGTGATCACGGTCGAACCGAGCGAACTGACCGAGCTCATCTGGGTGACGCCGGCGATTTGGCCGAACTGCCGCTCGAGGGGGGTCGCAACCGTGGCGCTCATGGTTTCGGGGCTGGCGCCGGCCAGCGTCGCCGTAACCTGAAGAGTGGGAAAATCGACTTGCGGCAGGGGCGCCACCGGCAGCAACGGAAACGCCACAATGCCGACCAGCGCCAACGCAGCCATCAGTAGCGACGTTGCGATCGGCCGGCGAATAAAAGCTTCTGAGAAATTCATCAGCTTTTATCCGCCTGCTGCTTGACGGCGTCCGAGGAGGGATTCGGAGTGCGGATGGCGACGCGCGTTCCGACGTCCAGTCGCGACTGACCATCGACCACCACACGCTCGCCGGCGTCCAGACCCTTTGTGGCGATGGCCAAGTCCTCGCTGACGGTTTCCGCCTCGATCGGACGCTGCTCGGCCGTGTTATCCGGCTTGATCACCCAGACGTAAAATCCGTCCGGACCGCGCTGCAACGCGACCGCCGGCACCGTCACGGCGTTCTTGCGTGTCGTGATCAAGATGTGGATATGCACGAATTCGCCCGGCCACAGCCGTTCGTCCTCGTTCGGGAACTCAGCCTTCAACTGGATTGTGCTGGTATTTTGATCGATCTGATTGTTGATGAGGAGAAGCTTACCCTCGGCAAGCTGTTGCTTGTTCTCCTGATCGAAGGCAAGCACCGAAACGGTGCCGTGCAGCATCGCCTCGCGCACCGGCGCGAGATCGCCTTGCGGCAGCGTGAAGATCACGGTGCACGGTTTGATCTGCGTCAGCACCGTCAGCGGATTGATATCATTGGTGTGAATGATGTTGCCGATGTCGACCTGACGGAAGCCGACGACGCCATCGATCGGCGCTGAAATGGTGGCGTAATTGAGTTGCGTCTTCGCCGCCTCGATGGCGGCCTGGTCGGCGTCGATCGTCGCTTTGGTCGTGTCGACTTTGGCCTGTTGGGTGTCGACGTCCTGCTGCGTTTCGGCGTTCCGCAGCACCAGCGTCTTGAACCGCGCCAAGTCTTTCTCGACGTCGATCAGCTGCGCCTCGTCCTCGCTCTTCTTGGCTATGGCCTGGTCGAGAGCGGCCTGGAAGGGCGCTGGATCTATTTTTGCCAGCACGTCGCCTTTGCGGACGTCCTGGCCCTGGCGAAAATCGACGGAAATGATCTGGCCGTTGACCTGGGCGCGGATCGCCACGGTGTTAAGCGCCTGCACGGTGCCGAGCGCGTCGTAATAGATCGGGACGTCTTGTTGAGCTGCTTCGGTGACAACGACCGGAACCGAAGGCGGCGCGGCCGTCGCCACCTGGGTGCTGCTGTGGCGCCAAAAAATGACCGCGGCGGCCACGCCCGCCACCGCGATGCCTGCAACCACATAAATCGCCCGGGATTTTTGCCCGGTCATCCACGCCCTCATGGTCTAGCTATACCTTGGTTCCGCAACCCCTCAAAATCGTACTTTATTCCCCGATCCGCCCGGGTGACCCGGCGCATCGATAGCACCGACTGCGAACTATATCGGACGGTTGGAGCGATCAATGGCTAGCGCATTAAAGTTAATTAAGGTGCGCGCGGCGCGGCCGGTTAAGGTTGCTGAATTAACATGGCCCCGGCGTGCGACTTGAGGCTTGATCCGGCCGCCGCCATCGTGGCTATTCCTATTGCAATCCCAATAGGAAAGCCGGCGTTCCAAGTGGTATCGCGGTCTGAAAATCCAGCTCTCAGTCCTCATTCTGGGCTTGCGGTCGTGCTGCGCGCTTTCGAAGGCGGGGGCGCGCAACGCGATATGATCCTGCTCTGCAATGCGCTGGCCGTCAAAGGTGTCCGCATTGTCATTTTGGCGCTGCGCGTTGAAGGGCCGCTGCGCCGGCTTCTCGATCCCGCCATCCGCGTCGCCGAGGTTCCAGGACGTCAACTGCGTTACGCCGTTCCCGGCCTACGCCGCTTGATCCGCGACACCGCCCCGGCCGTCGTCGTCAGTTCGGAAGCAAGCCTCAATCTGTGTACGCTTGTTGCAGTACGCACACTGTCGCCGGCGAGCCGGCCCAAGCTTGTGTTGCGTGAGGTCGGCAGCCCGTCGATCGCGCTGCACCGCGATCCCTATCTGCAGAACCGTATCGCTTATCGAATTCTGCGCCGCGCCTACGCCTATGCCGACCGCATCGTCACGCTCACCGACGGCGCGCGGCGCGACTTGGCGAGCAATTTTGCCGTCCCCGACCGATTGATTGCCGTGATGCTGACCAACGCGGTGGTGCCGCCGGCGACCGTCAGCCGGATCGCGCAGTGGGATGGTGAAACCGGCCGTGAGGATGATCTCATCGTCTGCATCGGCCGGTTGTCGCCGGAGAAGGATCAGCGCACCCTCATCCGCGCCGTGAGCCTATTGCCGCCGCGGCCTTGGCGTCTCGTCATCGTCGGCGACGGCCCGGAGCGCCCCGCACTGCAAGCTCTGGCGCGCGAACTCGGCGTTGGCGATCGTATCATCTTTGCCGGGGAAGTAGGTGACCCGTTCGGGTTTATGATGCGCGCGCGCCTCGCCGTCTGCGCCTCGGTCTACGAGGGCCTCGGCAACGCCGTTATTGAGGCGCTGGCTTGCGGCACGCCGGTGATCTCGACCGATTGTCCCTACGGCCCGTCCGAAATCCTGCAAGGCGGACGCTACGGCACGCTGACACCAGTCGGCGATGCGCCGGCCATGGCGGCGGCGATCGCCGACGCGTTGCACACCGCTCCGGATCGTGCCGCCTTGAGAGCGCGAGGGCTGAACTATACGGCCGCGCGTGCCGCCGAGCGGTTTCTCGAAATTATTGCCGAGCTTCGGCCGCTGCCGGAAACCGCCAACAGCCCGCTCGCTGTCGCCAGTGCGTCGTAAGGCCGCCCGCCATGTTCCAACCGCTGGTCAACGGAGTGTTGCGTAGGGTGGCGCGGCATTCGCGCTCAAAACCCTTTGCCATGCGCAACGCGGCGCCGCTGGTCAGCTTCACTTTCGACGACGTTCCGGCTTCGGCTTATACCAACGGCGCCGCGATCCTGGAACAGCACGGCCTGCGTGGAACTTTTTACATCGCCGCCGGCACACTCGGGCAAGTGGAGGAGCATTGGCGCGTCATCGACCGCGAGCAGGTCCGCGCGCTCCATGATCGTGGCCACGAGATCGGCTGCCACACTTTTTCGCATGTCGGCGTCGATACGCTTGATGCCCGGATGCTGGACGAAGAGTGCCGGCATAATCGCGAGGTCCTGCGCGAAATCTGCGCGGGTCTCGACGTCACCAATTTCTGCTATCCGTTCGGCCGCGTCTCGCTGCCGCGCAAGCTCCAGCTCGATGATCGTTTCGACAGCTCTCGCGGAGTCTATGAAGGCATCAATGCCGGCGTGGTCGATCTTGCACTGCTCCGGGTGATCGAGCTGTACGATCGCACGCTGACGCGCGACAAGCTCGACCGCGTATTGCGGGAGACCCGCGCGCGCAACGGCTGGCTGATCTTCTACAGCCATGACGTCGCGGAGCCGCCGAGCTGGATCGGCGTGTCGCCGCGCTTGCTGCGCGAGACGATCGAGGCGGTGCAGGCGGAAAATATCCGGTGCTTGCCGATACGCGACGCGCTTTCGGCAATCGGTTTCCGCCGCACAACGGAAGCTGCAGCGAAATTCAGCGCCCGCGCGGCGAGCGGGCCGCGATGAAGATCCGCAGTATTTTCGGCGATTCGACCAAATAACGCCGCCACAAGCGTCCGGGCTCTCGCGCCAGACGGTAAGCCCATTCCAGACTGAGCCTTTGCAGCCAGCGCGGCGCGCGCGAGCGTGCGCCGATCAGGAAATCGATCGATGCGCCAACGCACAGCACAATGCCGGATTGGCGACCCAGTTCGGCGAGCTTGTGCGCGATCATCTCCTGAGCCGGGCAGCCGAGGCACAACAGCGCGATGTCCCAGCGACGGCTCAGGCAGGCCCGGGCGACGCCAAGCCGCCGTTCCGCATCATGGGCAAGACCCTGTGGCGCCGGCAGAATCTCGAATATCACGTTGGGATAAGCGGCGTGCAGCGCTGCTTCTGCGCCGCGCGGCGGTCCGACCACAAGAATCCGCCGTGGCAGGCCCTGCCGGTCTTGCGCATTCAGGCGGGCAAGCAAGGCCGCGACAAGGTCGCTGCCGGTGACGAGCGGCAAGGCCCGCCGGTCGAGCCGCGCCAGCGCCCGCACAATGCGGCTGTCGCAAACCGACAGCCAGGCCGCCCGATAGATCGGCAGCAATCGCACCGGCTCCTCGTGCGCCGCGACGACGTGATAAGCGTTCGGCGTCACCACGTAACGATAGGGCGCGCCGCAGCCCGCGGTGATGGCGTCGATCACTTCGCCTTGCGTCAACAGGGCGAACGGCAGGCCGAGGAATTCGGCATGAACGATTGCGCCGCCGTGAGGAACGAGCGGTGGTGCGATGTCCGCCGGCGCCGAAGGCGCCACTGTGCCGGGCGACCTGAGCATCGGCTATGGCACCGTGATGCGTTCGCCGACGATCTCCGCCGACGGTAAGCGCAACAGGCCGAAATGGTGGATCGCAAAGGTGCCGAATACGGCGAAGATGACGGCATCGACGACCAGCGGCAGCGAATGGCCCGGAATGAGCTCGCCCGTCATATGCGCGCCGAATACGAAGAGGATCGCCAGCGACGGCAGGACGCCGAGCGCGACAAGATCGATCGGCATGCGGTACCAGCGCCGTCCCAGCAGCATGAAGGCGAGACAAGCGAAGATGCAGGCCACCATCAAGGCGATGGCCGCACCCTGCGGGCCGTCGGCCGGAACCAGCACGACCGAGAGCGCCGTCGACACCACGAGAAACAACAATGCGACGACGAGATCGAGATAACTCGCATTGGTGAAATAGATCACTTGCGCGAAATAGAAATTGCGCATGGTGGCGAAGGCGAACGCTATGGCCAGGATCGGAATGAGGTCGCCAGTCGGGGCGATAAATTCCGGCTGCAGGATCGCTTGCAGCACGACATGGCCGAAGACGATGAAGAATGCCGCGCCGAAACTCGCGGCCGCGAGACAGGCATTGAACGCCATCTGCAAGGTTTGATTGGCGGCTTCCTGGTTGCCGCGATTGGCTTGAGTCTTGGCGACCGTGACCAGCGACAGGATGATCGCCTCGCCGAGCACGGTAAAACTCTGCCGCAGCACGTCGGCGACGACGCCGTAGGGTCCGAGCGTCGCCAGCCCGAGATAATGCGCAAGCAGTAAGCGGTCGATGCTCTGGCCGAGCGCGGTGACGCCAAACGACAACAACAGCGGCCAGCCGTAACTGACAATATGCCAGGAGGCGGCACGCGAAAAATGCGACAGCCGCACATTGGCGAAGGTCGCAAGCGACGGTGCGGCGGCGATGAGGTGGGCAACGGCGATTGCCACGGCGAGGCCGCGGGCGCCGCCGCCGGCATAAAGGCTGGCGCTGCCGAAGCCGATCATCAGCACGGTGCGGATGATCATCGACAGTGAAGCGCCGCGGGCATTGAGCAGCGTGCGTGCGACTTCGAATGCGGCTTCGTAGACGGTGATGCCGCAGACCAGAGCAAACACCGCCACCAGAAAGCTCGACTCGAAAAACCCGAACAGTCCCAGCGCGGTCAGCACCAGCGCTACGATCGCTATGCCGACGCCGAGGAGCCGCGCCAGCGAAGCGACATATTCGCCCAAGCGGTCGTGATGGTAAACGCCGAAATAGGCGAAACGCATCCACTGCGCGCCGAAGCCGTAGACGATCAGCGACCAGGCGAAGATCAACACGTAATGGCCGTATTCGGCGGGACCGGCAAGGTGCGAGAAGATGGCGACGGCGAAGAGGTTCCCGGCCGCCGACACCGCGCGCGCGCTCAGATAGAGCAGCCCCGACGTGTTAAGCATTCCGCGTGATAAGTCATTGTTGGCGTGAAGAAAAGCGGCTAGGACGGCTTTCACTGAGTATCGTTAAGTTGCATATGAAAAACGCAACAAACGAACGGGCCGCGGGTGCAAACCGATGCGTATTCTGCAAATCATTCACGATGACGAGCGCGGCGGCGTGCAAAAACTCGCCGGCATGATCGAACAGGGGCTTGGCTCCCATCGCTTCGCGGTCGAGACCGCTTATTTGTATCCGCGCGCCGGCCTGCCGCTCTATGCCAAGCTTGTTTGCGCGCTGCGCATGGCACAGCGCATCTGGCGCGGCGGTTTCGACACGCTGATCGCCTACCAATCGACCGCGTCCGTCCTGGTCGGCATGGTCGGCTGGCTGTCCGGTTGCCGGCTTCGCGTCGTTCACCAAACTTGTACGCCAAGCGCGACTCCGCGGCCGCTGCGCGCATTAGACAAGCTTGCCGGCACGCTCGGGCTTTATTCGGCCAACATCGTCAACAGCGCCGCCACCTGGGCCGAGTTCGCGCACTACCCGGCGCGTTACCGGCGCTCACTGATCTTGATCGAGCATGGGCTCGACGCGTCGGCGCCGACGGCGAGCCGGGAAGCGACGCGACGACGCTTCGGCCTGCCGGCCTCACAGCCGATCCTTCTCAATGTCGGCCGCCTGACCGCGCAAAAGAACCAGGACGTGCTCATTCGGGCACTGGCTTGTCTGCCGCAAGCGCATCTCGTCCTTGCCGGCGCCGGCGCCAAGGACGGCAGCTTTCACGCGCTGGCCGTCACGCTCGGCGTCGACGATCGGCTGCATCGGCTCGGCGCCTTGCCATCCGACGATATCGCCGATCTCTACGCCGCCGCGGATTTGTTCGTGTTCCCGTCGACCTGGGAGACTTTCGGACTGGCCGCCGTCGAGGCCGGCATGGCCGGATTGCCGATGGTGGTCGCCGACTTGCCGGTGCTGCGCGAAGTTCTGCGCGCGGACGGCAGCGAGCCGGTCGCATTCGTCGCCCCTGACGACGTCGAGGGCTGGATCTCCGCCATCGGCCGCGCGCTAACGCCGGCGACGCCCTCATCGCGGGGCGGCTCGGCACTCGCCCGTGCATTGACGGCAAAATATTCGCGGCGACGCATGATCGAGAGCTATCTCAGTCTATTTGAAGCGCATCGCCGGATCGAGCACAGGAAGCTCCGCGAGCTGCAGCCGTCGGCTGAAAAGGCCCAGCCTTGACGCGGCCTGCCTGGCTTGCCGTGGCGGCTGTTGCGTTTTGCGGTTTGGTTGCGGCAGCCGCATGGCTGCCGGCAATCGCCGCCAGTCCGGCGCCGGCGTTCAAGCACGGCGCGACGCTGGTCGAATTCTTCGAATTTCCCAAAACCCTGGGCGACGGCGCCGACAAAGCTTACGCCGATCCGGCCTATCCGCATCCGCAATCGGCATTGTCGCTGTTCGATTTCGACGCACTGCGCCGCATCGGTTTCGACCACATGCGCGTGCCGCTCGACGTCGGCCCGCTGTTGCAGGGCGACGCACAGGAGCAGAAGGACATCCTCGAACAGCTCGTCGCCGTGGTGTCGGCGATCAATCGCCACGGCCTTGCCGTCCTGGTCACGCTGTTCCCGCCGTCGCTGCATCACGAGCTGCCGCAGACCTATCTCGACGGGCTCGACGGTCCGAAATTCCGCGCCTATTCCGCCGTGGTCGATCGCGTCGCCGCGGCGCTTGGCGGCGTCGAAGGCGGCATGGTGGCGCTTGAGCCGATGAACGAGCCGCAGTCGCAATGCCGTATTTATTTCGGCCCCGACTGGACCGCCTATCAAGAGAATATGGTCGAGCGCATCCGCCGCATCGCGCCGCGGCTGCCGCTGTTTGTCACCGGCGGCTGCTGGTCAAATATCGAGGGCATTGTCCAGCTCGATACCAATCTGCTGCATGACCGGCGCAACTTCGTCAGCGTGCATTTTTACTATCCGTTCCTGTTCACGCATCAAAGTGCAACCTGGTCGATGCCTTATCTTGCCGGCACCATCGGCGTGCCGTATCCGGCATCGGCGGGCAGCCTTGAAGAGACGCTGGAACTGACCCGCGCGCGCTTTCGTACGGTAAAGCTGCCGGACGGCGCCGACCGTGCGGCGGCGGAAGCGCAAGCCGAGGCGGAAATCCGCCAATATTTCGAGCAAGCCCAGGGCCCGGCGCAGATCGCGGACTGGATGAACAAAGTGGCCGAATGGCAAGCGCGCGAAGGCGTCGACGCCGATCGCATCGTCTTCACCGAATTCGGCGCCATGAAGGAGACCATCGACGGCGTGCAGATCGGCCGCGAATCGCGCGCGCGCTGGCTGCGCGACACGACGGCCGCCATCGCAAGCCACGGTTGGGGCTGGACCGCCTACGTGCTGCGCGACGATCCGTTCGGTCTCTACGTCCGCGAAAGCGACCGCAATCCCGATCCGGAACTGATGCGCGCGCTGCACCTCAACGATCCGCCACCGTCTCCGGCGGAGTGAGAACGGCGCGGACAGCAAAATCGCTACGTGGTGATGCGGGTGAGCGACAGATAGCGCAGGCCGAACGCCGAGGTCATGTAGAAAAACCAGACTTCACCCGCCTGCTGCAGGATCGAACTCTCGAAGCAGGACGCGTAAACGCCATAGAGGCAGACGCGCAGAAACAGCATTTGCAGCGCGGCGGTCTCCGGTTCGGGCGGACGCCGGCAGAAATCGGCGATCGGCAGCACCACGACCCAAAGCACGACCAAGAGCATTCCGGGAACGCCGATCGTCACGGCGAGATTGAGATAGGCATTGTGGGCATCGGTCGCGGCATTGGCCCAGGTCGAGCGATCGCCGAGGCCATAGACGACTTCGGGAGTGCCCCAGAAGGTCGAAAAGCCGTATCCGGTGAACGGCCGCTGCGTCACCGCTTGCACCGCGAGCTGCCAGATCTCGGTGCGCCCGGTGAAGGTGGCGTCCGGCATGATGGCTTGCATCAGCTTTTGCATCGGCGCGAAAATGACCGTGCCGACGGAACACAGTTCGAAGATAACAAGCGTCGTGACGACGATGGCGATGCCGAGCGCCGCGCGACGGCTGTGGCCGATAATGCCGGAGAGGATCAAAGCAATCGGCAGCACGCCGATCGCAGTCTTCGATTCGGTAAAGGCGAGAAAAATCCCCGCCAGTGCGACGATCGCCGCGCCGAGCGCGAAACTGCGCACCCGCGCGACGTAAAAGCCGATGAAAACGAACAGCACCATGGCGGCGCCGGCATTGTTCTTGTGTGGAAACACGCCGCGCCAGTCGCCGGCGTGTTCAGGTTCGAGAAAATCGGTGGCGTGGTGGATCGCATATTGCGGCAACAGCAACACGCCGAGATAGCACGCCAGCAAGACGATCAATGTCGCCGCGGCCAATAGATCGCTGAAGTGCCGCAGGTTCTTCGGCACCAGAAGGATCATCGCGGCAATGCTGATCACGATCAGTTCGAAGGCGAGGCGGCGTGCGGCAAGCGCCGGTTCCCAGGAGGCGATGACGCTGAGCATGCACCAGGCGACGGTCGCGATCAGAACCGGCCGCAACAGCAGCATCAGGCGGCGCGGCTCATGCCAATAGGTCCAGGCCGCGAAGGCCAGAAACATTGTGGAAAAGCCGACCTGGTTGGCTGGATCGCCGCTTTCGACGACCGACTGCGGCGGCAGCGATAGATCGGGATAAGGGTGAAAGGAGATCCACGCCGCCAGAAACGCCGCGAGGAACAGAATGCCGCGGACAAGCGTATCGAGGTCGACTGCGGGCTGCGCCGCCACCCCGGCCGATGTTTGCAAGCCCGGCTTTGTCGTGCGGCTGATGTCCAGGGTCATATCGCGGTGAGGCCGGTGAGCACCGCGCCGCGGACCTTGCCGGCATCGAGCCCCGCCCGCGCGATAAATCGTTCGGCCCTGGCTTCGTCGAAACCGTCGGCGGCGGCGACCAGCACGATGTGATCGACCAGGCCGGCGAAGAAACGCAGGCTCGGATCGGCATGGTCCATCGCCGCGACGATCACCAGGTCGTAGCGCCTGGTCAGCTCGAAGGCGCGTTTGATATCGGCATCGTAGATGCGGCGATCGCGACGGCTTTGCGGCGCCACGAAGGCGATGAGGTTGATATTGGTGTCGCGATCGATCGTGATCGCGTCGGACAGGGTGCGGCGCCCGACGGCGACGTCGACCAGACCGGCGTCGCCGGCTTCGACGTCGAGGGCCGCAAGCGTCCGGCGTTGCAAATCGGCGTCGATGACGAGCGCGCGCTGGGTCGCCGCCGCGAGCGCGGCGAGCGCGAGCGCCACCATCGCGGCGTCGTCCACATCGTCGGCGGCAACGACCAGCACGCTCGGATTGCCGCGCGAAGCCTGCCTTGCGCGCAGCTCATCGTAGACTTTGCGCATCTCCTTGCAAAACGGCGAGGCCGGATCGTCGGCCGCCTCCAGCGCAAACGAAACGTCGGCGGTCGGCAGGACGGCGAGCACCGGGACGCCGGTTGCGGCGCGCGGCCGCAATCCCAGCGCTGCCGCCGTCCGGCGCCAAGCGCCATGCTGCGCGCGCTGCGGCGCGCGGTCTTCGGCCGGCGGCCGAATGAGGACGATGCCAGTTCCGGCGGCGGCGCCGAGCATCATCGCGCCCAGCGCCACCAGGAGACTCGGCGGCGGCGAACTGCGCTTCTGCGGCAGATCGGCCTTGGACAGTACGCGGATATTCTTGGTGTCGACCTGCTCCTGCGCGCCGGTTTCGCGCGCGCGCACCAGGAAGGCCTGATAGATGTCGCGGCTTGCCTGGGCGTCGCGCTCGAGCTCGCGCAAGCCGACCATGGCCTCGCTGTTGTCAACTGCGGTCTGCTTGAGCACCGCGAAATTGGCGGCGAGCATCTGTTCGCTCGCTTTGGCGCTTTCATATTCGGTGCGCGCCGCAATCGCGGCGCGGTCGATCTCGGCGTCGATCATGCGGCGCAGCCGTTCGGCTTGGGCCTGAATATCGATGACCGCCGGATGCAACGCGCCGAGGCTTGCCGTCTGCTCGGCTTCGCGGCGCATGATCTCGGCGTATTGGGTGCGCAGCGCCGTGATGGTCGGCGACTGCAACGCGGCCGGGAAGGCGCCGTTCTCGTCCTTGCTGCGCTGGACCTGCTCGACCTGCTCGAGGCGCGCCTTGGCGTCGGCGGTCCGGGCGCGCGCCGCGCTGAGCTGATTGTTCATGTCGGTGAGCTGCTGGTCGGTCACCAGTTGGCCGTTGGCGGCGAGCAGGTGGTTGCGCTCCTTGTAGTTCTCGACCTTTTCCTCGGCGTCGCGGACGCTGTCCTTCAGCTCTTGCAGACGGGATGACAGCGATTGCGACACCTGCCGTGCGGCGTCGGCCCGCACCTGCGTCTGTTCGGCGAGATAGGCCTGCGCGATGGTATTGGCGATGCGCACCGCCTTGTTCGGATCGCGGCTGGTGACGTCGACCTCGACCACATAAGTCCGTTCGTCGCGCTTGACCTTGACCCGCCGCTTCAGCTCGTTGAGCGCGGCAAGCGACCTGCCGCCGGGAAGGTCGTTTCTGCCCAACAAGACGCTGAGCAAGGATGGGCCGCGCACGAATTCCGGATCGCGGTCGAGTCCCTCGGCGGCGACGACACGCCGCAGCACCGCGTCCGAGGTCAGCACATTGACCTGACTCTCGACCTGCAGCAGTGCCGCATCGTTGGCTTGCGCCGGCTGTGTCTCGGTACCGACCGCGCGCAAGTCGCTCGGGTCAATGAGGATTTGCGTGGCCGCGGTATATTCGTGCGGCGCCAGGGCGACGTACAGCACTGCCAAGGCGAGCGCCGCGAGCGTTGCGAGCAGAATCGTGGTCCGGCCGCGCCACAGCACGGACCAGATTTTGCCGAAGTCGATTTGCGCGAGCGGCGCCGGCGCGACGCTAAAATTGCCGTCGCCGACGACTGCGGTTCCGATCTGGCGCGGCGTCTCAAACATTGCGCACTCGAATGGTTCGCGTCTCGTAGCGGGGCGGCGCCAGGCGACCGAACGATAGTGCTTCGGCGCGAAAGTGCCCGCCACACACCCAGTCAACGGAGATGCGGCCCGCCATGTCCAGGCTTCTGGAATGGTTAATCAATTCATAAGGGATCGTGGTTAACGCGCGGTGTACGCGGAGGTGCGGCGTCAGCCGCGTCAGAGCCGCCGGAACAACCCGGAAATGGCGGCAATGACGACCAGCACCGCGACCACGGGAATCCAGATCAAGGCCGCCCCGATCAGAATCAGCAACAGCACGGCGGCAAGAAGCCCGGCGATCAGCATGATCAGTGCAAAGCCGAACGGTCCGATGCGGCGGACATAGACGCGATGCGTGCCGCGCATCTGCGTAAAGCCATAAGGCGGCCAGCCGTCGCCGCGATCATAGGGACCGCGACGGCTCGGCGGAATGATCTCCGGCTCGACCCGCGGGCGCTCCGGCTCATTCGAATTGCTTGCCGAATTATCTGCCATGGGATTTCCGCCTCACACCGTCGGCTGGCAATTATGTAACGACGCCGAAGGCCGTCACAAGTGCCGCCTTGCCGCGTCAGCGCGTCGCTGTCCGCGCATGATGGTCGTGCAGAAATTTCGCCAATTGCTCGCGCAGGCTTTCGTCGCTCTCGCCCTGATGTCCGAGCACGACGGCGCGTTCGAACAGCGTGTGTTGCAAAGCGTGCGGCAGCTCGCTCCACAGATCGGCGGCGGCCGCGCCAAGAACCAGAAAATAGCGGGCGGCAATATCGTTGACGACGTGCTCGGGTTTCTGACTCATGGCCTCGCTCGTTGCAAAAATTTTGCTTCAAGATGCCGGATATTGGGCCGCCTGCCCGGGAAAAACAACGCAAAGTCTGCGGCGGGTTCCGCGCGGCTCACCGGCCACCGCTGGCGGCCCCCGCAATGGCGCCCGCCGCGCGGTTGACTTGTTCGCGGGCAAAGCCAGCGCTAGCGGCGTAACCGCGCACGATGCCTTTGCGTTCTTCATGGGACAGCACGGCGTCGATATCGCTGAAGCCGTCCGGCGCGCGCGCCTCCACCGCGTCGATGACGCCTTCCGGTCCGCCGCTTCTATTCATGCGCACGATTTGCGCGGTCGGCGGCAGCCGTTCCTGCTCGTAGGCCCAGAGCGCATGGGCGGGATGTTCGGCATCGGCCAGCCGGTCGGCAAGCGCGCGGGCGTCGAGGATCGCCTGCGAGGCGCCGTTCGAACCGACCGGATACATCGGATGTGCGGCATCGCCGAGCAGCGTGACGCGGCCGTGCGACCAGCGCGGCAAGGGATCGCGATCGCACATCGGATATTCCCAGAATTCCGGCGTCGCCTCGATCAGCGCGCGGGCATCGACCGCGCGGATCTCGAAACGGCGGATATGCGGCGCCAGATCCTCCATGCGGCCGGGGCGCGACCAGTCTTCCTTGCGCGGCGGCGGCGTCGAACCGTCGGCGATCTTGGCGACCACGGCCCAGTTGGTCAGGCGTCTGTCCTCGCGCGAGCCTTCGGCGATCGGATAGACGACGAGCTTTGCCGCCATGCCGCCGGCGACGATCATGGAACGGCCGGTGAGAAAGCACGGCCAGTCGATGGCGCCGCGCCACAACATCGCGCCGTTCCAGCGCGCCGGACCCTCGTTCGGATAGAGCGTCTCGCGCACGGCGGAGTGGATGCCGTCGGCGCCGATCAGAACGTCGCCGCGGGCGGTGGCGCGATGCGCGCCGCCGCGATCGAAGAAGTAGGCAGTGACGCCGGCCTCATCTTGGCGCAATGCGCCGAGCCGATGCCCGGTATGGATGCGCGATTCGCCAAGCCGCGCCCGCACCGCCTGAAAAATCACGCCTTGCAGGCGGCCGCGGTGAATCGAAAATTGCGGAACGTCATAGCCGGCGTCGAGACCGCGGGGCTCGCGCCAAATCTCCTGGCCAAAGCGATTGGTATAGAACAGCTCATAGGTGCGGATGGCGACGGCGTCGAGCCGCGGCAGAAGCCCCAGGCCGGCAAGCTCCTTGATGGCGTGCGGCAGCGTGTTGATGCCGACGCCGAGCTCGCGGACCTGCTCGGCCTGCTCGAACACCTCGCAGTCGAGGCCGCGCGCGTGCAGCATCAACGCGGTGGTGAGACCGCCGATGCCGCCGCCGACGATGATGGCCTTCATGCGCGCATTGTGGCAGGCCGCCGCCGCCGCGCAACCGCCGGCGGCGGGATTGGTTTACGCGCCGGCGTAAACCTTTATGCGCTCATTCCGGCTTGATGCCGGCATCGCGGATCACTTCGCTCCAGCGCTTGTTCTCCGACTGGATGAAGGCGGCGGCTTCGGCCGGCGTTCCGCCGCCCGGACTGATGCTGAGCTGGGCAAAACGCGCCAAGAGATCGGGATCCTGCATCGCCTTGTTGGCTGCGGCATTGAGCTTGGCGGCGATGTCGGCGGGCGTTTTCGGCGGTGCGGTCAATGCGTGCCAGGTGTCGGAATCGCAGCCCGTGACGCCGGCTTCTTCGAGGGTGGGAATATCCGGCAGCGACGCGACGCGGTGATTGACGGTGACCGCGAGAATTCGCGCGCGGCCCGATTTGTACAATTCGATCGAGCTTGCGAGCTCGTTGAACATCAGATCGACGTTACCGGCGAGCAGATCGTTGACCGCCGGCGCGGTCCCTTTGTAGGGCACGTGGGTCATTTTGGTGCCGGTGATCTTCTCGAACAACTCGGCGGTCGTATGCGACGTGGTGCCGATGCCCTGCGACGCGAAGTTGATCTTGCCGGGATTGGCCTTGGCGTAGGCGATCAGCTCCTGCACCGTCTTGGCCGGAAAATCCTTGCGTACCAGAACCACGTTGGGAATGTGCGACATGATCGCAACGGCCACCAGCTGCGCCGGATCGTAATTGAGCGATTTGTAGAGGAGCGGATTGGTGGTGATCGGCGACGGCTGCGACGCCAACAGCGTGTAGCCGTCGGGCGGCGAGTGGAAGACATAATCGGCGGCGATGCTGCCGCCGACGCCGGCGCGGTTTTCGACCACCATCGGCTGGCCGAGAATGGTCTGCATCTTGGCGGTGACCAGCCTGGTGACTGTATCGACGCCGCCGCCGGCCGGCACCGAGACGATGACCCTGATCGGACGGTCGGGGTAGTTTGCAGCGCCGCCCTGCGCGAAGCTTGCCGCCGCGGCGAGCCCGACAAAGACCGCGCCGAGCCCGGCGATCAAGGCATGACGTCTGAACATAGTGAAAACCTCCCCGATGCAGCACTGCGTTTGCCTCATGGCATAGCGCAGGTTGGCGATTGAGTCCCGCGACGTGCTGCCGCTACAACTAGGCCTGATTAGGGGAGAGGCGCCGCAATGAGCAAGCTCGATTTCGTGCTGGAAGAACTGGTCACGGCCAACCGCATACTGGCCAATGAGGGGATCGTCGATTCCTTCGGCCATGTCAGCGCCCGGCATCCGGACAATCCGCAGCATTATCTGTTGTCCCGCGCCCGCGCCCCGGAACGCATCGAGCGGGGCGACATCGTCGAATATACGCTCGACGGCACGGCGATCGACGAGCGCGGCCGCGCTCCCTATCTGGAGCGCTTCATTCACGGCGCGATCTACGAGGCGCGGCCGGATGTGCACGCCGTGGTGCACAACCATTCGCCGAGCGTGATTCCGTTCGGCGTCACCGGCACCAAGCTCAAGCCGCTTTTGCATATGTGCGCCTCGTGCGGTCACGAGGTGCCGGTCTGGGATTCGCAGGACAAATTCGGCGATACGACGCTGTTGGTCAGCGACATGGCGATGGGCCGCGATCTGGCGAAACTCGTCGGCGCGGGCCCGACCGCGCTGATGCGCGGGCACGGCGCCACGGTGGTCGGCCGCTCGGTCCGCCACGCGGTTTTTATCTCGGTCTATCTCGAGGTCGGCGCCAAGCTGCAGATGCAGGCGATGGCGATGGGCGAGATCAAATTCCTCACCCCGGGCGAGGTCGACAAGATCGTCGCGCGGGTCACTGACTACACGCTTAACCGCGCCTGGGAGAATTGGGCGCGGCGCGCGGGGCGGGACATGCAGGCGGCCTGACGCCCATCGAGGCTTCCCTTCACGTCATTCGGATAAACGCGCAGGCCCCGATGCATTTCGACCTTCCCGCTCCCAGCATGAGTTTTGACGTCGCGCTGCAAGACGGCGCCAAGATCCGCATGCGCCGTCACGGCAATCCGGATGGCGTGCGGCTGCTGCTCACCCACGGCAACGGCTTCGCCGCCGACGCCTACTACCCGTACTGGCAGCATCTGCTGCAAAAATTCGATCTGTTGGTGTTCGACTTCCGCAATCACGGCCAGAACGTGCCGGTTAAGCCGTCGCGTCATACCTATCAACAGCTCACCCGCGATCTCGAACGCGTGGTGCAGGAGGTGAAATCCCGCCTTGGCGCGCGGCCGACCGCCGGCCTGTTTCATTCGATGTCGGGCCGCACGGCGATGAAGCACGCCATCGAAATCGGCTGGCGCTGGGACGCGCTGGTGTTGTTCGATCCGCCCAATGTGCCGCCGCCGGAGCATCCGGCTTACGCGACGATGGCGGCGTTCGAGAAAAAACTCACCGAGTGGGCGCGGCAAAGGCGGCGCCGCTTCGCCACGGTCGAGGAATTGGCCGAGGAGTATCGCCAGTCGCGGGCCACGGCGCGCTGGGTCGACGGCGCGCACGAACTGATGGCGCGGTCGGTGTTGCGCAAGAGTCCGGACGGCGACGGCTACGAATTGGTGTGCGATCCGGAAAACGAAGCGACCATTTATGCGCAGGCGACGAGCTTGAACTTATGGCCGAAAGCGTCCGAATTCGGCGGCCCGGTGAAGTTGATCGGCTGCGATCCGAACCTGAAAGGCTCGGCCACCGGCCCCGCCAATGCAGCGCTCGGCCGCGAGGGCGGCTATGATTACAGCTTCGTCGAAGGCACCGGTCACCTGTTACAGATCGAGAAGCCGCAAGAATGCATTCGCTTGACGTTGGAGTTTCTGGCCAGGCACGGGCTCGCGTAACGCCGGCAGGATAGGGAGCGAAGCGATGGAACAGACCCTGAGTGCGACTTGGACCGAGTTGCTGGCCGGCGCCGCTGCGGGCGCCGTTATCATTGTCGGCGGCATATGGGCGGTGGTCGGCGCCATGCTGAGCGATCTCAAACGCGATTACCGGACGATGCGGACGCAAATGGACGGCGTGCACATCGCGATCAATAGTCTCGCCGTCTCGCTCGCGGAGGTGAAAGCGTCGATGCCCGATCTGGTGAACGGCCAAGGCGAAATGCTCGACGGCATGGATAAATTGCGCGGCGAGGTCGAAACGGTCAGCGGCAATCTTGCGCGCATCACCACGTTTCTGGCCCACCTCGCCGGAACGCCCCCGTCGTTCCCGCCCGACCTGTTGCCGGAATAACGGTCGTCGCGCTGGGGTGTTGAGCCGGGTGTCGAAGTTTCGGTCTAGAGCGACAGATATGGATCGTTCAGCCGCTTGTCGTTGCGCCGCCGCTGTTTGATCACCTCGCCCGTTGTCCAATATTCGCTGCGCGCCGCGCGCTCGGCCTCCACCCTGAATTCTTCCGGCCACTGACCGAGGGAATAACCGAACCACGGCGCCTCCGGCTTGAGCGGCGGCAGGCCGAGCTCTTGCCAGATCGCCTTTGCACCTTCCATGAATTCGCGCGCCGGCAGCGAGATTGGCGGGTACGGCCGCTTGAGCATGGCGTTGATCAGCATCGCCGAGTCGGTCGCCTCGTAATGGGTATCCTCGGCGCCGGCGCGCGGACCGTGGCCCATGTCCTTGTGGTCGAGCACCCGCATGTCCTGGTGCGGCCGCATGCGGTAGGCCAGCGCCCACATCACCATGTCGAGATTTTCCGGATCGATATCCTCGTTGACCGCGATCGTCATCTTGCCGACCGACGACGAATAGGATGAGGCGCCGTACAGCGCGCGCCAGATTTCCGCATCGAGCGTGTCGGCTTTCAGCTGGATCACGATCAGCTTGCGCAGGTTGGTCAACGGCTCGTGCATGAACACGCGGGTGACGCCGCTGATATTGAGATGATGGCGCAGGTGATGCAGAAACGCCGGCTCATAGGCGACGCGCTTGATCAGGCTCGATTCCGACGGCGTCACCTGGCTGATGATCGAGACCAGCACGGCGCGTTTGCGGCGGGTGATCGCGGTGACGTCGAAGAAGGCGTTGTATTCCTTCAGATTCATATAGCCGTGCGATTCGCCGAAGCTGCCCTCGGGCTCCAGCCATTCGGTGTCAAGATAGCCTTCGACGACAATCTCGGCTTCCGCCGGCACGACGAGATCGACGGTCTTGGCCTTGCAGACCTTGATCGGCGCGCCGACCAGGCCGCCGGCGACCGCTAGCTCGTCGAGATGCTTCGGCAGCTTGTGCACCGAAGTGAAGGTGATCGCCGGCGGCGCGCCGAGCATCAGCGCCACCGGCATTTTCTCGCCGCGTGCCTTGTATTTGAGAAAGTGCTCGTGGATGCCTTGGTTGAGCTCGATCTCCGGGTTCATGCCCATGCGCGTCGGGCTTTTCACCATGGCGCGGTAGTTGCCGATGTTCTGCAGCCCGGTGTCGGGATCCCTGGTGATGAACATCGAACAGGATGCGTAGGGCGCGTTGTCGAAGCCGGGCGTCGAGATCGGGATTGGCAGCGCGTCGACGCCGTGGCCCTTGGTCAATTCCGCGCCTTCGATCACGATCTCCTGGCACGGCGGATTGTCGACCAGCACCGGCGCAATCGGATGCGCTTCGGCATAAGTCCACTTCTCTTGGATTTTCGCGACGTCGCAGCCGATGCCGACGGAGTAGATTTGGCGATTGGAGGCGAGGATGCCGACGGCGACCGGGATGTTGTATTGGCGTCCTTTGCTGTCGACGACGTTCTCGAATAGAAACGCCTTGCGCTCGTCCTCCGGAATGCCGCCGCGGAATTGCCAGCGCACCAAGGGGTGCATCTCGGTGTCCTTGTTGATCGGCCGCCGCACGCGGACGAGCAGACCTTGCCGATCCAGTTCGGCGATATGCGCGTGCAGGTCCGGATAGCTGGCGTTTCGCATTTCCACTCCCTAATTTCTTAAGCGTGTTCGCTGTCCATATGCGCCATGACCGCCGGCATGTAACGGGCGCCGGCAACGGCGTCGGCTGGAGCCGCTTGCTCGATGCGGGCAAGGTCGTCCGCCGATAATTTCAAATCGGCGGCGCGCAGCGCTTCCGCCAATTGGTCGCGGCGCCGCGCGCCGATCAGCGGCATGACGTCGTCGCCGCGCGACTTGACCCAGGCGAAGGCGAGCGCTTGCGTGGAGACGCCCCTGTCGCGGGCGATTTTCTGCAAAGCCTCGACGAGAGCGAAGTTCTTGGCAAAATTCTCGGCGAAGAACCGCGGCCGCCGCGTGCGCAACTCGCTCGGCGCGGTGCGCGCCGCCTCGGCGCGGTCGCTGATCAGCCCGCTGGAAAGAACGCCATAGGCGACCAGCGCGATGCCGAGCTCGCGCAAGGTCGGCACAATCTCGCGCTCGATGCCGCGCGTGAACAGCGAATATTCGATCTGCAGCGCCGCGATCGGATGCACCGCGGCGGCGCGCCGGATCGTCTTGGCCGAGGCCTCCGACACGCCGATATGGCGCACATAGCCGGCCTTCACCATGTCGGCGATGGCGCCGACCGAGTCTTCGATCGGCACGTGAGGGTCGACACGGGACGGCTGATAGAGGTCGATGTAGTCAGTGCCAAGCCTTCGCAACGAGTAGCTGAGGAAATTCTTGATCGCTTGCGGCCGCGCGTCGTCGCCGATGATCTTGCCGTCCGGGCTGCGCAGCGAGCCGCATTTGACCATGATGAAGGCGCGGTCGCGCTTGCCGCCTTTGAGCGCCTCGCGGATCAGCATTTCGTTATGGCCCATGCCGTAGAAGTCGCCGGTGTCGAGGACGGTTATGCCGGCGTCGAGCGCCGCCTGGATGGTGGCGACGGATTCGGCGTCGTCCGCCGGGCCATAGATGCCCGACATACCCATGCAGCCGAGCCCGAAGGCGGAGACCGCGGGGCCGTTACGGCCGAGTGCGATTTTTTGCATCGCGTCATTCCCCCGAAATGCAAACGGCGGCCTCATGGCCGCCGTTGGTAATTCTTCTACTTCGCTCATTCCCGCGCAAGCGGGAATCCAGTTCTGGGTCCCCGCTTTCGCGGGCACGAGCGGGGACAGCGCCTACTCCGCCGCCAGCTGCACTTCCGGCGCCGCAGCGCGGACTTCGGCGTCCACGGTGTTCTCGTATTTGGTGAAGTTCTTCTGGAACATGCCGACCAGCTTGCGCGCGGTCTCGTCGAACGCGGCTTTGTCCTTCCAGGTCTTCACCGGATAAAGAATGTGCGGCTCGATGCCTGGCACCGAGGTCGGCACCGCGAAGCCGAAATACGGATCGGTGCGGTAGCTCGCGCTTTTCAGCGAGCCGTCGAGCGCGCCGGTGACCAGCGCCCGGGTGACCTTGATCGGCATGCGCCGGCCGACACCGTAGATGCCGCCGGTCCAGCCGGAATTGACCAGCCAGCAGTCGACCTTGTGCTTGGCGATATAATCGCGAAGGAGGCGGCCGTACTCCGCGGGCGGCCGCGGCAGGAACGGCGCGCCGAAGCAGGTCGAGAATTCCGGCTCGACGCCGACCAGGCCCTTTTCGGTGCCGGCGACTTTGGCGGTATAGCCGGACAGGAAGTGATACATCGCCTGCGCCGGATTAAGCTTGGCGATCGGCGGCATGACGCCGAAGGCGTCGGCGGTCAGGAAGATGATGTTCTTCGGATGGCCGGCAATGCCGGTGCGCGACGCGCTCGGGATGAAGTCTAGCGGATAGGCCGAGCGCGTGTTCTCGGTCTTCTTGTCGCTGTCGTAATCCGGAATGCGCGTGAGCGGATCGAACACGACATTTTCCAGGACGGCGCCGAAGCGGTTGGTGGCGTCCCAAATCTGCGGCTCGGCCTCGGCCGAAAGCTTGATGCATTTGGCGTAGCAGCCGCCCTCGAAATTGAAGATGCCTTCGGGCGACCAGCCGGTTTCGTCGTCGCCGATCAGGGTGCGGTTCGGGTCGGTGGAGAGCGTCGTTTTGCCGGTGCCGGACAGGCCGAAGAACAGCGCGCTGTCGCCGTTTTTGCCGACATTGGCCGAGCAGTGCATCGGCATCACGCCTTGCGCCGGCAGATAGAAGTTCAGCGTGGTGAACACCGACTTCTTCATCTCGCCGGCATAAGAAGACCCGCAGATCAGTACGATCTTGCGGGTGAAATCGATCGCCACCATCGTATCGGAGCCGTCGCGGCCGCCGTGCCGTTTGGCGTCCGGTTTGAATGACGGCATGTCGACGATGGTCATGTCCGGAACGTAGTCTTCGAGCTCGACGTCGTTGGGACGGATCAAAAGCTGGCGGATGAACAGCGAGTGCCAGGCGTATTCAGTGAATACCCG
>JASHOX010000094.1 GCA_030038415.1 Xanthobacteraceae bacterium
TATAGCCTAGCGCGTTCTTCGGCAGGTCCGGATGGTGGAATTTCGGTTTGACGACGTAAGTCATGACACCACCTTCCGCAGCGGCGTGATTTTCAGCGCGTCGAGATGGTCGCCAATGGCGTGGGCAATAAAGCGCGCCGTAATCGGCGTACCGTCGTAGTGCACGATCGGGACGAGCCGTACCGGATCGATGCTCAACTCGTTGACGATAAGCGAACGGAGCTGGCTGTCGCGGTTCTGCTCGACGACATAGATGAAGTCATGCTCGGCGATGAAGCTCGGCACGCTGGAATGGAACGGGAAAGCGCGGATGCGCAGCCGATCGAGCTGGTGGCCGCGCGATTCCAACAGCTCGATCGCCTCATCCATCGCCGGCGAGGTCGAGCCGAAATAGATCACGCCGTATTTGGTCGGCTTTTCGGCATTGGCTTGCAGCGGGCGTGGCACCAGATCCTTGGCCGTCTCGAACTTGCGCAACAGCCGCTGCATATTGTCCTGATAAGCAGATCCTTCCTCGGTGTATCGCGCATAACGATCGCGCGAGGTGCCGCGGGTGAAGAACGAGCCCTTGGTCGGGTGTGTGCCGGGATAGGTGCGGTAGGCGATGCCGTCCCCGTCGACATCAAGATAGCGGCCGAAATCGGCGCCGGCTTCCAGCGCGGCGGCGGTCATGACCTTGCCGCGGTCGTATTGCTTGGCGTCATCCCATTTCAGCGGACGGCACAGCCGGTGATTCATGCCGATATCGAGGTCGAGCATAAGAAAAATCGTGGTCTGCAGCCGATCGGCCAGATCGAAGGCCTGCGCTGCCATTTCGAACGCCTCGGCCGGATCCTCGGGGAACAGCAGGATGTGCTTGGTGTCGCCATGCGAAGCGTAAGCCGCGCTGATGATGTCACATTGCTGGGTGCGCGTCGGCATGCCGGTCGAGGGCCCGGCGCGCTGAACGTCCATGATTACCGCGGGAATTTCGGCGAAATAGGACAGCCCGATGAACTCCTGCATCAGCGAGATGCCGGGACCTGAGGTGGCGGTGAAGGCGCGGGCTCCATTCCATCCCGCGCCGATCACGATGCCGATCGAGGCAAGCTCGTCCTCGCCCTGGACAATCGCGTATTTCGCTTTCTTGGTCTCGGGATCGTGGCGTAGCCGCCTGCAATGGCTGGTGAAGGCGTCCGCCAGCGACGACGACGGCGTGATCGGATACCAGGCGCAGACCGTAGCGCCGCCGTAGACCGCGCCGAGCGCAGCCGCCGAATTGCCCTCGATGAAGATGCGGTCGCCGACCTTGTCGGACTTTTGCACGCGCAGCCCGATCGGGCATTTCAAGTTCTGCAACGCATAGTCGCGGCCGAGATGCAGCGCATGGACGTTCGACGAAAAAAGCTTTTCCTTGCCTTTGTATTGCTCGCCGATGAGCTGCTCGATCATTTTTGGATCGATGTCGAGGAGTGCGGACAGCGCGCCGAGATAAATGATGTTCTTGAAAAGCTGGCGCTGGCGCGGGTCGGTATAGGTGGAATTGGTGATCGCGGTGAGCGGCACGCCGATGACATTGATGTCGTCGCGGAATTTTGACTTCGGCATCGGCTTCGTCGAATCGTAAAGCAGGTAGCCGCCCGGTTCTATGGACGCGACGTCCTTGTCCCAGGTCTGCGGATTCATGGCCACCATCATGTCGATGCCGCCGCGCGCGCCGAGATGGCCGGCCTCCGAAACGCGCACCTCGTACCAGGTCGGCAGGCCCTGGATGTTCGATGGGAAGATATTGCGCGGCGAGACCGGCACGCCCATGCGCAGGATGGATCGTGCGAACAGCTCGTTGGCGCTCGCCGAGCCGGAACCGTTGACGTTGGCGAAGCGGATGACGAAGTCGTTTACGCCGCTGATTGGGTTCTGGGCTGGCATGCTTGTTCCGCGTGAGTCATATCGATCAGGTATTTCTGCATGTCCCACGCGCCGGTGGGGCAGCGTTCAGCGCATAAGCCGCAATGCAGGCAGACGTCCTCGTCCTTCACCATGACGCGGCCGGTCTTGAGATCGTTGCCGATATAGAGATCCTGGCTGAGATTTTTCGCCGGCGCCTGCAGCCGCTGCCGCAGCTCGGCCTCGTCGCCGTTGGCGGTGAAGGTGATGCAGTCCATCGGGCAGATGTCGACGCAGGCGTCGCACTCGATGCAAAGCTGGCCGGTGAACACAGTCTGCACATCGCAGTTGAGGCAGCGTTCGGCCTCTTTGAGCGCCAGTTCGACATCGTAACCGAGCTCGACTTCGGCCTTGATGTCGCGCAGCGACACCACCTTCTCGCGATGCGGCACGCGAAAGCGCTTATCGAGAGTGATTTCGTTGTCGTAGGACCATTCGTGGATGCCCATCTTCTGGCTCGAAATCGCGACCTGCGGCGCCGGGCGGACATTGATGTCCTCGCCGCGGCAAAAGCGGTCGATCGAAATCGCCGCCTCGTGGCCGTGCGCCACCGCCCAGATGATATTCTTCGGCCCGAACGCGGCGTCGCCGCCGAAGAACACTTTGGGATGCGTCGACGCCATGGTCTTCGGATCGACTTTGGGCATGTCCCATTTGTCAAACTCGATGCCGCAATCGCGCTCGATCCAGGGAAACGCGTTTTCCTGGCCGACCGCGACCAAAACGTCATCACAGGGGAAAAGCTCGTTGGGTTCGCCGGTCGGAACGAGCTCACGACGGCCTTTGGCGTCCCGCACTGCTTTGACTTTCTCGAACAGCACGCCGGTAAGCTTGCCGTTGTTATGGGTGAACTCCTTGGGCACCAGATAGTTGAAGATCGGAATGTCCTCGTGCATGGCGTCCTCCTTCTCCCAGGGGGACGCTTTCATCTCCTCAAAGCCGGAGCGTACGATGACTTTAACGTCTTCGCCGCCGAGGCGGCGCGAGGAGCGGCAGCAATCCATCGCGGTATTGCCGCCGCCGAGCACGATCACCCGCTTGCCGATCTTATCGACGTGCCCGAATGAGACGCTGGACAGCCAGTCGATGCCGATATGGATGTTCTTGGCCGCTTCCTTGCGACCGGGAATGTCGAGGTCGCGGCCGCGTGGCGCGCCGCAGCCGACGAAAACGGCGTCAAAATCTTCCGCGAGCAGCGCCTTGAGGCTGTCGATGCGCTTGCCGCCGACAAATTCGATACCGAGATCGAGGATGTACTGGCATTCCTCATCGAGCACCTTTTCCGGCAAGCGGAATTTCGGAATTTGCGTCCGCATCATGCCGCCGGATTGAGGATCCTGATCGAATACGACGCATGTGTAGCCCATCGGGGCCAGGTCCCGCGCCACCGCGAGCGAGGCCGGGCCGCCGCCCACGAGCCCGATGCGCTTGCCGTTTTTCGTCCCCGGCGCTTTCGGCAGACGGGC
>JASHOX010000095.1 GCA_030038415.1 Xanthobacteraceae bacterium
TTTTGCCCGGTCAGCGGATCGAATTCGTGGATCGATTCCACCTCGTCGCCGAACAGCGACACGCGCCAGGCGCGGTCCTCGTAGTGCGCCGGAAAAATCTCGATGACGTCGCCGCGCACCCGGAACGCGCCGCGATAGAAATCGCCGGCCGAGCGCTTGTATTGCAGCGCCACCAGGTCGGCGAGCAATTGGCGCTGGTTCAGCTTCTCGCCGGTCTTGATGGTGAATGTCATCGCCGAATAAGTCTCGACCGAGCCGATACCGTAGATGCACGACACCGAGGCGACGATGATGACGTCGTCGCGCTCCAGCAGCGCCCGCGTCGCGGCGTGGCGCATGCGGTCGATCTGCTCGTTGATCGAGGAATCCTTCTCGATATAGGTGTCGGTGCGCGGGATGTAGGCTTCCGGCTGGTAGTAGTCGTAATAGCTGACGAAATATTCGACCGCATTGTCGGGGAAGAAGCTCTTGAACTCGCCGTAGAGCTGCGCCGCCAGCGTCTTGTTGGGCGCCAGGATCAGCGCCGGCCGCTGCGTTTCCTCGATCACCTTGGCCATGGTGAAGGTCTTGCCGGAGCCGGTGACGCCGAGCAGCACCTGGGTACGGTCGTTACGCCGCACGCCTTCGACGATCTCCTTGATCGCCTGCGGCTGGTCGCCCTTGGCATCGAAATCGGATTTGATGACGAGCGTGCGGCCGCCTTCGGATTTGTCCGGCCGCGGCGGCCGATGCGGCGTCCATAGCGGTTGACCGCGGAATTCGTCGCGGCCCTCGCGCAGCAGGCGGTCGAGCGATTGCTGGCTCGCCGCGCTGCCGAAGGCGCCGACGCCGGTCGGCTCGGCGCCTTGCGGGCGCCGCGCCAGGCGTCCGTGGGCCGGTCCATCGCCGTATCTGATCACGCCGGGAGCGGTATCGCCGTCTTCGCTCTCCTCGATCCCCAGCGCTTTGGCCAGATCGGGATCGAGCTCGCCCCGCGCCACCGGGCTTTTGCCGACATAACCCTGCTGCGGCGCTTCGGAAAAACCGCGCGCCACCGAGGCCCGCGCGCGATGCGCATTGGCGAAATCGGCGCGGCGGTCGAAAGAATTGTCCGGCGGCGGCTGCAGCCCGGTCTGCGAGCCAAGGCCGGCCGTGCCCTGGCCGATGGCCGGATTGAGCAAATCCGCCAGCGAATCGTCGAGAGCGGGCACATCCGGCCGCGCCGCTTTGGCGCGGGTCGGCTTGGCCGGGTCTTTTTTCGAATGCTTGGCGGGGTCGCGCTGTTTTGGGCCTTTCGCCATCGGCACAATATGGGGCGAGTCCCAGGGCGAGGAAAGTGCGACCTACTCGAACTTGATCCCCGCCCGCTCAATCACCGCGCCCCATTTTTTCGAATCCGAGGCGATCACCGCGGCGAACTCCTCCGGCGTGCCGCCGGCCGGCTCGTCGCCGATGGCGGCGAAGCGCGCCTGGAACTCGCCGGATTGGATGGCGCGGTTGATCGCTGCATTGAGCTTGTCGACGATCGGCCGCGGCAGCCTGGCCGGCGCGATAACGCCGCTCCAGGTCGACGCCGAATAACCGGGCACGCCGGCCTCGGCCACGGTCGGCAACAACGGAAACGCCGGCGAGCGATGATCTCCGGTCACCGCCAGCGCGCGCACCGCGCCCGAGCGCGCGAACGGCGCGATCGAATTGAGGCTCTCGAACATCAGTTGCACGCGCCCGGCGATGAGATCGTTGATGGCCGGAGCGCCGCCCTTATAGGGCACGTGCACGATGTCGGTTCCGGTCATGAATTTGAACAATTCGCCGCCGACATGGCCGGGCGAGCCGTTGCTCGACGACGCGTTGGAAAGCTTGCCCGGATTCTGCTTGGCATAGGCGATCAGCTCCTTGACCGACTGAAACGGCGTCGTCGGCGACACGGCGAGCAGAAGCTGGCCGCGCGTCACCAGCGCGATCGGGGCAAAATCGCGCGCGATGTCGTAAGGCAGGTCTTTCACCAGATGCGGGCTGATGGCGAGCGCCCCGATCGGCCCCATGCACAGCGTGTAGCCGTCCGGCGCCGCTTTCGCCGTGAGATCGAGGCCGACCGTGAGCGCGCCGCCCGGGCGATCGTCGACGATGATTTGTTGGCCGATGTCCTGCGTCAGCGGCGCGGCGAGAATGCGCGCCACCGTGTCGGTGGCGCTGCCGGCGGCTTGCGGCACGATGAGATGGATCGGCCGGTCGGGATATTGCGCCGCCGCCGGCGTGGCGAAGGCGCAGGCCAGCAGAACCAAGATCGGTTTAAGTCGATGCATCGTGGCTGCTCCATTCGCCGTCATGCCCGGCTTTATGCCGGGCATCCACGTCTTCAGCCCGCCATGATGTTAAAGTCGTGGATGGCCGGGACAAGCCCGGCTATGACGCGCTAGGGTGCGGCGAGGGAGAAAGCGTCTATGAGCTCTTTCGACTTCGCATCGTTGTTGGCGCCCGGGCTGCCGCCGGCGGCGGCGAAATGGAACGGGCTTGCCAAGTACAGTTTTGTCGGCGGCAACAACGACCCCGATCAGGTTCCTGTCGAAGCGCTGATCAAGGCGATGAGCGACGTGCTGACGCGCGAGGGCAAGGACCTCGCGACTTACGGTCTCGCCAGCGGCCCGCAGGGCTACCTGCGCCTGCGCGAATTTTTGGCGCAAAAGCTCAAGCGCAACGCCGGCATCGCCTGTGACGCCGGCGACATCCTCATAACCTCCGGCTCGCTGCAGGCGCTCGATCTGGTCAACGGCATCTTTTTGGCGCGCGGCGACACCGCGATCATCGAACAGGAATGCTATCAAGGCTCGATCAACCGGCTGACGCGGCTCGGCGTCAATGTTGTCGGCATTCCCCTCGACCGCGGCGGCATGCGCATGGATTCGCTGGCGTCGGCGCTCGCCGATCTCAAGCGCCGCGGGGTGCGTCCGAAATACATCTACACCATCCCCACCGTGCAAAATCCGACCGGCACCATTTTGAGCGAAGCGCGCCGCCACGAATTATTGCGGCTCGCCCGCGAATACGGCGTGCCAATCTTTGAAGACGATTGCTATGCCGATCTGATCTGGGACGGCAAACGGCCGCTCGCGCTCTACGCCATGAGCAAAGGCGTCGGCGTCGTCCATATCGGCTCGTTCTCCAAGTCGATCGCGCCGGCGTTGCGCGTCGGCTACATCGTCGCCGAATGGGAGCTTTTGTCGCGCATGCTGGCGATCAAAACCGACGCCGGCTCCGGCGCGCTCGAGCAGATGGTGCTCGGCGAATATTGCCCGGCGCATTTCGATAGCCATGTGTCGGAATTAACGCGCGGACTGCGCGCCAAGCTCGAAACCATGATGGATGCGCTGAACGAGCATTTCGGCACCGCGGCCGAGTTCGACGATCCGAAAGGCGGCATCTTCCTCTGGGTCAAGCTGCCGGATCAGGTCGATACGCTGAAACTCTACCAATCGGCGCTCGCCGCCGGCGTCGCCATCAATCTGGGCCCGGAATGGTCCGTCGACAAGAGCTACAGCAGGAGCCGCACCCGGCTGTGTTTCGCCAGCCCGACGCATGCCGAAATACGCGAGGGTATCGCAACGCTCGCCGAAGTCTGCCACCGCGAATTCGGTGTGCCGGCGCGCATCGCCAACGTAGCGCGCGGCTAGAGCGCAATCGTTTTCAGATTGAATCGGTTGGCGCTCTAACATTTCGTTGGAGCATGATCTTTTCGGAAAACCGATTTCCACTTTTCCGGATCATGCTCTAAAATCCCCGCAGCACCTGCGCGACGTGCTCGACTTCGGGCGGCGAAGCGAAGCAATGCGCGACCAGCTTGCGCCATTCCTGAAAGTCGGGTGAGCCGCGGAAGTCGTTGGTATGGTTTTCGACCGTCTCCCAGGCGACGAACAGCCGGTAGCGCGACGGCTTCTCGAGCGACCTCCGCAGCTCCATGGCGCGGCAGCCCTTGGCACGCTTGAAGATCGGCGCGGCGGTTTTGACGCCGCTTTCGAATTCCGATTCCATGCCGGGCTTGACTTCGATTTGTGCGATTTCGGTGATCATGACCTGTTCCTGCAATGATGGCCGCAATCTACCACGTCTGGCCGGATTACGAAGCGGTGCCGCGGCGATTTACGGTATGGCAATAGAAATAGGCTCTGATCGCCGGCTATGGCCCCACAACCGCCGACGGACCGCAAATTCCATTTCCGCGCTCGGCTGGGCGAACACGCGGCGGTGCCGTCCTGGAGTCGGATCGACAAGATTGCCCGTTGCTACGTCGTGGCGGCGTTCGTCATCTATTTCATCGACCTGTTCCGGCAGACGCGGGATGGCTTGACCGACGGCGTGGGGCGCCCGTTCGGCGACGATTTCATCAATTTCTGGTCGGGACCGTTTCTGGCCTGGCATCATCGCGCCGCCGAAATCTACGATTTCGATGCGTTTCATCGGTTCGAGCAAAGCATCGTTGGGCCCCATCTTCAGGGCTACAATTACAGCTACCCGCCGATGCTTTTGGTTCTGACGCTGCCGCTGGCCTTTGTTCCTTATCTGCCAGGACTGGCGCTGTGGCTCGCCGGCGGCTGGTATGCGTTTTATCGAGCATTGCGGCTGGCGATGCCGACCGGCGCTGCGCTGCTCGCCTTGGCGACGCCGTCCGTTTTCATCAGTGCGGTCGCTGGGCAAGCCGGCATCTGGACCGCCGCGCTGTTCGGCGGCGGTCTCGGCTTGCTCGATCGGCAGCCTTTGCTCGGCGGTGGCATGCTGGGGCTCTTGGTCTATAAGCCGCAACTCGGAATTCTGTTACCCGTCGCGTTCGTGGCCGGACGGCGCTGGCGCGCATTGATCGCGGCTGCAGCGACCGCCGGCACTCTCGTCGCGGTCAGTATGATCTGGTTCGGGCCCGAAATATTCGCCGAGTATCTGCAGCGGCTGGCGCTAATAAGGCACTTTAGTCTGGAAGACGGCACGGGAGTCTGGCACCGCTCGCTGTCGGTCTTCGTCGCCGCCCGGCGGCTGGGCGCGGATGTGGCGGCGGCGTATCTGATTCAGGCCATTGCCGGAGCACTCGCCGCCCTCGCCGTAGCGGTCGTCTGGTTTCGCGACGCCTCGTTTGGTATCCGTAATGCGACACTCGTGCTCGGCACCTGTCTGGCTACGCCCTACCTGCAGGACTACGATCTCGTGTTCGGTGCGCTGGTCGTGGCTTGGCTGTGGCGAGATCCGCAGATGGCCGCCGTGCCCCCGAAGCTGTTGTTTGCGGCCTGCGCGGCGTTTCTCTTGATTCCACTGTTCGGCGCCTCCCTGGCGCTCGCCACCGGAATCGAATTTGGACCGCTGTTCATTCTGCCGCTTTTCGTCATCGTGACGCGCTATGGTCTCGCCGGCCGCTCGCAAATCGCGCTCGCGGCGGTCGAATAGCGGCCGGTTTGTCGACGTCACAAGATCAATCCGCCGTGAGGCCGGATGACAGCGCTTCGGACGGGGCGCTATGATGACGGCCTGCCGGAACGCCGTGCTTCCGCAGCATCATCCCACCCTAAAGGCACATCATGATCGACGTACTTTATTGGACCACGCCGAACGGTCACAAAATCACGATTTTTCTCGAAGAAGCTGGGCTGCCGTACAAAATCACTCCGATCAATATCGGCAAGGGCGAGCAGTTCAAGGCGGATTTTCTGGCGGCATCGCCGAACAACCGCATTCCCGCCATCGTCGACGACGCGCCGGCCGACGGCGGTAAGCCGCTCTCGGTGTTCGAGTCCGGCGCCATCCTGCTCTATCTCGCGGACAAGACCGGCAAGTTCATTGCCAAGGACTTGCGCGGGCGCACTGCGACGCTGGAATGGCTGTTCTGGCAGATGGGCGGGCTCGGCCCAATGTCGGGCCAGAACAATCACTTCAGCCATTATGCGGTGGACAAGATCCCGTATGCGATGGATCGCTACCGCAATGAGGTCAACCGGCTTTATGGCGTGATGAACAAGCGGCTTGCCGACCATGCTTACCTCGCCGGCGACTATTCGATCGCCGACATGGCCTGCTACCCCTGGGTCGTGCCGTGGGAGCGCCAGGGCCAGAACCTTGCTGACTTCCCGCATCTCAAACGCTGGTTCGAGGCGATCAAAGCGCGTCCGGCCGTGGTCAAAGCCTACGAGTGGACGCCGAAGATCAATCCCGGCCAGGGCGGCATCCGCACCGCCGAGGAGCGCGCGATCCTGTTCGGTCAGACCGCGCGGACGGTAGCGGCTGCGGCAGGGAAGGTATAGCGTCATTGCGAGGAGCGCAGCGATGAAGCAATCCAGACATCACGTTCTGGATTGCTTCGCTTGCTCGCAATGACGATTTTCAATCCTGCCGGACGATGACCTTGGTGCCGACGGGCACGCGGTCGTAGAGGTCCATCACGTCGTCGTTGACCAGCCGGAAGCAGCCGGACGAAACGGCTTGGCCGATGGTCTCCGGCGCATTGGTGCCGTGGATGCGATAAACGGTGTTGCCGAGATACATGGCGCGGGCGCCGAGCGGATTGCCCGGTCCGCCGGCCATGAAGCGCGGCAAATAGGGCTGGCGCTCGATCATTTCCGGCGGCGGTCGCCAATCGGGCCACTCCGACTTCTTGCTGATCCGCAACAGTCCCTGCCAGGTAAAGCCGTCGCGGCCGACGCCGATGCCGTAGCGGATCGCATGCGTCGAATCCTGGACCAGATAAAGATGCCGCTCCTCAGTATCGATGATGATGGTGCCGGGTGGCTCCAGCGAACGGTAGAACACCATCTGCTTCTTGAATTCTTCCGGCAGATTGGCGTCGGAATTGCCGTGGTCGATGCCCGGATCGACGTCGGGCGCCGTGACCGGGTACTGAAAAACCGGCGGTTGGATCGATCCCGGCAGTTGCTGTGCCGGCAGCTCTGCAGAAGTCGCGCACAGAATCGCGACACCGATTCCGGCCGCCACACCGCGCCAATGGCGTGTTTGTCCCACCCTCATCATAGTAATATTGTCGTCCCGGCGATGCGCCAGTTCAAGCCCGGATTTGCGCACCGGTGCAATGCGGCGAGGCCTTGCTTATTGCGAGACGCCGCCGACATAACCCGCAATCTTCCAGCCGCCGGCGTCCTTCGCATAGCACATCTCGTCGCCGCCGAGCGGCGACAGCTGCTGGGCATCGATATAGCCGGATTTGCCGGATGGCGTCGCCACATGCAGCAGGAATGGCTGATCGGGATTGGTCGGCTGGCCCGAATCCGGCAGCACCCGGATCAGGATCATGCCGAGCTTCTCGATGACCGGCGAGCTCGACTGCGCCGCGGCGTGGACGTCGACGCCGCCATTGCTCGGGTAGCCCCACTCCGACGGATCGGTGCCGGTCGCCTCGACGAGCGCTTGGAAGGACTTGGCGTCGATGGTCGGTCCGGCCGGCGCACAGAGGATGCCTTTCTGCTGCGGCAGTTCGGCAGCCGTCGGCTCGTTGGCATAGCCGTCGAGCACGTCCCAGCCCGATCCGTCCTTGGCGTCGAGATTGATCGCCTTGGCGAGATTGTCGATGCCGGCTTTGCGCTTGTCGGCGAGATCGTGGTCCTGCACCCAGAAAAAGTTTTGCGCCACGATCATGCGGGCGAGCGCGGCGCGATCTTTCTTGGCGACGACGTCGGCGAGCTGCTTGCGGAAGGCGACAAAACCCGCATCGTTGTATGCGGCCGGCGGCGTCACCGCGACCGGCTGGTAGGGTTTGATCGGCGGCGGTGGCGGCGGCCTCAGTCCGCCGCCGGGCAGGTTCAAGCCCTGCTGCGCGCCGACAGGCGCGACGGCCAGCGCCATGATCGTGAGGGCGGCGAGACTCAACCCGGCGGCAAGAAGCGGACGGCGCATCGCAAAAATCTCCGGTTCGGGATTGGCGTGAACAGGCCGTCGGTAACAGCGAATTACGACGGTGCTGCGGCGGTCCGTCGCACCCGCCATGATTTTCAGCGGTCGTCAAGCCAGCCCCGGAGAGCGGACTTGCCGGGGATGGGAACGCCGAAACGGCTGAGCCGTTGGCTGGCTGCGGTATTAATGCGGCGCCCGACTCATTGTCTGAAAGCCATTAGCGAAAGCAGGTGCTCATGCCAGCGTTGACGGTATCTCCTTACGCACTCCCCATCATATTATTGATCGGCTCCAACGCCTTCATGACGACGGCCTGGTACTGGTATCTACGGTTCAAGGACGTGCCGCTCTGGCAAGTCATTCTGATCAGTTGGGGCCTTGCCTTCTGCGAATACTGTCTATCGGTCCCGGCGAACCGTTACGGCAATGCCGTATATAGCGCGGCGCAGCTCAAAACCATCCAAGAGGTGATCACCCTGTCGATGTTCGGCCTGTTTTCGGTATTTTATCTGAACCAGGACGTCACCTGGAGCCAGATGATCGGCTTCGCCTTCATCGCGCTCGGGGCATTCTTCGTGTTCCGCGCGCCGATCTGATGCCGGTCCACTGCGTTTTTTTCCGTGGCCGATTTGCAGTGACAGCCAAGAAAAAACTCGCGCTTCACACGCGGTCGCGAATATCTCGCTCCGCAGTCGACGTGGCTGACTACGGCGACGTCGACTCGATGCCGAAATTGTCCGCCAGGCTGCGTTGCAGTTGATCGACCGTGTAGGGCTTCGGCAACACGGCCGAAGCTTTGACGAACATCGCCATCATGCCGTCGGTCACGCCTTGGCCGGTGGTGTACAGCACCTTGAGCTCAGGCCGGCGCTCGACCGCCTGCTTTGCCAGTTCGAGACCGGCATGAAGATCGCCGTGCAGGCCGATATCGGTGAACAAGAGATCGACCCGCTCGGTCACATCGAGCGCGGCCAAGGCTTCCTCGGCCGTCGCCGCCGACACGGTCTGATGACCCTGCTCTTGCAGATAGGATTCCGCGAGGACGCGCACCTGCTCCTCGTCCTCCACGATCAATACGACTGCCATTGCCGGCCCGCCCGCGTGCCCTCGATTATGTCAAATGACATAGAGCGGGTTTTGTTCCCAAATCATTTACAAGAACGTCGCGTCGTTTAACCGACAGGGCGGGTGATAACCCATTACAACCCTGTCAGTATGATTTTGGCAGCCCGAGCACGCGCTCGGCGATGAAGCAAAGAATGAGCTGCGGCGATACCGGCGCCAGCTTGGGAATCATCATTTCGCGGAAATAGCGCTCGACGTGGTATTCCTTGGCGTAGCCATAGCCGCCATGGGTCGCGATCGCGGTCTGGCAGGCTTTGAAGCCGGCTTCGGCGGCGAGATATTTTGCTGCATTGGCCGCTGGCGCGCAGGGCAAGCCGTGGTCGTATTGCCAGGCCGCCTTGAGCATCATCAGGTCGGCGGCTTCGAGCTCCATCCAGCATTGCGCCAGCGGGTGTTGGATCGCCTGGTTTTGCCCGATCGGCCGGCCGAACACGACACGCTCCTTGGCGTAGGCCGTGGCGCGAGCGAGCGCGGCATGTCCAAGTCCGATCGCTTCCGCGGCAACCAGAACGCGCTCCGGATTGAGCCCGTGCAGAATGTATTCGAAACCGCGGCCCTCTTCGCCGATGCGGTCCGCGACCGGTACTTCCAAGCTGTCGATGAACAGCGCGTTGGAGTCGACCGCCTTGCGGCCCATCTTCTCGATCTCGCGCACTTCGACGAAGCGGCGATCGAGCGCCGTATAGAACAGACTTAGGCCGTCGGTCGGCCTGCGACCTTCGCCGAACGGCGTCGTGCGCGCGAGAATCAGCATGCGGTCCGCGACCTGCGCCGTCGAAATCCAGACCTTGGCGCCGTTGACGACATAAACATCGCCGTGACGTTTCGCGGTGGTTTTGAGTTTTGCGGTTTCGAGACCGGCGTCCGGCTCGGTCACCGCGAAGCAGGCCTTTTCCTCACCCGCGACGATCGGCGGCAGCATGCGGCGCTTCTGCTCGTCGCTGCCGTAAACGACGACCGGATTGAGGCCGAAAATATTCATATGCACGGCGGATGCGCCGGACAGTCCGGCGCCCGAGGCGGTGATGGTGTGCATCATGACCGCGGCCTCGCTGACGCCGAGGCCGGCGCCGCCGAACTCCTGCGGAATGCAGATGCCGAGCCAGCCGTCGTCTGCTATTGCACGATAAAAATCTTCTGGAAATTTTCCGTCGCTGTCGCGCGCCAGCCAATAATCGTCGCCAAAGCGCGCGCAAATCTTCTCGACCGCGGCGCGCACCGATTGCTGAAGCTCAGTGAGGGCGAAATCGATGGTGGCTGCTCCGGAGCGCGCTCTATTCTTTCTTTTCGGTTTTCTCGGGCTGTTGCGGCCGCGCGGGCGCGCCGGTACTCCAAAATCGCGGATCGGAACGGGCCCGTGCTGCCTCTAGCGCCTCGGCCTCATTGCTGAATTGTGCGGCCTCGGCGAGCAGGCTGTCGGCCGTGGCAAATTGGCCTTGCTCGCGCGCCTTGATGGCCAAGGCCAGCAAAGTTTCGGCTCGCTGTCGCAATTCGTCGGCTTCGCTCATTGCCCGCTCCCTAAGATCGACATCACAGACCTAGATTGCTGTTGGCGTCGACGCACAAGCGTAGCGCGGATCGAGCGCGAGCGAAATCGGGTCCTTCCAAGGGGAAGCGCGGGGCTAATCTACTCCGCCGCTTGCATGTCCTCCGCATCGATGAAGCCGCCGGCCTGGCGCCGCCATAGCGCGGCGTAGTGACCGCTCTGGGCGAGCAGCTCGCGATGCGAACCCTGCTCGATAATGCGGCCGTGATCGAGCACCACGAGGCGATCCATCTGCGCGATGGTGGAGAGCCGGTGGGCGATGGCGATCACGGTCTTGCCGGCCATCAGCGTGCCGAGGCTTGACTGGATGGCGGCCTCGACTTCGCTGTCCAACGCCGAGGTGGCTTCGTCGAACACGAGGATGGGCGCGTTTTTGAGGATCACCCGCGCAATGGCGATACGCTGGCGCTGGCCGCCGGACAGCTTGACGCCGCGCTCACCGACATGGGCGTCGAAGCCGCGGCGGCCGTGCATATCCTCGAGCGCGGGAATGAACTCTTCCGCATGCGCGAGCCTTGCCGCGCGCTCAACGTCTTCGTCGCTCGCGCCCGGCCGGCCATAACGGATATTGTCCCGAATCGAGCGGTGCAGCAGCGACGTGTCCTGCGTCACGACGGAGATCTGCGACCGCAGCGATTCCTGCGTGAGGTTCGCTATATCCTGCCCATCGATCAGGATCGCTCCATGCTCGATGGCGAAAAAGCGGAGCAGCAGGTTGACGACGGTGGATTTGCCGGCGCCGGACCGGCCGACGAGTCCGACCTTCTCGCCTGGCTCGATTACGAGATTCAGATTCTTCAGTACGCCGGTGTTGAGGCCATAGCCAAAGCTGACGTTCCGGAATTCGATGCGGCCGGCGCGCACCGTAAGCGGTTCGGCGGCGGTTTTGTCGGGCAATTGCAGCGGTCGGGCGATGCTCAGCATGCCTTCCTGTACCACGCCGACATCCTCGAAAATCTCAGTGATGTTCATGGCGATCTGGCGCGACATGTTGGTGAGCTGCAACGACAGCGGCAGCACCATGGCGATGGCGCCGACCTCGAGCGCGCCGTAGCGCCACAGCACTAACGCCAAGGCGCCGGATGCCGCAATCAACAGCGCGTTGAGAGTGTCGAGCAGAGTGGCGAATACGGTGAGAAGCTGCTGCGAGGAGCTGAATTTGTCGACATAGTGCTCGACGGCATCGCGGACATATTCATCTTCATCGCGGGCGCGCGCGAATAATTTTACCGTGAGGATGTTGGTGTAGCTGTCGACGATCCGGCCGGTCAGTTCCGAGCGGGCCAGCGAGCTTTGCTTCGAACGATCCCGCATGCGGGGCACGAAATAAAGCAACATTGCGGTATAACCCGCAAACCACAGGATCACTGGCAGGGCCAGCCAGCGATCGGCTGACGCGGTCAGCACGATAGCGGATATGCCATATACGAAGATGTACCAGACCGTGTTGATGGTCGCGGTGATCGTCGAGCGCAGCGATGGCGCGGTCTGCATCACGCGATTGGCGATGCGGCCGGCGAAATCGTTTTGGAAGAACGCCCAGCTCTGCCGCACCACGTGCCAATGCGATTGCCAGCGGACGAGTCCGGTGAATGGCGCTGCTATGGCTTGGTTGTTGACGAGGTAGCGCATTAGCGTCGCCAGCGGCCGGGCAACGAGGACGACGGCCGCCATGCCGACGAGCCAAGGCCACGCCGCGGCCAGGAATTGATCCGGCGGCGTTTTGGTCACCAGCGTGACGATGCGGCCGATGAACCATGGCACCGCGCTGTCGCCGAGCGCGATGAACAATTGCGCCACGAACAAGGCCGCGAATAGCCACTTCGCCTGGCGGGCAAAGTGCCACAGGAAGGCGATCAGGCTGGACGGCGGTTCGGGGTTTTCCGGCGGCGCCGTCGGCGACAGGAATCGTTCGAAAACTGCGAACATTTTCGGATGGTTACAGGTCCGCCGTAGATGGCGTCAACCGCATCGCTGATCAAGCCGCGCCTGAAGCTCGTCAAGCGTCATGGCAGGCTTGCTGACCTTTTAGCCAGCAACCTGGCGTGTCATCGTTGCGGGGTAGCGTGACCCAGATCACGCGCGAAAAACTCGAGGGAAGCCAAGGGGAGGTTTCATGACGCGAGCCCGTTTCATCGGCGCGCTGGTCGCGCTCGTTGCGCTATCGGTCGGCGCGATGATCGCGCTGGCCGACGATTATCCTTCGCACCCGATCACCATGCTGATCGGGTTTCCCCCCGGCGGTCCGACTGACACGCTCGGCCGGATTCTCGCCGACGCGATGGGCCGCACGCTCGGCCAGACCGTCGTCGTCGAGACCGTCAGCGGCGCCAGCGGTACCATCGCGACTGGGCGCGTCGTTCACGCCAGTCCCGACGGCTACACCATCGGTATCGGCAACTGGACGAGCCATGTCGGCTCGCCGGCGCTCTATAAACTCGACTACGACATCATCAAGGATCTGCGGCCGGTCTCGCTGCTGGCCGAATCGCCGCTGTGGATCGTCGGCAAGAATGCGCTGCCGCCGAAAACCGCTTCCGAACTGATCGCCTGGCTGAAGTCGAATCCGCATACGGCCACCTTCGGCTCCATCGGCGCCGGCAGTGCGGCGCAATTGTGCGGCATCTCCCTTGCGCAAAAAACCGGGGCGCATTTTCAGTATGTGCCCTATCGCGGCGGCGGACCGGCGATGCAGGATCTGATCGGCGGTCAGATCGACCTGTCCTGCCTCGAAGCATCGCAGACGCTGGGCAATGTGCAGGCTGGGCGCTTCAAAGCCTTCGGCGTGATGAGCGAGCAGCGCTGGCCGAAATCGCCGGACACGCCGACCATGATCGAATCCGGCGTGCCGGGCCTGTCGATCTCATTCTGGCACGGGCTGTGGACGACCAAGGCGACGCCCAAGCCGATCGTCGATCGCCTCGACAAGGCCGTTATGACGGCCTTGGCCGATCCAAAGGTGCGGCAGCGCATCGAATCGCTCGGACAAGTGATATTCCCTGCGCAGCAGCAAAATCCGGCGGCGCTCGCGGCCTATCACAAGGCCGAGCTCGACAAATGGTGGCCGATCATCAAGGCCGCCAATATCAAGGTCGATTAGTTGGCGCAAACATCGAAGGAAATGTCGAAGGGAAATATCGAACCGAACATAAAAGGGAATGCAGCAGAGACAGCACCAGAGGAGCGACGTCATGAAACGCATTGGTCTTGCCGGTGCGCTGTGTGCAGTGACCGCGCTTGCAGCAAGCGCAGTCATCGCGCTCGCCGACGATTATCCGTCCCACCCGATCACTATGATGGTCGGATTTCCGCCCGGCGGTCCGACCGACACGCTGGCGCGCATTTTAGCCGAAGCGATGAAGAAGACGCTCGGCCAGACTATCGTTATCGAAGACGTCACCGGCGCCGGCGGCACCATCGCCACCGGACGCGTCGTCCACGCCAGCCCGGACGGCTACACGATCGGCATCGGCAACTGGACGAGCCATGTCGGCTCGCCGGCAATGTACCCGCTCGATTACGACATTCTCAAAGACCTGCAACCGATCTCATTGCTGACGTCTTCGCCGTTATGGATTCTCGCCAAAAATGCGTTGCCGCCGAAGACGCCGGCGCAATTGTTCGCCTGGCTGAAGGCGCAAACCAAGCCGGTCACATTCGGCACCGTCGGCACCGGCAGCCCGGCCCAACTCGTCGGCATTAAGCTCGCGCAGGCGATCGGCGCGCATTTTCAATTCGTGCCCTATCGTGGCGCGGCGCCGGCGATGACGGATTTGATCTCCGGACAGATCGACATGGCTTGTCTGGAAGCCTCGGGCAGCTATCCGAACGTGGCGGCCGGCCGCTTCAAAGCCTTCGCCGTTACCACCGACAAGCGCTGGCCGAAATCCCCCGACACGCCGACCTTGATTGAAACCGGCGTGCCCGACATCAGCCTCGCCTTCTGGCACGGCCTGTGGGCAACCAAGGGAATCCCGCAGCCGATCGTCGACAAGCTCGACGCCGCGGTGAAAGCCGCGCTGGCCGATCCCGCCACCAAGAAGCGGATCGAAGGGCTCGGCCAGGTCATCTTCCCAGCCGCTCAGCAGAATCCGGACGGTCTGCGCGCATATCAGACGGCGCAGATCGACAAATGGTGGCCGGTCATGAGGGCGGCCGGCATCAAAGCCAGCAACTGATCGCGCGCCGCCTTTTTGGTCGCCGCGCTCAAAGCCGAACGATAACGGCGTGGAGCGCCTGCGCGCGCGCCATGCCGATCGACACCGCGGTCGCGGCGACGAGCAGCGAAACCGCCAGCGCCAGCGTGGCAAACAGTTCGACGCCAGCGCGGCGCCGTTTGGCAAATGACTTGTCGGCAATCGGGGAAGTAAAGCCGGCCATTCCGGTCAGCTCAGCCATCGTCGTCATCCTTCGCGAATCAGATTTGCGTTGCTGCAAAAATCGCGTCGGAGTTGGGCGACGCAATTGAGGAATAAAGGCGATTCGGTGTTTTTTGGTTAATGCTTGGTTAACGCCGCAATCCCGACGAACGATAAAACCTAGCTGTGTCTTTGCGGAAACGCCGGCTCACATCGCCGGCATGGCGGCGGCCGGACGAAACTCCATCGGCACATGGCCCGGCTCGTGGGCGACGCGGTCGAGCCAGGCGCGGATCGCCGGAAATGCCTTAAGATCGTAATCGCATTGCTCGGCCACGTGGGTATAGGCGTAGAGCGCAATGTCGGCGATGGTGTAGCGGTCGGCGGCGAAGAAATCATGCAGCGCCAGATGTTTTTCCATCACGCCGAGCGCGCGATTGCCTTCTTCCATCCAGTCTTCGAGCGCGTGCTGCTGCAGATCGCGGCCGCCTTTGACCAGAGCAAGCCAGAAATAGGCGGCGCCGAGATTGGGTTCGAGGCTGTGCTGCTCGAAGAACATCCACTGCAGGATCTCGGCGCGGTCGATGCGGTCGTCGGGGGCGAGCGGCGTGCCGCCGGCGATGTACCAGAGAATGGCGTTCGATTCGGCGAGATAGCGGCCCGGCGCGACTTCCAAAAGCGGCACTTGCCCGTTCGGATTCTTGGCGAGGAATTCCGGCGTGTGACTCTCGCCCTTGAGAATGTCGATCTCGATCAGCCGATAGGGAATGCGCAGCTGTGCCAGCGCGAGCCGCGTCTTGTAGCTGTTGCCGGAGCGTTGCATCGAATAGAGCGTAAACATTTGCCGCTTCCTGATTTCCGTGCGGCAGTATCCCGCCAGTGTTGCGGTCTTACGACTTCAACGCGGCGATGTCATGGCGTTCGCCGGTCATTTTAGCCGAGGCGGGGGAGAACGTCATCGGCGCGGCACAAAGTTCGCTGCGCCGCAATATCAGCACGAATGCAGCGACCATGACCGGCGCGCCGAGCGGAACCAGGCTCACGAGCGCGATGCTGCGGGCAAACAACGGCATCAGCCACAGCGCCGCCAGCAAAGTTTTCTCCCACGGCCCGAAACCACGAACGAAACCGTCTACGGCAATAAAGGCGATCGCCGGCGCCAGCACCATCATGTCGTAATCGAAGCTGTAGGGCGTAGCGAGGATGGTGGCGAGGCAAAGCGCCGCCGCTTGCAGCGGATAAGGCGCGGCGGCGCGCCACAGCCAAGCCAGCGCCGTGGCAAGCGCGACGGTCATGATGCCCTGCAGCGCATAGGCCAGCGGGATCGGCGCGTCCCACATCCGCGCCCAGGCAAAGACGCTTTGAATCTTGTACCAGCCGGTATTGCCCTGTTCGAGCACGACGGTGCGGGTGAAATGCGTTGAATCGATAAAGGCGCCCCACACCGACGCGCCGAAAGTCAGCGTCGTCGCGACGGTCAAGAGCACGACGGTTGCCGCCGCGGCGGCAAAACATTTCCAGCGGCCGCTGACGCCGAGCACGATCGGCAGTAACAGGCCGTATTGCGGCTTGTAGACGAGGAGTCCGAACAGGATGCCGGCAACGAGTGGACGGCGGTCGAGCACGACGAGCGCGCCGCCCATCAGCGCCGCGGTGAGGAATCCGTTCTGGCCGTGGCCGATATTGATGAGCACCGCCGGGAAGGCGAGCGCGAGGAGGAACCAGAGCAACTCATCTCGACTTGGTCCCGGGACGCGGGGAGAAAGAGAAACAATTCTCCACATCGTCAGCAGATAGAGGCCGAGCGTCAGCGTCTGCCAGACCGCGAGCGCAAGCCCATAGGGCAGCAAGGCCAGCGGCGTGGCGACGAATAGAAAATAGGGCGGGTAATGCCAGCCGTAGAATTGTGTCGCGGGGCCGAAGATGGCCTGCTCGCGGGCGAATTGCTGCGGCGGGTCGAAGGCCGCATTGGCGTCGCCGCCCAGCGCATAGGTACCGGCGGCGTAGACGTTGGAGAAATCGGTGCCGAGCGGCCGGCCTTGCAGATCGACCCCGCCATGCGCGGTCACGACCAGGAACAGAAAGCCCGCGGCCGAAGCGATCAGGAGCGCCGCGGCGACGAAGCGGACGCGCTCGCGCGTGAGCCAATCGCCGCTCCGTAACATCGCGCAGGCCCGCTGCATGGACGTTCCCAAAAAGGATTTTACCGGGGCGTTAGACGGTTTAGCCGGCATTAGGCCAGTTGCGGCTTAATGGAGCGTTGCCGGCAGTGTTGCCCTCGGCCCACGCCTCCCGCGAAATGCCGCAGAAGTGACGAAAGTTTGAGGGTTTTGCGCTTGCTTGAGCAGCGGAGGGGCCTTAACAAGCACCCGCTTTTGTCAACCAGGAGACCGGAGACTGCAAAATGGCCTTTATCGCGGACCAGATCATGCGCATCAAGCCGTCGGCGACCATCGCCGTCACGGATAAAGCGCGTGCGCTGAAAGCGGCGGGCCGCGACGTCATAGGGCTCGGCGCCGGCGAGCCGGATTTCGATACCCCCGACAACATCAAGCTGGCGGCGATCCGCGCCATCAGCGAGGGCAAGACGTCGAAATACACCGCCGTCGACGGCATGGCCGAATTGAAGGCCGCGGTGGCGCGCAAGTTCAAGCGCGAGAACGAGCTCGACTACAAGCCGTCGCAGATCATTGTCGGTACCGGCGGCAAGCAGGTGCTGTACAACGCGCTGGTGGCCACGCTTAATCCGGGCGACGAGGTGATCATCCCGGCGCCCTATTGGGTGAGCTATCCGGACATGGTGCTGCTCGCCGGCGGCACGCCGGTCGAGGTCGTCACCACCATGGCCACCGGCTACAAGATGAAGCCGGATGACCTGGAAAGGGCGATCACGCCGAAGACCAAGTGGATCATCTTCAACTCGCCGTCGAACCCGACCGGCGCGGCCTATGACAAGGCCGAGCTCAAGGCCGTGACCGACGTGCTGGTGCGCCACCCGCACGTTCACGTCATGGCCGACGACATGTACGAGCACCTGGTCTATGACGACTTCAAGTTCTACTCGCCGGCGCAGCTCGAGCCGCGGCTCTACGACCGTACGCTGACGGTCAACGGCTGCTCGAAAGCCTATTGCATGACCGGGTGGCGCATCGGTTACGCCGGCGGGCCGGAGAAGCTGATCAAGACCATGGCGATGATCCAGTCGCAGTCGACATCGAATCCGACGGCGGTGGCGCAATACGCCGCGCTCGAGGCGCTCGACGGGCCGCAGGACTTCATCCCCAAGCACAACAAGATCTTTAAGGAGCGCCGCGATCTCTGCGTGTCGATGCTCAACCAGGCCAAGGGTATTCAATGCCCGAAGCCGGAAGGCGCCTTCTACGTCTATCCGTCCTGCGCCGGCACGATGGGCAAGATTGCGCCGACCGGCAAGAAGCTCGCCACCGACGAGGATTTCGTCACCGAGCTCCTAGAGGCCGAGGGCGTTGCGGTGGTGCAGGGTACGCCGTTCGGCGTCGGACCGGCGTTCCGCATCTCCTACGCCACGGCGACCTCGGCGCTCGAAGAGGCCTGCACCCGCATCCAGCGCTTCTGCGGAAACTTGCAGTAAGCGAATAAAAAAGCGGCCGCGAAATTCGCGGCCGCTCCATTGTCGTGACGGCGCGGGTCACCCCGTCGGCGGGGCGATCTCGTCGAGGCTTTTCTGCCGCGCCTCGGGACCGAGTTGCGTCACCGACACCGCGGCGATGAACAACAGTACGGCGAGCGAGACGAACACCGTCATCAGGCCGAAGCCGGTCTGCACCCACAGGATCGTCGGCATGATGAAGGCCGTCGCCAGCCGGCCGACGCCCGAGGCCCAGCCGAAGCCGGACGCGCGCGCGTTGGTCGGGAACACCTCGGAGGCGAAGATCTGCATCGCATTGCCGGCGACCTGCACGAAGAACGTCATGATGAAGCCGGCCACCATGAGTTCGATCGCGGTCTCGGCATTGGCAAAGGCGATCGCCATCACTCCCGCGCCGATGAAAGTTAAAATCGACGTGATTTTGCGGCCGTATTTGTCGAGCGTGAACATCATGCAGATGCTGGCGCACGGCACGGCAAAGTTCATCGCCAAGGTATATTCCAGCGACTTCGTAATGCTGAAGCCCTTGGCGTTCATGATGTTCGGCAGCCAGGCGCCGAGACCGATGGCGATGCCGAAGAACGCCGTGAAGCAGATCATCCCGGCAATGACGCGCTTCGGGAACATCGAGAACACCACGCCGAAGGGATCGCTCTTGGTGTTGCTGGCGGCGTCGGTCGACAGCGGCTGCGTCGGCCGGGGGATGCCAAGCCGCTCGAGCAGCCCGAGAGCTTCCTCGCCGCGGCCATGGGTCGCCAGATAGCGCGGCGATTCCGGCAGCGTGAAGCGGAACACCCAGACGATCAGCGCGAGCGCGCCGATCAGGATCCATACCCCGCGCCACACGTGATCGGCGGACGCTGCGTCCGGCGAGGCGAAATAGGCGCCGAAGCCGAGCACCAGCCCCGTTCCAATCGGCCAGACGCAGGCGCCGCCGATGAAATGCACGATCGCCAGCACCCGGCCACGGATCGCCTTGGGGGTCCATTCGCCGGCGTAGGCGAAGGCCAGCGGTTGCTCGGCGCCCAGGAAGATTCCGGCGATGAAGCGGCAGATCACCAGCAAAGTCACGCTCGGAGCGAGCGCGCCGAGAATGGTGAAGAGACCGAAGAAGAGGAGGTTGAACTGATAGACGAACCGGCGCCCCAGCCGGTCGGAGAACTCGCCTTGGGAGGCGGTACCGAGCGCCAGCCCGAAGATCGTGGCGCTGCCGATCCAGGCGGCGTCCGCAGGGCCGCCGAACCCGGATTTGATGATGAACGGAACCAGCGAGCCATACAGCGTGTAATCGATGACATCGCAGAAATATCCCGCGGCGATCAGCGCAATGACCCGGCGATGCAGCGGTGTAATTTTTGCATTGTCGAGCGAGGTGTTGACGAAACCTTCGATGGTTTGCGCCCCGCCGCCCATTTGCGTCGCGGTTACCGTTGCCGCCATGTATTCCTCCCCGTGTTATGCCCCAAAAGCCGCTTCTGCGGTCTTTTATTGCGCGCGAGTGTGGAAGGGCGCGGGCCCACTGTCAATGCAGGGCGGCTATTTACCGCTCGTCCCCGCGAAAGCGGAGACCCAGGCAAGGATTTTCTGGATTCCCGCTTGCGCGGGAATGAGCGGGCACGACTTTTGGATCACCGTCCCTCGAACTGCAAGATATAAAGCCCGGCGTTGTTGTCGGTGACATACATGACGCCGTTCTTGTCGACGAAGCAGTCGGCGGACTGGATCACTTGCGGGCGGTTCGGCCGCGGATCGAACATGCGCGCCGGATTCGGCGGCACGAAATAGCCGGCCTCGCGCGGCTGGAACGGATTCTTGATGTCGTAGACGCGCACCCCGGCATTGTGCATCGTGGCAAAGATATAGCGCGAGCTGACGAAGGCGCCGGGCCGGTTCTCCCACAGGTTATGCGGGCCGAAATTCCCGCCCTTCTTACAATAGTCGGCGTCGTCCGGGACCGGCAAGGTGGCGATGCTGACCGGATTTGACGGCTCACGCACATCGAATACCCAGATGTAGCGCAGCCCTTTGCTGCAGTCGGCGAAATTGGCCTCGTCAGCGACGACGAGCAGATCGCGGTCCGGCAGCGGCAGCGGCGAATGCGTGCCGCCGCCAAACGGCGGGTCCCAGTTGCGATAGGATACCATTTTGGGCTTGGCCGGATCGCCGACGTCGACGATGGCGAGGCCGCCATCGCGCCAAGCGCTATAGATGAGATTTCCGGCCACGAGTCCGTGATGCAGCGCATAGCGCTTGCCTTGGGGCCAGGTCGGCGTCTCGCCGGCGGCCTTATTCATGCCCGGCAGCCAGAACTTGCCGGCGACTTCCGGCTTGGTCGGCTCCTTCATGTCGACGATGACCAGGATGTGGTCGGAAAATTCTGGCAGGTGCACCGAGACATAGGCGTAGCGCTCGCCGACATACCAGATGCGGTGCGGTCCCAAGCCGCCGAGCGGCAGGAACGCGATCTCGCGCGGCGCTTCCGGTTTCGCCAGGTCGTAGACGCGAAGGCCTGAGCTAAACTTCTGGCCCGCCAAGGCGTCGCCGGAGGTGCCGGAAAAATAAGCCTCTTGGCTGACCTGCATAGTCCACACGCTTGGACCGTTGACCGCGAGCAGCAGGTCGCCAAATTTTTCATGGGTCGCGGTTTGCAGATGATGGGCCCGCGTGTTTGGCGGGCAGGGCAGGAAATTGACCGTCTTGGGATTTTTCGCATCGCGCACATCGATCACGGTAATGCCGTTGGAAAAGCCGTGGCCGATATAGGCGAAGCTTTGTTGACCATGACCTGGACGCCGTCGCCGCGGCCGCCCTGGTCCGAATGACTAAGGAATGTGATGTTATGCGATGCGACGGCGGTCATGGCTCACTGCTCCCGAATTATCTCTCAATGTCGTGCCCCGCGCCGGCGGGCGCATCCAGCATTCGCCGTAGTGCTCGGCGGTCACTGGATGCTTCCCATGCGCGGACGATGACACTATGGGATTTTGACGCGGAATTGCGCTAAATTTTCAGGCAGAGAACAGGGAAGGAAAACGATGGCCAACGTAGAGCATGGCATGATCGCGGTCGACAAGATGGGAACGAAAGTCCTGTTCCTCAATCCGGCGACCTTCGCGACCGAGGTGGTGATCGACGGCTTTCTCAAGACCGTGCACGAGCTTCTGATCGTGCCCGAAACGGGCAGCCAGCCTGCCATGGCCTATGTGCCGATCTTCGGCGACGGCGTGCACGGCCGCAATCCGCATCCGCAGCATCATCTCTGCGTGTTCGATCTGCACCGGCGCGCGCTCGTCACCACCATCGATCTGTCGCCCTATATCGCGCCGCACACGCTCAAACTCGGGCCGGACGGCTTGATCTACATCACCTGCGAGAACTCGGCGAAGGTCGTGATGATCGATCCGGCCACCAACAAGGTCGTCGGCGCCATCGATTCTGGCTCGACCAATGGCCATCGCCTGATCATCGCGCCGGACGGGGCGCGCCTCTATACCGAGAACGAGGAAGACGCCACGGTGTCGGTGATCGATTTGCCGGCCCGCAAACTCCTCGGCAAGATCGCGACGCCGCGCCCGCTCGCCGGCATCGCCATCTCGCCCGATGGCGGCACCGTGGTCGCGGTCGACGACGCGCAGCCGACCTTGTTCCTGATCGACACCGCGGCCGGTAAGGTGCGCGACGAGGTGCCGCTCAAGGACGTGCCGAAGCCGGCGCAGATCGCGCGCTACGCGCCGGACAATTCGCTGCTCGCTGTCACCAGCCTCAACAGCGACACCGTCAGCCTGATCGATCCGTCGTTTAAGGATCAGACCGCGATCAAGGTCGGCTCGCAGCCAATGGACATGGCGTTCCGCGACGGCGAATTGTTCGTCGCCTGCCAGGGCGACGGCTCGGTTCATGTCATCGACATTCCCGGCAAGCGCCACAAGACGCAATTTCAGGCCGGCACCGGCTGCGAGTCACTCGGGTTTTTCTGAGATTGCGCAGTGTCGAAGACTTGCCCCTCTCTGGCGTCGTTTTGCTGGCCATCTCCCCCGCGTGGGCGAGAGGGCGCGGGACGGCGTCGCGACAAAGATTTCGTAGGCGCGGTGTTTCAATTCGTTCCCTTAACGCTGCGCGAAACACTGCGAGACGTGGGCTTCAATCTCGCCTAGAATTACGCCGAAACAGTCAGTCGGGGCCCCTAAGCGGGCCGGATGAGGGGAGTAAGGATATGTTTTCTAAGGGTTTTGTAGCCGCATGCGTAGGCGCGGCGGCACTTGCGGCGTCGGCGGTAGCGCCGGCTCATGCGCAGGCAAGCCGCGTCCAGGTCGGCACGCTGGCTTGCTCGGTTTCGGCCGGCGTCGGCCTGATCGTCGGATCGCAACGCAACGTGAACTGCACGTTCCAGCCGGATAACGGACCGCCGGAGGCTTATACCGGCACGATGACCAAGATCGGCCTCGACGTCGGCTTCACCACCGGAAGCGCCATCGTCTGGGCCGTGTTTGCCGGGACCAACCGCTATGTCGGCATGCTGTCCGGCACCTATGCCGGGGCACAGGCGGAAGCGACCGTCGGTGCCGGCGTCGGCGCCAATGCGCTGATCGGCGGCTCCAATCGTTCGGTGGCGCTGCAGCCGCTCTCGGTGCAGGGCCAGGTCGGGCTCAATGCCGCCGCCGGTATCGGCGCACTGGAACTGCATCTCGCGCAATAAGCGGCGACGCTTGCTGCGGCGGCCAAGCGACCCGCACCCGTACACAGCCGGCAATCGGGCGCTTTGTCACGCCCCTTGACCGGCCCCGTCGTCGCCTGAAACGATGCTCTCCCGCTCCCCTCCCTCCTCCGCCCACGGCGGAGGAACGAGAGGGGCAATGACGGGTCCGTTTTCAGGAGGCGATTGCGGGAGGCGGTGATGGCGACAAACGGCAATGGCGCGCGCGCGACGGGTCCCCGCTGCGTAGCGCTGGTCGGTCCGTTCCAGAGCGGCAAGACCACACTCCTTGAAGCCATCCTTGCCCGCACCGGCGCCGTTCCCCGCCAGGGCAGCATCGAGGCTGGCAATACCGTGGGCGACGCCAGCAAGGAGGCGCGCCATCACAAGATGAGCGTCGAGCTCACCGCCGCCACAACCAATTTTATGGGCGACGCCTATACCTTCCTCGACTGTCCCGGCTCCGTCGAATTCGTTCACGACATGCGCGCGGTGCTGCCGGCGATTGATGCCGCGGTGGTGGTGTGCGAATTGGACGAGAAGAAAATCCCGCAGCTCCAGCTCATTTTGCGCGAGCTGGAAGACCGCAAAATTCCCCGCCTCCTGTTCGTCAACAAGATCGACAAGGCCGACGCCGGCGTGCACGACGTCTTGAAGCTTTTGCAGCCTGCCTCGCGCACCAAGCTGATCTTGCGGCAAATCCCGACCTTCAAGGACGATCTGATTACCGGTTTCGTCGATCTCGCGCTGGAGCGCGCCTTTGTCTACAAGGAACACGCCGCGTCGGAAGTCGTACCGCTGGAAGGCGACGCCGCCGACCTGGAAAAGACCGCGCGCTTTTCCATGCTGGAGACGCTCGCCGATCACGACGACGAGCTGATGGAGCAACTGCTCGAGGACATTCAGCCGCCGCGCGACAAGGTGTTCGACGATCTGCGCAGCGAGTTGCGCGAGGGATTTGTCTGTCCGGTCTTGCTGGGCACTGCGGCGCGGGCCAACGGCGTGCTGCGGCTGTTGAAAGCGCTGCGCCATGAATCGCCCGGCATTGCCGAGACTGCAGAGCGTCTCGGCGTCAAAGCCGGCAACGATGCGGTCGCTTATGTGCTCAAGACGTTTAATACCGCCCATGGCGGCAAAATGTCGGTGGTGCGCATGCTGGCGGGGCAGGCCGGCGACGGCACGACGTTCCTCACCGAAAACGACGAAGCGGGCCGCGTCGCCGGCGTCTTCAAGCTCGTCGGCCAGACCACCGAGAAGCGCGGCCCGGCGCAGGTCGGCGAAACGGTCGCCTTTGCCAAGCTCGATAAGGCCAAGACCGGCGACACGCTCACCGCCGGCAAGCACGCCCATCCCGCGCTCGCCAAGATCGCGCCCTATCCGCCGGTGCTGGCGATCGCGATCTCGGCCAAGGAGCGCAAGGACGACGTGAAGCTCGGCCTGGCGTTGACGAAGCTGGTCGAGGAGGATCCCTCGATCACCATCGTGCATAACCCGGAAACCCACGAGGTCGTGCTGTGGGGCCAGGGCGAGATGCATCTGCGCGTCGTCACCGAGCGATTGAGCGACCGTTTCGGCGTCGCCGTCGAACGCCGCACGCCGAGCGTCGGCTATCGCGAAACCATCCGCAAAGGCATCGTGCAACGCGGCCGTCACAAGAAGCAATCCGGCGGCCACGGCCAATACGGCGACGTCGTGCTCGACATCAAGCCGATGCCGCGCAGTTCCGGTTTTTCCTTCGAGGACAAGATCACCGGCGGCGTGGTGCCGCGCAACTACATTCCGTCGGTCGAGGAGGGCATCATCGACGCGCTCAAGCACGGCCCGCTCGGCTTTCCGGTGGTCGACGTGCACGTGGCCCTGGTCGACGGCTCCTATCACACCGTCGATTCCTCCGACATGGCATTCCGCACTGCCGGCCGCATCGGCATCGTCGAGGGACTGCCGCAATGCCAACCGGTCTTGCTCGAGCCGATTCATCTGGTGGAAATTTTCTGCCCCACCGAGGCCACCGCGAAGATCAACGCGCTGATGTCGGGGCGGCGCGGTCAGATCCTCGGCTTCGACACCCGCGAAGGCTGGGATGGCTGGGACGTGGTGCGCGCCAAAATGCCGGAAGCTGAGATCGGCGATCTCATTGTTGAAATCCGCTCGGCGACCGCGGGCGCCGGCACTTTCACCTTCAAGTTCGATCACATGGCCGAGTTGACCGGTCGCACCGCCGACCAGATCATCGCCGCCCGCCGCGCCGCGGAATGACGTATCGTAATTTTTCGCGGAAGCGGATGCGCCGCGTTCGCGGAGATCACGGATTAAATTTTCTGAATCCCCGTTACCTTCGGCAAACCCATTGCCTAGGTAGTTCTCCTTATTAACGGTGCCGTCGCTCTTCGTTCGCCACACTCTGCCGACGAGGAATTTCGCCGTGTTCGAGGGATTGCGCACAGTGATTGCAGCGAAGCCGGCCGGACCCGATCCCGGGTCGGCCGACGGCAAAATAACGCTGCGCGAGGTGCTGCGGCGCAATTGGGACGAGCTGTGGTACCAGCCCAAAATCGATCTGCGCTCGAAGCGGCTGGTCGGCGCCGAGGGTCTGGTGCGCGCGCGGCGGCCGGACGGTGCCATCATCCCACCAGCGCGGTTCTTGCCCGGCGCCACGGAAGACGAGATGCTGGCATTGACCGAGCGCGTCATCCTCGCCGCGCTGCGCGATTTTGAGGATTGCGCGGCGCTCGGCACTTCAGTGAAACTTTCGGTGAATGTGCCGGTATCGGCGCTCGTCAAGCTGCCGATCGCCCAGATCCTGCGCGAGGAACGGCCCAGGTCGCCGACCTGGCCCGGTCTCATCCTCGAAGTAACCGAGGATGAAGCGCTCGACGATCTTGAGATCGCCAATGACGTCGCCGACGAATTGCGCGAGCTTGATTGCGCGCTGTCGCTCGACGACTTCGGCGCCGGCTTTTCGTCGCTGGCGCGGCTGCGGCAATTGCCGTTCGGCGAGTTGAAGATTGATCGCAGCTTCGTCACCAATTGCCACGCCGACCGCGTCAATGCCGGGCTGTGCGAGACCATCGTCGAGCTGGGTAAGCGTTTTGGGCTCAAGACCGTGGCCGAGGGCATCGAAACCATGCATGTGAGCCATAAATTGCAGGGCCTCGGCTGCGATTTCGGGCAGGGCTATCTGTTCGCCCGGCCGATGCCGAAGACCGATTTTCTCGGCGCACTCGGTCAGCGCATGATCGGCGGCCCGCGGCCGGCCACGCAACCGCTCTCGGCGCCGGCCAAATTGCTGCGCGGCCTATTCGCAGGCGCGTAACCCGCGCGTTGCGCGCGGATGTCCTTCGTGTATTCCCTACGCTCGTCATTCAGGGTCGCTCGCTCAGCAATGACGTACAAGGAGGGAATTCATGCCAGCCTATTGGGTCGCGCGCTCGAAGATCAACGATGCGGTCGAGTACAAGAAATACACCGACCGCGTACCGGCCATCATCGCCAAATACGGCGGCAAGGTTTTGGCCCGCGGCGGCCGTTACCAAATCATGGAAGGTCCGCAAAAATTTCAGCGCTTCGTGGTGATCGAATTTCCAACTTTCGAGCAGGGCGTCGCCTGCTTCACTTCAAAGGAATACGACGAAGCGGCCGCATTCCGCCGCGCCAACGGTGCGGGTGAAGTCGAGACCATCATGGTCAACGGCGGCGACGCGACGAAGTGAGGCGCTTCCTCGCAATGACTAACCTGTCTTGATATTGGCGAATTTGATCACCTTGCCCCATTTCTCGACCTCGCTGGCAATGAGCTGGCCGAACGCGGCGGGCGTCAGCGGCATTGGCACACCGCCGAGGTCGGTCAGGCGCGAGGCGATCTTGGGGTCGGCCAGCGCCTTATTGATCTCGTTGTTGAGCTTGGCGACAATCTCGGCTGGCGTATTCTTGGGTGCGGCGACCCCTTGCCAGGCAAAGGCTTCGTAGCCCGGCACGAAATCGGCCACCGGCGGCAGGTCGGGCAAGGTCGGCAGCCGCTTGGCGCTGGTGACGGCCAGCCCGCGCAGTGCACCGCTGCGAATGTGCGAAAGCGACAGCAGGATCAGGTCGAACATGACCTGGTCCTGGCCCGCCAACAGGTCGGTGATCGCCGGCGCATCGCCGCGATAGGGCACATGCAGCATGTTGATGCCGGTCATCATCTTGAACAGCTCGCCGGCAAGATGCGGCGTCGAGCCGACGCCCCCGGACGCCATATTGATCTGGCCCGGATGCGCCTTGGTATAGGCGATCAACTCCGGCACGCTGTGCACCGGCAGCGAGGGGGTGACCTCGAGGATCAGCGGATTGAGATCGACGCCGCCAACCGGCGCGAGATCGCCGATGAAATTGAAATCGAGATTCGGGTTCAGCATTGCGTTGATGACGTTCGGATTGGCCATCAACAACAGCGTGTAGCCGTCCGGCTCCGCCTTCACCACGGCCTCGGCCGCGATTTGCTGCCCCGCCGAACCGCGATTTTCGACGACGAAGGGCTGGCCGAGGCGCTCCGACAGCATCTGTCCGGTGAGCCGTGCGATGATGTCGGCGGCGCCGCCCGGCGGGAAGCCGACGAGCAGGTGAACCGGCCGTGACGGATAAGTATCGGCGCGGGCGTTGCGCAACAGCGCCGGCATGGCGACGGCGCTCGCTGCCAGATTAAGAAATTGGCGACGCGGGAGCTGCATGTTTTTCTCTGGGTAAAAAGGGACTGATTGTCGATTACAAGAATAGGCGGGGCGATCATGCGAACCTCAACCTGAAATATGGCCGGTTTTCGGGCGAGATCGCGATCAATCAATGGTCGCTACGCGGCAGCGTGCGGCCGCTTAGAGCATGATCCCGGAAAGTGGATGCCAGTTTTCGGAAAAGTTCATGCTCAATCAAAAACCTAGAGCTCGCCTTTGATTCCATCAAAATCGATTGGGCTCTAGCGTCACCTTTCGTTAGTTCTGCTGAAACGCGACGTTGACGGCTATGCCGCGGCAATGCGCGGCTCGCCGCCGCCCGGCGGCGGCACCGGCAAGCCGTCGGCGGCATATTCATTGAGCTTGTTACGCAGCGTGCGGATCGAAATGCCGAGCACGTTGGCGGCATGCGTCCGATTGCCGAGGCAATGCTTGAGCGTCTGCAGGATGAGGTCGCGTTCGACCTCGGCAACGGTGCGGCCGACGAGCCCGCGCGACACCTGCTCGGCGGCGAATGCCGCGTGCGCCACCGCCGGCGCGCTCCTCTGCTGATCGAGCCGAGTGCCGTCCGGCGTGAGGATGGCCTCGGGCCCGATCTCCTCGCCGCTCGCCATCAGCACGGCGCGATGCATGGTGTTTTCCAGCTCGCGCACATTGCCGGGCCAATAATTCAGCGTCAGCGTGCGGCGCGAGTCTTGCGACAGCGGCCGCGCCGTCACGCCGTTGGCGGCGGCGTATTTCTTGACGAAATATTCGGCAAGCTCGATTACGTCAGCCGGCCGCTCGCGCAGCGGCGGGATTTTCAAATTCACGACGTTAAGCCGGAACAGCAAATCCTCGCGGAAAGAGCCGTCGCGGACCGCCTCGGCGAGGTTGCGGTTGGAGGTGGCGATGATGCGGATGTCGATCGGCACCGGCCTGGTGCCGCCGACGCGATCGATGACGCGTTCCTGGATCGCGCGCAGGAGCTTGGCCTGCAATCGTACGTCGATCTCGGAAATCTCGTCGAGCAACAGCGTGCCGCCGTTGGCCTCCTCGAACTTGCCGACGCGGCGCGCCACGGCGCCGGTGAATGCGCCCTTTTCGTGGCCGAACAATTCGGATTCCAGAAGCGTTTCCGGAATTGCCGCGCAGTTGACGCAGATCAGCGGCTTCTTGGCGCGGTTCGACCGGGCGTGCACGTAGCGCGCCAAGACTTCCTTGCCGGTGCCGGAATCGCCGGTGATCAGCACCGAGGCTTCGCTGCCGGCGACCTGCTGCGCCAGCTTGACGACCCGCGCCATGGCGTCGTCGCGGTAGATCAATTCGCGCCGGTCGTCGGCGACCGCCGCCAGCACCGCGGCGATCAGCTCGGCGTCGGGCGGCAGCGGGATATATTCCTTGGCGCCGGCCTGGATGGCGGCGACCGCGGCGCGCGCGTCGGTGGCGGTGCCGCAGGCGACGATCGGCGCGTGGATATGCTCGGCCTCGAGCCCGGCTACCAGGTCGCGGATACTGACCGCGACGTCGACCATCAAGAGGTCGGCGCCGCGGCCGGAGCGCAGCACGGCGAGCGCCTGCGCGATATCCGCAGCGTGGGTGACCTGCGCGCCCTTGTCCATCGCGAGCTTGGTCGCGGTGGTGAGCTGGCCGTTGAGCGTACCGACGATCAAAAGGCGCATCTTGTTATTCCTTCTTCGCTAAGCGGAGCGAATTACGATCTCTCTGCCTTGATGATTTCCGTCATGGTCACGCCGAGTTTCTCTTCCACCAGGACGACTTCGCCGCGGGCCACCAGGCGGTTGTTGACGTAGATGTCGATCGCCTCGCCGACTTTGCGGTCGAGCTCGAGCACGGTGCCGGGTCCGATCTTGAGCAGGTCGCCGATATCCATGCGCGCACGGCCGAGCACCGCGGAGACCTTTACCGGTACATCGAACACCGCTTCGAGATCGGACGCGACGCGCGTCGTCGGTCCATCCGGCTCCGCCGTGAGCGGCGGCGCGTCGATCACTGCTCCGTCGGCCTCGAGATTGGGCAGCGGGATTTTGTCATCCTCACTCATGCTCTGATCTCCTCAACGTCTCGTGGGAGGCGGTGACATTGCGGCGCGCGCCGATATAGCCGTCGACCGCCGCGGTGATCGCCGCGTCGGCGGCGGCGCGGTCGCGATTGATGCCGCCGTCGGCCCACTCGATACGGCAGTCGCCGAGCGCGATATCGGGTTCGGCGAGCACGACGAGCCGGCCCTCGAAGCTGCGCGCGCGCACGATGTCGTCGAGTTTCTCCTTGGCGACGGCGTACAGCGCGTCGTTGACGCGCACCGCGATATGCGGCGCGGTGACGAGCTGGCGGAAGCAGTCGCTGGCCAGCGCCGAGATTTCGGCGAACGGCTCGCGGGCGATCAAGGCCGGCGCCAGCTTGCGCGCTACCGCGACCGCAACCTCGACCGCCTCGCATTCGAGCCGGGTCTCGATAGCCGCCAGCGCGCGGTTGGCCACGACGAGCGCCGCCGCGATGTGCTCGAGCGCGTCGGCCACGCGTCGGCCGGACTCGATCGTGGCATCGCTTTGCGCGTCGGCATAGCCTTTGCGATGCGCGGCGGCTTCGGCATCGGCGACTTTGAGCGCGTGCTCGGCCAGCGTGATCACCATTCGCGCCGGCTTGCCTTCGGCGGCGTCGGCAAAGTCGGTGTCGAACAGGAATTTTTTGGTCGCTGCGTTCATCTTCGGAGTCTTGCCATCGTCTTGACGGAACTGCGTCTCAATAGATCAGTTCTTCTTCGCCGCGGGTCTTGGAGATGACGATCTCGCCCTTGGCGGCGAGATCCTTGGCGAGATTGACCAGCATCGCCTGCGCTTCGTCGACTTCGCGCAACCGCACCGGACCCATGGCCTGCATATCGTCCATCAGCATCTTGGCGGCGCGCGTCGACATGTTGGACAGGAAGAACTGACGCACCGGCTCGGCGGCGCCCTTGAGCGCGACGGCGAGCTTGTCCTTTTCGACGTGGCGCATCAGCGTCTGCGCCGAAGCGACGTCCAGCTTGGACAGATCGTCGAATGTGAACATCAGGGTCTTGATGCGCTCGGCGCTTTCGCGATTGTCCTCTTCGAGCGCGGTCAGGAACCGCGTTTCGGTTTGCCGGTCGAAATTGTTGAAGATCTCGGCCATGACTTCGTGCGCGTCGCGCCGGCGGGTCTGCGACAGGTTCGACATGAATTCGGTGCGCAGCGTCTGCTCGACGCGCTCGAGCACTTCCTTCTGCACCGCTTCCATGCGCAGCATGCGGTTGACCACGTCGAGCGCCAGATCCTCCGGCAGAATTGCGAGCACGCGCGCGGCGTGCTCGGGGCCGATCTTCGACAACACCACGGCTACCGTCTGTGGGTACTCGTTCTTGAGACAGTTGGCGAGCACCTCTTCCTGAACATTGGAAAGCTTCTCCCACATGTTGCGGCCGGCCGGCCCGCGGATTTCTTCCATGATGATGCCGACGCGTTCTGGCGGCAGATAGGACTGCAGCAGGCGCTCGGTCGCCTCGTAAGTGCCCATGATCGCGCCGGAGGCCGACATGCGCGATACGAATTCGAGCAACAGATTTTCGACCTGCTCGGCTTCGATGGTGCCGATCGTCGACATCAACATGGAGATCTGACGTAATTCGTCGTCGTCGAGCATGCTCCAAATCTTGGCGCCGTGGTGTTCGCCGAGCGCCAGCAGCAGAACCGCCGCACGCTCCGGTCCGCGCAGCGGACGCTTGGGCGGCGGCGCATGCGTCGCCTTGCCGGCAAGGCTCGCCAAAGCGCTGGCGATTTCGCTTTGCGCGGTCTCGTGCTGCTTCGGGTCGTCTTTTGCTGCTGGGGGTGTGGCCATGGTCGATCAGGCGGCGGCGCTGTCGTTCAGCCAGGAGCGGATGATGGAAACGGTTTCGCGGGGGTTTTTGTCGGCGAGCTCGCCGACCTTTTGCACGGACTGGGCGTGGACCTGGCCCTGGATCTGGGCAATGTCGATCATCTTTGATGTCTGGCTCGATTCTGCCGCCTTGGCGGGATCGACGCCTTCCTCGGTGAGGGTGGCGGCCGTTATCGCCGCCAAGCCTTCGCCGGCCGCCGCGCCGCGCGGCAATGCCGCCAAAGCGCGCTCGTCCGGAGCGATGATGCGGCGGACTAGCGGGCGCACCACCAGGAGCAGCACGATCAGACCGAGCACGCCCATCACCAGCGTTTCGATCAGGCTCATGATGTCATCTTTGGTGAAATGCAGCATGGACAGCCAGCCGGTCGGCTCGACAATGGGATTGGCCGGAGTTTCGGCAAAGCGCAGGTTGACGACCTGGACCTGGTCGCCGCGTTTCTGGTCGAAACCGATCGCCGAGCGCACCAGCGCCGCAATCTGATCGAGCTCCTCCTTGCTGCGCGGTTGGTAGGTGACGTTGCCCTTATCGTCCTTGGCATAGGTGCCGTCGACCAGGACGGCGACCGAAAGGCGATTGAGCCTGCCGCCTTCGATCACTTCCGTCTTCGTCGTCTTGGAGATCTCATAATTGACGATTTCCTCGGACTTGCGGCTCTGGTCGCGCGGGCTGGCATTCGCCGCGGCGGCGGGCTGGCGCTGATTGGCGCCGGGCAGCTCGTTGCCCACCGTGACCTCGTTGTTGCTCTGGCCCGATGCGGAGGTTTCCTCCCGGGTCTGGCTGGAGCGGACGACGCGGCCGTCGGGATCAAATTTGTCCGAAGTCTGGGTAATGCGGTTGAAATCGAAATCGGCGGCGACTTGCACGCGCGAATGGCCCGGCCCGACCACCGAGGAGACGATCGACTCAACCTGTTCGCGCAAATGCTTCTCGTAGGCCGCTTGGCGTTCGTCGGCGGCGACGCCGCCGGCGGTCGTGTCGTCGCTGGCGCCGTCCGCCAGCAATTGGCCCTGTTCGTCGACGATCGAGATGCGCTGTGGCCGCAAGTCGGATACCGCGGTGGCAACGAGATGGCGGATGGCGCGGACTTGTGACGACTGCAGCGTGCCGCGTAGCTTCAGCACGATGGAGGCAGAAGGCTCGATCTTGTCGCGGGAAAACAGCGGCCGATCCGGCAGAACCAGATGCACCCGCGCGTCTTCGACTTGATCGAGGGTGCGGATGGTGCGCGCCAGCTCGCCTTCCAGCGCGCGCAGCTTATCGATGTTCTGCACGAAGCTCGTGGTGCCCAGCGCATCCGACTTGTCGAAAATCTCGTAGCCGACGCCGCCGCCCTTGGGCAGGCCGTTTTCGGCCAGCGTCATGCGCAGCCGCGCCACCTTATCGCGCGGTACCATGATGACGTTGCCGTCGTTACGCAGTTCGTAGGTGATGCCTTCGTGGTCGAGTTCCTTGGCGATCGAGGCGGAATCCTCCAACGACAAGTCGGTGAACAGCGGAGTCATCTGCGGCGTCGTCACGCGCAGAATGAGAAAGGCGAAGAAGCCGATGAGCGCAAGAGTGACCGCGCCCATCGCCGCAATGCGCGGCGCGCCGAGCGTTTTGGCGAACTCCACCAGACTTTGCACCGAGCTTTCCCCCGCGCAGCGACGCGCAAGCGCCTCACTCGGCAAGATTTGCCCGGTGGATGGTTAGCGCCCGGTTAATAAAGGCCGGAATTGCGCTAACTTGCGTTCGTCTCTCGTTTTCGGTCCGAGAGGGCGACGAGCCGGCGACGACAGCCGGTCAGGAGGGCTGTCACAACGGCCAAGCGCGGCCGGCGACTCGAGGCTGCGTCTTTCCGGGACCGCTGCATCGGCCTGTCGATGATCGAGCGATCGAGAATACAAGGACGCCAGCCACGCCGTCCGGCGTTGGCAATTCGGTAAGATCGATTAAGCGGGAGTTACTGTCGATATTGCTGGATGCGGGTCGTGCGCAATCCGGCGAGGCCGTGCTGGTCGATCGAATATTGCCAGGACAGGAATTCCTCGACCGTCAGGGTGTAGCGGCTGCACGCCTCTTCGAGCGACAGCAGTCCGCCGCGCACCGCGGCGACCACCTCTGCCTTGCGGCGGATGACCCAACGCTTCGTCCCTGGCGCCGGCAAATCGGCGATGGTCAGGGGGGAACCGTCCGGCCCGATGACGTATTTAACCCTCGGGCGATGGGGTTCGGTCATATTCACTCTCACAACTCGACGACTACAGTGGGCGACCTTACGCACGGCCGCTTAAAATTTGCCTAAGCCGCGCACGCAATTGGCCGCAATTGATGCGGCGGATGGCATGGGACCGAAGTTGTGCCATGTCGGGACCGAGACCAATGGCCAAAACGGTAGGCTGGCAGATTCAGGGTCGGCTCCTAAAACAACTGGGTCAGGCTGTTGATCGCACTATTGAGGCTGCTGATCGAGCTGTTGAGGCTGCTCACGCCGCTGGTGAGTGCGCTGGTGCCGCTACTGCTGTTGATGGCTTGAATCGAGCTGAGCGAATAGCTCTGGCCGTTCACCGTGACCTCCGGCGGATTCTGCGAAAGATTGATGCCGGTCACCGTGCCTGTCACTTGCGGGCTCACGGTCACCGACTGGCCGTTGGCATTGGTCGCGCTGATCGCCAGCGTGTACTGGCCGTCGGGCTCGGTGACCCCGCTCGAGCTCTGACCGCTCCAGGTATAAGTTTGCGTGCCGGAGTTGAGCGACACGGTGCCGGTATAGACGGTCTGGCCGCTTGAATTGGTGATGGTGACGTTGCCGGTTGCCGGCGACGGCGAGTTCAACGACCAGGTCGCCGGGCTGTTGGTGGCATTGGACAGTGTCGCAGTCGTGCCGGTCAGCGTGACGTTGGCGCCGAGGTATTGCATCGCCTGGGTCGCTTCGGTCGCCTGCTGCAGCGAGATCAGGGTCTGCATGTTGGTGTTCATGTCGACCTGCTGTTGCACCGAGGTGAACTCGACCAGCTGCTGGGTGAACTGATTGGTGTCGAGCGGATCGAGCGGGTCCTGGTTCTGCAACTGCGTGGTCAGCAAGGTCAGAAACGAATTGAAATTGCTGGCGAGCTGGTTCAGCCCGGTGTTGCCGGTGGTGGCGGTATTCGTGGTGGAGCCCGTGGAGCTAGTCGTCGAAACTGCGGTGGTCGTCGTCATGGTCGATCCTCAAACGATTGCCGTTCACACGGTGATGTCAATTCCGCTGCCGAGATTCCAGCGCGAGTAGATTTGTGTGGCGCCGACGGACGGCTGATCGGAATCGGGAACGACCAGCTGTTGCGCCGGGCTCGACTGTGTGCCGCCGCCATTGTTGCCGCCGGTATTGGTTCCGGAGAAAGACTGATCGCGCAGTGAGAATTGCAGGCCGTTATCCGCGGTTTTCAATCCCGCTTGTTCGAGCGCGCGTTGCAGCTGCGGCTGCTGGCTTTGCAGAAGCGTGAGCGTCTCGGGACGGTCGACGGTGACGTGCGACGTCACCTGACCATTGGAGTCGACGTCAAGGCGCACATCGATGCGACCAAGCTCCGGCGGATCGAGCCTGATGTCGAATTGGTTGGAGCCGGCCTGGGCGCGGGCGGCGATGGCGACCGGCAGGCCGGCGACCGAAACCGCGGCCGCCGGCGCTGTAGAGGATGCCGCGGCCCCGGTTTGGGTCGTCGCCGCATTTGTCGTGAGAATACCGAAGGTCGGCAAATTGGCGGTCGCGGCCTTCACCGCATTGGTCGCGGTCTGAGCGCTCGATGGAGCGCCATTCGACGCCGTGGTCTCCACATGTGCGGTGATGGCATTGGCAGCCGGCGCTGCAGCCGCATCGGCGGGGGTGGCGGCAGGCGCCGCACCCTGTTGGGCAGCGTTGCCGGATGCTGCCGTCTTAGAACCGGTATCGGTGACAGCAGCCGGTTTCCCCGCCGCGGCGTCCGCCGTCGGGGTCTTACCGTCCGCTTGGCTAGTCGATTGAGCGCCCTGGGTCGCCTGTGCGGTCTGCGGCGTCTCGCCGTTTGTGCCGCCAAGAGAAATCTGATCGCCGATGTGTGGTGCGGTTGCGCGCGGCCGCGGCGCAGTCACCGCTGCGCTCGTCGTTGAGCCCGCGGCTACCGGCGGTGACGACGAAAAATCGGCGCCCGTGACAATGGCGGCTGCGACTGGCACTGCGGGAGTGGTCGCAGCAGTCGGCGCCGTGGAGGTGGCTGGCGCGGCATTGCCGTCAGCGTTTGCGGCGCTGTCGTCGCCTTGCTTGTCGCCTGCGTTACCGTTCGTCTTTTTGCTCGCGGGCGGGGACGAGCCCGATGGCGCCGGGATGGCGCTCGCGGGGTCCGCCGTCAGAGCTGCCGCAGCGGCTGCCGCCGCGTCGGTTGCGTCAGTCGCCGGCGCCGCCGCTGCCGATGGCTTCGATGCTCCGGTAGCGGTTGCCGTTGCGTCGCCCGAGGTGATTGTCGCGGCGGTGGTTGCGCCATTATCGCCTGAGCTATCCTGTTGGGCGCTCGTGGTCGCGGTTGTGTCCGCGGTCGCCTTTGCGTTTGCCGCCGCGCTGGCCTTGGCCTTGGGCGCAGCCGCGACTTCCGTGAAGCCGTGAGCGATGACTACAGGCGGAATCACATTGCCGTTGGTGCTTGCGCTTGTGGCGGCTGTATTGGTCGTGCTGGCGCCGCTGCCGGCCGGGGTGCTTGAGTTTGCAGGATTCTGCCCGCTGGCAGCTTGGCTGGCATCCGCCGAGTTTCCAGCCGAGCCGGCTGGCGATGGTTGTTGCGCCCCTTGCGGGGAAGGCACGGATTGGGCCGGCGCAACCGCTGTCGAGTTGAGTGGGGCCGCTGTCGGGCTGGGCGCGGACGAGCTTGATGCGGGCGCGCTTGGCGTGGACGAGTTTGGTCCTGGCGAGGCCGCCGGTGCAGGCGGACTCGGTGGTGCCGACGCCGCAGCATCAAGCAGCGCAGCGAACGGCTGCGAGGTGGTGTCTTGGCTGGATGAAGATGCCTGCATCCACGACGGCGGGAGCGAAATCGCAGCAGGTGAATCTGGCGCAATACTCGACATACTCGACACTTGGAACCCCTAGAAGCGACATGGACGCGATAGGTCTGCTTGTCGGCCTGCAACCCGCGGGCCAGCGCAAGACGATCGGCAAACTCCATGAATTCAAAGACTTACATTGATTGTGGGCAATTACTGACGGCAGTCTTTATCGTGTGGTCGGCAATTTTTGCCCGCAACAGGGGCTCAGGCTCAGTCGGCAGCCGCGGCCGTGGCGGAGCGTGGCTGCGGCCCATATAATAAAGGTCGCTTAAGGCAACGGCGCACCGGGCGCTGGCCGGGGACACCCGTATGGCTTCGAACATACTCGACATCGAGGGACCGCCGTCGGCGACGCGCGTGGTTGTCGCCATGTCGGGCGGCGTCGATTCCTCGGTCACCGCGGCGATTCTGGCGGAAGCCGGCTACGACGTCGTCGGCATCACGCTGCAGCTTTACGATCACGGCGCGGCAACCCACCGCAAGGGCGCCTGCTGCGCCGGCCGCGACATCCATGATGCCCGCGCAGTTGCCGAGCGGATCGGCATTTCGCATTACGTCCTCGATTACGAGGACCGTTTCAAGCAAGCGGTGATCGACCGCTTTGCCGAGAGTTACGTGGCCGGCGAGACGCCGGTTCCCTGCGTGGAATGCAATCAGTCGATCAAATTCCACGATTTGCTGCACACCGCGCGCGACCTCGGCGCGGCGGTGCTGGCTACCGGCCATTATGTCGCTTCGCGCGCGCTGCCCGGCGGCGGCCGGGCGCTCTATCGAGCCCGCGAGGCCGAACGCGATCAGAGCTATTTCCTATTCGCCACCACGCGCGCGCAACTCGATCTGCTGCGCTTCCCGCTCGGCGATCGCACCAAGGCGGAAACGCGCGAACTGGCTCGCCGCTTCGGGCTGTCCGTCGCCGACAAGCAGGACAGCCAGGACATCTGCTTCGTGCCCACCGGTCATTATGCCGACATCATCGAGCGGCTGCGGCCGGGCGCCGCGGGTCCGGGCGAAATCGTCGATCTCGACGGCCGCGTGCTCGGCCGTCATGACGGCATCATTCATTTCACCGTTGGCCAGCGGCGCGGGCTCGGCCTCGCCACCGGTTCGCCGCTCTATGTGGTGCGGCTCGACGCCGCGTCGCGTCGCGTCGTGGTCGGCCCGCGCGAGGCGCTGCGCACGAGCCGGATCAAGCTGCGCGACCTCAACTGGCTCGGCGATGGCACGATCGACGAGGCCTTGACGCATCGTCCCGAAGTCTTCGTCAAAGTTCGTTCGACGCGGCCGCCGCGGCCGGCCTGGCTGCGCAGCGGCTCGAGCGGCCTCGAAATCGAGTTGATTGCCGGCGAGGACGGCGTGTCGCCCGGCCAGGCTTGCGTGTTCTATGACGCCGCCGACGGGCAGGCTCGCGTGCTCGGCGGCGGCGTCATTGCCGGCACCATGGCGGCGGTGCAGGCCAAAGACGCGCGCGGTGTTGCTCTCGCGGCCGCGCGCTGACGCGACGCGATGGTGGACGAGCTCGACAAAGCCGGCATCGCCAAGGCTTACGCGCGTTGGGCGCCGATTTACGATCTAGTGTTCGGCGCGGTGTTCGAGCGCGGCCGCAAGGCCTCGATCGCGGCAGCCGAGCGCATCGGCGGCCGCATTCTCGAAGTCGGCGTCGGCACCGGCCTGTCGCTGCCCGATTACGCGTTGTCGAATCGGCTGGTCGGCGTCGACTTATCGGCGCCGATGCTGCACAAGGCCAAGGCGCGCGTCGCCGAGCGCCGGCTGAGCAATATCGATGGGCTCGCGGTCATGGACGCCCAGCATCTCGGTTTTAAGGATGCGGCATTCGACGTCGTCGTCGCACAATATGTCATCACCGCGGTACCGGATCCGGAGCGCACGCTGGACGAATTCGCGCGCGTCATAAAGCCTGGCGGCGAGATCATCCTGGTCAACCATCTCGGCGCGGAGAAAGGCTTGCGCGCGGCCTGCGAGCGATGGTTCGCACCGCTGGCGCGGCGGCTCGGCTGGCGCCCGGAATTCGGCTGGGAGCGGCTGGCGCGCTGGGCGGCGCGGCACGGTGGCGTGCACGTCGTCGAACGGCGGCCGATGCCGCCGCTCGGACATTTTTCGTTGATCAGATTTGCGCGGACCGGTGCCGCCGCTTGATCGCGGTTTTCGCCAAAAGAAAATCACGAAGGAAGATCGCGCTCAGCCGCGGCGTTCGGCTTCCCAGTGGCCGGAGCACGCCGACGACGAGGAATGCCCCCTCCATAAGCCGCGGCCGGAATCGCCGGACAGCTCGCCAGTGCCGCTGGCGCGCTCGCCGCCGGCGGCGACGCTGACGCTGACATGGCCGCGCGCGTCGACATGGCCGGATACTTCGAACGAGGGATCGTCGTATGTGACCCTGCCGTTGATGATATTGAGCGCATAACGATAGGCGCGGTCGCAGGTGCCAGCGTCGGTCACGATCAATACGCTCCACCGGCCGTCGAATGACGAGCGCGCCATGGCGGCCGGCGCGGTCCATAGCGATGACGCTGCCAACAACAGCGCCACGAACGTCGCCGGCACGATGCTGCGCTTTCGCATAAGCTCGCTCCTCAATCTCCGCCGTGACGACGAGAAATGGCACCAAGAACGAACGCGACCGGCCGCAACGGCGATTCTACTAGCAGAAGCGCCACGTTGCACTAGATCAAGCGTCGCATCGTGGTTGCCGCTAGGTTTCCCGCATCGACGGGGGTCTATGTATGGTGCGGTTTTCGTTTTGCATAGTGTGTCGATTGCGGCGGCAACGGGGGCGGTTCCCTGGCATTGCCGGGCATGGCCACAGGCTGGACGCGGATCGAGTGCCGGCGTTGTTGCCATCTCCGGTAGAGTTGTCTCATAATTCATCGATGCGGGGCCCTTGCCCGTGCGGCAATCCGGGTGAATGCGATGTCGCGTGATCGTCTCGGCTCGGTTTTTGCGAGCCTCGCCGGGGAAGCGGAGGTCGTGCCATGACGGAGCGCGGACTTGTCTTCGAGGATTTCGCCGACAAGGTCGACGAGGTTTTTGTCATCAGCCAGGACGGCCGGCCGGTCATTCCGCTGACGCTCAAGGAAGCCACGCTCTTGAACCCGGCCTTCGCGCCGCCCGGCATGCGGCCGCCGTTCACGCTGACCTTCTTCGCCCGCGACCCGCGCGTCTTTCCGCAAAGCATCTACCGCATGGAGCACCAGGAGCTCGGCGCGGTGTCAATCTTTCCGGTATTATGGCGCAGACGCCACAAGAATTTTCGACGGCTCGGCCTAGATCTCGGTGAGCCTCACCCCATGGGTAGTGTTTCAGGGTCTGACTCCTGAAGGGGGTCTAAAAGGGGGCGAGGCTCATAATCGATATTACGCCATTTGTTGGCCGCCACAATGCCCGAAATCCGAACCGTCACGAACGCTGACCAAAAAGAAAGACGAAATCCGCGCCTCGATACGAATGTACGAAGCCAAGATCGCGCAAGCCCGCTCCGACCTGGCGCATGTGACCGCCGTGCTGCGGCTGTTTGAGGTATCGGGGAAGGCACCGGAATGCGGCTGCGGCCAGCCGATAGTACAGTATGCTTTTTGGCTTTTTATCCACGCCTGACTCCTATCATGCTCGGCATAGGTGTGTTTGCCACCTAATGCCGGAATCCCCGCTTTCCGGGGTCCGATAGAAGTCGCTTGAAATCCGCCACTCACAGCCGATCACCGGCCGTTAGGTAAGGCTTGCTGACCGAACCGCTTGTGGCGTTTGGGCGACGTTACACTTGTCCGTCAAGTGTAACGTCGCCGGCGTTTGCGCCATAATACCGGATCGTTCTGGTGCCGGCGGCCAAGGATGCCGAAGGCGTGACTTATTGGGCCACGTTCAATTGATGCCCAACGCCGGGGCGGCGCCATAGCATAAAAGCAACCTGCGGTCGCTAAGCAAATCCGTTCTTCGCGGCGAAATCGGTGGCGAATCCCGCTTGGAAAGCTGCCTTGAGTGGCATAAATGTGCCCTCTCAGCGCAGACACGGACGGTTCCATCGGCGCGCGCCGACCGCGGCCGGTTTGGTAAATGTCTGACGAGGTTGGCGGGGTAGCTCAGTTGGTTAGAGCAGCGGAATCATAATCCGGAGGTCGCCAGTTCGAATCTGGCCCCCGCTACCAATCTTTCCAGCGCTTGGCCGTCCAGGCTCTTCGAATCCTCATCGCGGCTAATGCGGAGAATTTCCGAATGAAGTCGATTTTCATCGCGGCCGTACTGGTCGTGCTCTCTCTCGGCTCTCTTGGCGCCCTTGGCTCCGCACAGGCCACGGATTTGGTCTGCGTGAGCACCACGTTTAATGTGCTGTCTCCCAACGACAAAGTCTGCGTCAGCGTCTTTGAGGATCCGCAAGTGCCTGGCATCGTCTGCCACATTTCGCAGGCGAGAAAAGGCGGTTGGGGCCAGCCATTGGGTCTCAACGAAGACCCTTCCAATTTTTCCGTGTCCTGCAGGCAAATCGGCCCAATCGACGTCGACCTGTCGAAACTCCGCCAAAACGAAGAAGTGTTCAGTCAGAAAACCAGCATTTTCTTCAAGACGACCCGCATTTATCGCATGGTGGATGAGCCTCACCACACGCTCATCTACCTCGCCATCAGCACCAAGATCGTCAATGGTTCGCCGGCCAATGCGATCTCTACCGTTCCGATCATGCCATGGCCGCATTAACGTGACGTGCGGCTGACCGCGCAATCGCGCAAAATCTCCGGCTTGAACGCAAGCCCATGGCCGGGCCGCTCTGGCGCGGTAATCGTGCCGTTCTTCACCGGCACCGGATCGACCCAGAGATCGTCGCCAAGGCCCATGTCCTCGATCCACAGCCCGTTGGGAATCGACGCCAGGAGCTGCACGTTCAGCTCGGGAAACAGATGTGGCGCAATCGTCATGGCCCAGGTGTCGGCGACCGTCGCGATCTTGCGCAATTCGGTCAAGCCGCCGCGCATCGGATCGGGCTGCAGGATCGGCAGCTTCGGATTTTCGAAGAACGGCTTGAGGTCGAAGCGGGTAAAATGCGTCTCGCCGCCGACGATGCGCAGATCGAGCGCCTCGGCGATACGGAAGTAGCCGGCGAAATCGTCCGGCGCCACCGGCTCTTCCAGCCAGTAGACGTCATAATCCTGAAACTTGCGGCCCATCTGGATCGCGACGTCGGCAGTCCAGCCCATATTGACGTCGATCATGACGTCGATGTCGGGGCCGAGCGCTTCGCGCATGCGTTTGACGTTGTCGAGGTCGGTCGCGAGTGAGTGCACATGCGCGACCTGCATCTTGATCGCCTTATAACCGCGCTCCTTGTAGTGCAGCGCCTTGGCGATCATGCCGTCGCCGCCGGCGCCGCGGAAGCAGCCCGAGCCATAGGCCGGCAGGTCGGCGCGATAATGTCCCCACAGCCGGTGCAGCGGCAGTCTGGCCGCCTTACCGAGCGCGTCCCACAGCGCGATGTCGAGCGCCGATTGCGCCATGGTGGCAATGCCGCCGCGGCCATAGGTGACGGTCGTCTTCCACAAATCCTGCCAGATCGCCTCGACGGCGCTCGCGTCCTTGCCGATGACGCGCGGGATAATGACTTCGTCCAGGCACGCCATGATGGATTTGATGCCCGGGCGGAACAGGAACAGATAGCCCATGCCGGTGATGCCGCTTTTGGTCTCGACGTCGAGCACCAGGAAATTGCGCGTCTCGCCGAAGGCATGGCCTTTGAGCCAGGGCGTGTCGGGCCATGGCACCCGCAGCATGGTGATACGGACGGCGGTGATGGTCAGATCGGTCATGGCAAGCATTCGCTGATGAAAATGGCCGCGGATGCGGCCGGAGGCGAATGCTGCGAAAAGTTTGGCGTCAGGTCAACATGACGCTCGTCACCGGCGCCAAAGATCGTCCTTTCGTTCGGAGATAATGTCGGTACTTGAATAGTCAGACTCTATGAAAACGGATCGCCTCAGAACTTATAAGCCGCACCAACACGAAGCTCCTGGATCGAAAGATCGCCCCAACCGAACGTAACCGGGAGTGTTGGGCCACTGATTATCCCGACGGTCGAATTTGGTCCGCTAAAGTGATAGTAGAGGTATTCCACTCTCAGCAGCCAATTGTTGGCCCACGGCGCAAATTCGCCGCCGCCGCCGATCACATACCCCGATTTCGTCTGATTGAACGAGGTGAGCGCGCAATTGGGACAGCCGGTGGGGCCGAAAATATCCTGCGCAGAATAATCTATTCCGGTCCATGCCGCGCCACCCGTCACATACAGCAGCAGAGCCGGGGAGGGCGTGACGCCAACGCGACCGCGCACGCTCGCATCCGAACCCCACCCCTTTGGTCGGATTCGATCCTACCTGCGCGAAGCCTTTTGTCTTGGTCTATTGTGAAATCGCTTTGCGCGGAAGGGAATAACCGGCGTTTTAGCCGTAATTTGTGGCCAATCCGTCACATTCCCTTCGAACTAATTATGCCTAGAAGGAAATCAACTATGTCTAGAGCGAATTGTCGCTCCATCAAAATCTGTTATTTTGTTTGAATATGAACGCCGGTCCGTGCAATCGCGACGGAATGTCATGGACAGCAGTGCGAACGACCGCCTTTATTTTAGCACCGACTCGCTGCCGGAGCGCGATCGGTTCCCGGCGTTTTGTGAGGAAATCGTCCGTCAATACACGGGGCTCGACGTTAGAACCCGTGATCAATCGCAATTTCGTGCCGCGCTTGAGCTAAAGCGTGTCGGCGCGATCGATATTGGTGATATCTCCACTAACCAGATGGATTCCGCGCGCACTGCTGATCTGATCCACGATGGCGACGACAGCCTTCTCGTCGTGCTGCTGAAAAACGGCATCGCTTACCAGACGCAATGCAAAACCGATCAAAAGCTCGAGACGGGAGATGCCGTCGTTTGCGACTGTGCATATCCCGGCGAACTCAATGTCATCAGCGACGCTCAATTCTGGGACCTGAAGGTCCCGCGTCAAAGGATTGCAAAGTTATTCCCGCGCAGCAATCGCTTTGCTGGCGCGAAACTTGACAAGGATCCCGCCGCACGGCGGCTGTTATTCGAATATCTTGGCGCGGCTCGAAACATCAATTTGACCGCGAGCCGACGCGTCAGCGCGCTCTATGGCGAGCACGTCGCCGATTTGATCGCGCTTTGCCTCGGCGCCGAAGGTGATGCGCGAAAGTTCGCGGAGGAGCGTGGCGCGCGCGCGGCGCGGCGCGCAGCGGTTTTGCGTGAGATCGACCGCCGCAGCGGCGATGCGGGATTGAGTGCCGCCGCGGTCGCGGTTCGGCTCGGCATCACTCCGCGCTACGTGCATCTTCTTCTCGAAGAGACCGGCAAGAGCTTCACCCATCACGTGCTGGAACGTCGTCTCGACAGGGCTGAGGCGTTGTTGCGCGATCCACAGCTAGGTACGCGCAAAATCGCAGACATCGCCGCCGAAGCCGGCTTCACCGACCTGTCTTATTTCAACCGCGCCTTCCGCCGGCATTTCGGCGCTACGCCGTCGGACATCCGTCAAGCGAGCGATGGCCTTAGCCGTCGCGGCTGATTGGTTTTCCGCCGCTCGTTGTCGGCCGTTCATTTAAGTATTCGTGAAGTGAAACGACCGCTTCGCTCTGGTCCGTTATTCGTTTGAACATGAACGCTCTGTGTCGCTGACGCGACAGAGCGTCATGAACCATAGGATACGTCGCGCCGCTATTCTTCGCGCCATCGACAGCGCAGCGGCGATCCCAATCTGAGCGCGATCGCGGTCGCGAATTTGCTCGGCATCACGCCGCGCTATGTGCACCTGCTGCTCGAAGAGACCGGCAAGAGCTTCACGCATCATCTGCTAGAACGACGTCTCGAAAGGGCGGCGATGATGCTGCGCGATTCGCGCTGGCATCACCGCAAGATCGCCGAGATCGCCGTCGAAGCCGGCTTCACCGATCTGTCGTATTTCAACCGCGCTTTCCGGCGGCGCTATGGCGCGACACCGTCAGCCATGCGTGAAGAGATTTAAGCTTAAGTGCGGGCACGCCGGTCTGATAAATGGTGGTAAGGCGGGTCATTCCCGCCGCTTATTCCGTCTTTAGCCGTACGTCTTTCGTCTTATTGCGGCAAAATTTCGCAGGTCTCGGCGCCTTATTTGGTGCCGATCCGCAGCGCAAAACCGGGCAAACTTGTAGTCTGCATCGATGACGGTGAGGGCGACACCGAATGGCGGTCGCAGGGCGTGACCGCAGTTTCCGTAACAAGCTTTAAAGACAATGGGAGGAAGACGTGACCAAGGACAATAAACCATTTGCCATGACGCTTTCACGGCGTCACCTGCTGCGCACTGCCGCCGCAACCGGCGCCGGGCTCGGCGCCTTGTCGGTCGGCGGTTTCACTTTCGTGCCAGCCTTCGCCGAAGATCAGCCGCCGCTCGGCACCTGGCCGGCCGGCTCCCAGGGCTCGACCGTGACCATCGGCGCCACCGTGCCGCGGACCGGGCCTTATGCCGTGCAGGGCGAGGACGAGCTCAAGGGCATGCAGCTTGCCGTCGAGCACATCAACGAAGGTCACCCGCTGATCAAGAAGATTGCGCCCAAGGTGACCAAGGGCGTGCTCGGCAAGCAAGTGAACCTGGTTGTTGCCGACTCCGGCGCCAAACCGAACGACGCGGTGCAGGAGCAGCAGACCTTCATCAACGATAACAAGATCGTGGCGATGACCGGGGCGACCTCGTCGGCGGTGGCGGTCGCGCTCAACAAATTCGCCGAGCGCGAGAAGATCCTTTATCTGGTCGCGATCTCTGGCTCCAATGACACCACCGGCAAGGACTGCTCGCGCTACTCGTTCCGCCAGTGCTTCTACGGCGAGACCGCGGCCAACGCGATCGGCCCGGTATTGCTCAAGGCTTATGGCAAAGGCAAGAAGGCCGCGTTCATGACGCCGGACTACACCTACGGCCACACCGTGACCAAATCGGTGAACGACTATCTGAGCCAGAACGGCGGCTGGACCATGGTGACGAACCAAATCTCGCCGCTTGGCACGCAGGACTTCAGCCAGTACCTGACCAACATCGCCAATTCCGGCGCCGAGTTCATCATCAACGTCAACTGGGGCCGTGACGCGGTGCTGTCGATCCAGCAGGCGAAGCAGTTCGGCCTGACCCCGAAGATGAAGATGGTGGTGCCGTATCAGATCCCGTTCCTCGCCAAGGAAGTGGGGCCGGAACTCACCGAGGGCGTCTATGCCGCCACCGACTTTTGGTGGACGCTGGAGGACAAGTATCCGCTGGCCAAGATGTTCGTCGAGGCGTTCGACAAGAAGTACGGCTACAAGCCGGAATGGGGCGCCAACAACGCCTATATGCAATTCGCCATCTGGGCGCGCATGGTCTCGGAGGCCGGCACCTTCTATCCGCCGGACGTCATCAAGAGCTATGAGAAGGGCGAGACCTTCGACTCGACCGTCGGCCAGGTGCATTTCCGTCCCGAGGACCATCAGCTGGTCCGTCCGGTCGTCATCGTCCGCGGCAAGGCGCCGAAGGACATGAAGGACAAGGAGGACTACTGGGAGGTGACGGAGGTCGTACCCGGCGCGCCGTTGATGCAAAAACCCGACGCCTTCGGCTGCAGTCTCGGCGACTACACCTGACAGTCCTAAGGCGCTTGCCTCGCACGCGTTGCGGTGCAGGCGCCGTTCCCTCTTGGCCGGGCCAAAGGGGCGAAGCCCACTTCGCCTCATAAGCCCGGTCGTTTTGCCGGTTGCAAGACGCTGTCTAGGCCCGGCATAACATGGGATCGGGGGGACGGCCGGACCGGCGGGTAGTCTGCCTGAAAAAAGCGCGGATGACGGCGTGATTAACTGGCCCAATTTTGTCTCGCAGTGTTTCAACGGGCTCGTACTCGGCGCGCTTTTGGCGCTGATCTCATCCGGCCTGACGATCATCTATGGCACGCTCGGTGTGCTCAACCTCGCGCACGGCGCGATGTTTATGCTCGGCGGCTATGCCGGCTGGGTCGCTTACACCCATACGGGTTCCTTTATCGTCGCCATCGTCGCCGGTGCTCTCTTTGTCATGCTGGTCGGCGTGGTGATGGAGCGCGCGGTCATCCGCCATTTTTACACGCGGCCGCACGAAGATCAGCTCCTTGTCACTTTCGGCCTCGGCATCGTCTTTGTCGAAGCCGTGCGGTTTTTCTTCGGCAGTCTTTCGAAGGCGGTGCCGCCGCCGCCGCCGCTTCTTGGCATTACGCCGATCGGCTTCATGTTCTATCCGACCTATCGTCTCGCGCTCCTTGGCATTGTCGCCGTGGCGTTGCTCGCGCTCTACTTTGTACTCTACCGCACGCGGCTCGGCATGATCGTGCGCGCCGGCATCGAGGATTCGGTGATGGTCGATTCGCTCGGCATCGACGTCTACAAGGTGTTCATGCTGGTGTTCGGCATCGGCGCCATGGCGGCGGGCTTCGCCGGTATCGTCAACGCGCCGGTTGTCTCGATCGCGCCGGATGTCGGCGAATCGATCCTGGTGCAGACCTTTGTCGTCGTCGTCATCGGCGGGGTCGGCTCGTTCCCCGGCGCGGTGCTCGGCGGCCTGATCGCCGGCGAGATCATCAGCATCACCTCGATGTTCAACCCGGGCTATGCCTATGTGATGCTGTTCGTGGCGATGACGCTGGTGCTGGTGGTGCGCCCTTACGGGCTCCTCGGCACCGCAGGCCGCGAGTGAGCGCGGTCATCGCATGACCAGGCAGCGGCCTCTCCTCATCGAAGCGCTGACCGCGGCCGGGCTGATCGCGGCGCCGTTCGTGCTGCCCTATCTCGGCTTCACGCCCACCACCGTCAACCGCATTCTGGTCTGGGGCCTGTTCGGCCTCGGCTTCGACATCCTGTTCGGCTTTACCGGGTTGTTGTCGTTCGGCCAGTCGGCCTTCTACGGCACCGGAGGCATGGTCGCCGCTTATCTGCTCACGGTTTTGAATTTCCCGCATGTTGTGACGGCGGTGTTCATCGGCGCGGCCGCAGCGGCGGTCGTCGGCTATCTGATCGGTCTTATCGCGCTCCGCCGCACCGGCATCTATTTCGCTATGATCACGGTGGCGATCGCCGAAGTTTTTCATTTCGTCGAATTCAATCCGCTCTCGGACTACACCGGCGGCGAGAACGGACTGCCGGGTGTTCCGACGCCTGGGTTTCATCTCGGCTTCGCCACCGTCAACTTCGATAGCGATTCCAGGCTCTATGTTTTCCTGGCGTTCTGGTATTTCGTCGGCTTGGTGATCGCGCTGCGCATCGTACGCTCACCGGTCGGCGCGATCCTGCGCGCGATCCGCGATAATCCGCTGCGCGCGGCTGCCGTCGGCCATAATATCCACGGCTACAAGTTGACCGCCTTCGTCGTTGCCGCCGCTTATGCCGGCTTTGCCGGCGGCCTCTTAGGCATCATGCAGGGTTTCATGCCGCCCGACGCCTTCGTGTTCGATACGTCGGGGCAGCTGGTGATGCAGACCGCGATCGGCGGCGCCGGCACGCTGTTCGGCCCGCTGGTCGGCGCCACGGTCTGGCTCTATCTCAGCGATTTCCTGCAGACCACCCTTCATTTGGGCGCCACCTGGAAGCTCGTGCTCGGCGTCGTCTTCGTGCTTCTGGTCTGCTTTCTGCGCCATGGCTTGATCGGTGGGCTGGCGGATCTGGCCCGGCTCCTTACCAGAACGGCCAAGCGCTACGAGGCCCCCGAATCCGACGCGCGGCCGGTATCGGCATCCGCTGTTGCCGCGGCAGCGACCGGGGCGCCGGTTGTCGAATTGACGCCCTCGCCGCGCCGGCCGAAGCCTGTCGGCGACAGCAGCACCATCCTGCGGGCTGAAGGACTGACCAAGCGTTTCGGCGGCTTGGTCGCCAATGACGGGGTCAATTTCTCGGTCCGACGCGGCGAACGTCGCGGCATTATCGGTCCCAACGGCGCCGGCAAAACCACCTTCTTCAAGATGTTGACCTGCGAAATGCATCCGAGCGAGGGACGCATCGAGTTCGAAGGCCGCGACATTACCGGCATGAGCGTCACCGAGGTGTGCCAGCTCGGCCTGACAAAGAGCTATCAGGTCAATCAGCTGTTCACCCGGCTGACCGTACGCGAGAACGCCACCATCGCCGCGCTCGCTGAGAAGCGCGGGCCGTTTCACCTCGATCTGTTGCGCCATGTCGAGAGCGTCGAAGGTCTCACCCAGCGCGTCGAGGATACGCTCAACGTCGTGCACTTAAGCGAACGCGCCGACCTGCCGGTATCCGATCTGGCCTACGGCGAGAAGCGCAGGCTCGAAATCGGGCTTGCGCTCGCCACCGCGCCGAGCCTGCTTCTGCTCGACGAGCCGCTCGCCGGCATGAGTCCGCTGGAGCGCGTCGAGATGGTGCAGCTCCTTAAATCGATCGGCCGAGGCCGCACCATGATCATCATCGATCATGACATGGACTCGCTGTTCGAGCTGGTCGAACGGGTGACCGTGCTGCAAGAAGGCCGCGTGCTGGTCGAAGGCACGCCGGCCGAGATCAAAGGCAATGCGGCCGTGCAGGAGGCCTATCTTGGCGGAGTGCACGCGGCATGAGCCTGCTCGAAGTCAACGGCTTGAACAGCTACTACGGCGATTCGCACATCCTGTTCGATGTATCGCTCACCGTCGATCGCAACCAAGTGGTGGCGCTACTCGGCCGCAACGGCGCCGGCAAAACCACGACGTTAAAGAGCCTGATGGGCGTGGTGACGCCGCGCGCCGGCTCGATCCTGTTCGACGGCGCCGAAATCGCCGGCAAGAAAAGCCACGCCATCGCCCGGGCCGGCATGCAGCTCGTGCACGAGGATCGCCGTGTTTTCGGTAGCCTCAATGTCGAGGAGAACCTCGTTCTGGCGGGCCTGACGGCGGCGAACCGCTGGCCGCTCGATCGCGTCTATGCCGTGTTCCCGCGACTCAAAGAACGGCGGCTGAGCCGCGGCACCGATCTCTCCGGCGGCGAGCAGCAGATGCTGGCGATCGCCCGCGCGCTTGTTCGCGAGCCGAAAATCCTGTTGCTCGACGAGCCGTTCGAGGGCTTGGCGCCGATCATCGTGCGCGATCTGCTCGCCACCTGCCGGACGCTCGCGGAAGCCGGACAGACCATTCTGATTGTGGAGCAGAATATCTCCGCCGTCATGACGCTGGCCGACCGCGTCTATGTGATGCACAACGGTCACATCGTCGATTCGCTATCGGCGCAGGCGGTGCGGAACCAGCCGGAGCTGCTGCATCGCCATCTCGGCGTCTAGAGCACTGTGCCGATTCCAAGCTTCATAGACTCGGCGTAGTCTGCAGCCGCGCCTGCGCCGGAGGATGCCGTGGCTTCCACGATCAATGTAGCCGCCTATAGCGACGCGCTGGTCGTGCTTGGCACCGCGGGCATCGTGGTGCCGATCGTCAGCCGGCTCGGCTTTTCTCCGGTGCTCGGTTATCTCGGCGCCGGCGCTTTATTGGGACCGTTGGGCCTAGGCTCGCTGATCGGCTCGTTTCCGGCGCTGTACTGGTTCACCGTCGGCGACGCCAAGGATGTCGCCGGCATCGCCGAACTCGGCGTTGTCTTCCTGTTGTTTCTCATCGGCCTTGAACTGTCGCTGCAGCGGCTCCTCACCATGCGGCGGCTGGTGTTCGGGCTGGGTGGGCTGCAGGTGCTCATCACCACGGCGCTTCTTGCCGGCATCGCTGCCTATGCCGGCAGCAATCCTTCCGAGGCAATTATTCTCGGCGCCAGCCTGTCGCTGTCCTCGACCGCGATCGTGCTCGAACTGTTGTCAAACCAGGACCGCCTGAAGACGACCGTCGGCCGCTCCAGCTTTGCCGTGCTGCTTTTACAGGATCTCGCGGTCATTCCGATCCTGATGTTCGTTTCGCTGCTCGCGGCGGGTTCGGGCGGCTCGGTGCTCGTCAGCCTCGGCCGGGCGCTGGCGCAGGCCGCGATCGCGCTAGCCGTGATCGTCGTGTTCGGCCGCGTGCTCCTGCAACCCTTGTTCCATCTGGTGGCTGAAACACGATCCCGCGATCTCTTCATCGCCACCGCCTTGTTCGTGATCCTCGCCGCCGGCGTCATTGCCAATCAGGCCGGCCTGTCCATGGCACTCGGCGCTTTCGTCGCCGGACTGCTGCTGGCCGAGACCGAATACCGCAAAGCGATTGAAGCGACCATCGAGCCGTTCAAGGGGCTCTTACTCGGCATTTTCTTCTTCACCGTGGGCATGGACATCGACGTTCGCGAATTGCTGCGCGACCCGCTGTTGCTGGCCGCGGGCGTCGCCGCGCTGATCGCCGTGAAATCGCTGGCGATCGCCGGCCTGGCCAAGCTGTTCCGCCTGTCGTGGCCGGTCGCCGTCGACATGGGCCTCCTGCTCGGTCCGGGCGGCGAATTCGCCTTCGTCGGCATCGGCATGGCGCGGGATTTCAATCTGGTCGACCCGCGGCGTGCGAGTTTCGCGCTGATCGTGACTTCGGTGACGATGGCGCTGACGCCCTTGTTGTCGTACGCGGCGCGTCGCGTCGCCGCGCGGCTGCGCACGGGCGGCTCGGTTGCGTCGGAACTAAATGCGCGGCCGAGCGCCGGCCACGGGCACGCCATTGTCGTCGGCTACGGCCGTGTCGGCAAAGTGGTATGCGCGTTGCTCAAACAGCACGGCATTCCGTTTATCGCCGCCGACCTGAACCCCGCGACGGTGACGCACGATCGCCGCGAGGGCCATGAGGTCTATTACGGCGATGCCGCCGACACGAAATTTCTCGAGGCCTGCGGCCTGGCCGACGCCGCTGGTGTTGTCATCACCATTCACGACCACGACCTGATCGACGATATCGTCGCTCATGTGCGCGCTTTGCGCGCCGACGTGCTGATCGTCTCGCGTGCCCGCGACGCCGACCACGCCCGCCATCTTTACGGGCTCGGCGCTACCGACGCGGTGCCGGAAACCGTCGAAGCGAGCCTGCAGCTCTCGGAAGCCGCGCTGGTGGGTCTAGGCATTCCGATGGGCCCAGCGATCGCCTCGATCCACGAAAAGCGCGACGAGATCCGGCGTGCTTTGCAGCACGCCGCCCGCGCCGCCGGACTGCAAAATAGTCATGCGGTGCGGGCGAAAACGCCCAAGCTGCGTCGTAGAACCTAGATTTTCGCCAGATACGGTTCCAGCGCCGCCAGGCTTTGCAGATTGTGCGCCGGCGCGAACAGGTCGACATAGGGCAGCGCCGCCTGCATGCCACGCGCCTGCGGAGAATAATCGCGCCAGCCGATCAGCGGATTGAGCCAGATGATCTTTTTGCTGCGGCGGCGCAGCCGGCGCATTTCCTCGGCGAGCTTTCCAGGCTCGCCGGTGTCGTAGCCGTCGGAGACGATCATCACCGCGGTGCGTGAGTTGATGACACGCCGCGCATGCCAGCGATTGAAAGCAGCAAGGCTGTCGCCGATGCGGGTGCCGCCGCCGATACCTTGCGCCATCAGCGACAGTTTTTCGACGGCGCGCGTCACGTCGCGGTCGCGCAGCGACGGCGACACGTGAGCGAGGCGCGTGTGAAAGACAAAGGCCTCCGCCTCGCGGAAGGCATCGACCACACCGTGCAGGAAGCGAACGAAAAACACGGTGTAAAGACTCATCGAGCCGGAAGCGTCGAGCAAGACGACGAGCCGCAACGGCTTGATCTTGCGCCGCCGCCAGGCGAGCTCGAGGAGCATGCCGCCATGCGAGACGTTGCGGTGAATGGTGCGGCGCAAATCGAGCCGCCGGCCGCGGCGGCGGATTTGTTCGCGTCGCATGAGGCGCGCGCGCATGACACGGGCGAGCCGCGCCGCGAGCGCATGGGTCGCGGCGATATCGTCGGGATCGACAATGTGGCGGAGATCGACGCTGGTCAGCGCTTCAACGCGCGAAGCGCCTTCGCGGCGGCCGCGGCCGTCGGCGGGGGTCGCGCCGTCGCCGTCGGAGCGCCGCTCGACGTGATCGGGCAGGCCAAGCGCGTCCTGCGGGACATGCGATTCGGCGAGCCGCTTTGCCGGGGCGTGGCTCGCTTGCGGCGAGCTGGAAAGGACTTGCCGCTGCCGCATATAGCGACCCTGCCAAAACGCATCGAAGATTTCGTCGAAGCGCTGCCAATCGGAATGCGTCGCGCAGAACAGCGCGCGCAAGGCCGGTTTGAGCGATGTCGGCTTGAGCGCGGCGGGCGACGCTAGCACCGACAGGGCATCGCGCGTTTCGGCAATCCCGAGGTGAAAGCCGCTGTCGCGTAGCGTGCGGGCGAAGCCGGCGAGCCGGCGGCGGGCCAAGGGTAGCTCCACCCGCTCGTCCCCGCGAAAGCGGGGACCCAGAACTGGATTCCCGCTTTCGCGGGAATGATCGGAATGATGCGTGATGCTGCTCACTACGCCACCTTGCCGAGGAGCCGCTCGCTCACTTCGCGCGTCAGCCGCGCGCGGTCCTCGTGGGTCTTAAGGAGGCAAATCATCGTCTCATAGACCGCTTCCGGTTCCTGGCGCAGGTCATGGACTTCGAGGCCGGCGAGGGTGGCGGCCCAGTCGAGCGTCTCGGCGACGCCCGGTACCTTGCGCAAATCCTCCTTGCGCACCGCGGCGACCATGCGCGCGATCTGCAGCGCCAGCGTCGTGTCGATGCCGGGGGTGCGGGCGAGGATGATTTTCGCCTCGCGGTCGACTTCCGGGAAATCGACGTAGTGATAGAGGCAGCGTCGCCGCAGCGCATCGGACAATTCGCGCGTGCCATTGGAGGTCAAGACCACGCGTGGGATCGACGTGGCCTTGATGGTGCCGAGTTCGGGAATGCTGATCTGAAAATCGGACAACAGCTCGAGCAAGAACGCCTCGAATTCCTCGTCGGCGCGGTCGACTTCGTCGATCAACAGCACCGGCGGCGAGGGGCGGCGGATGGCGGCTAATAGCGGCCGCTCCAGCAGATACTTTTCGGAAAAAATGTGCTCCTCGATGGCGTCGGGGTCCTCGCCGATGCCTTCGCGGGTCTTGATGGCAAGAAGCTGGCGCTGATAGTTCCATTCGTAGAGCGCGGCGTGCTGATCGAGCCCCTCATAACATTGCAGCCGGATCAGTTCGGCGCCGTGCACCGCGGCCAGCGCCTTGCCGACCTCGGTCTTGCCGACGCCGGCCTCGCCTTCCAGGAGTAGCGGCCGTTTGAGGAAATCCATCAGCCAGAGCGCGGTGGCGATATCGCGGTCGGCGATATAGTCGACAGCGGCAAGGCGATCGGAGATTTCTTCGCGCTTAAGCGTCATCAAGCAAACATCCTGTCATGGCCGGGCTTGTCCCGGCCATCCACGCCTTCCTTTATGTTGAAGTCGTGGATGCCCGGCACAAGGCCGGGCATGACAAATGTTGGGGCTTATCCCTAGGCATGCAGCCCGAGCTTTTCCGCGGCCGTCCAGACCCGCCAGTGATCGTGCGGCATCTGGATATGGGTCGAGCCGAGGAAGGCGAACGCGTCGTTCACCGCGTTCGAGAAGCATGGCACGCCGCCGACATTGGGACTCTCGCCGACGCCCTTGGCCCCGATCGGATGGTGTGGCGACGGCGTCGTGGTCCAGTCGGTTTCCCAGCGCGGCGTTTCGACCGCGGTGGGCAGGAAATAATCCAGAAACGACGCCGTGGTGACGTTGCCGTCGTCGTCGTAATGGATTTCCTGGCCCATGGCGATGCCGAAGGCTTCCGCCAGGCCGCCGTGAATCTGGCCCTCGATGATCATCGGATTGATGCGCGTGCCGCAATCGTCGAGCGCGTAGAAGCGCCGCACTTTGATCATGCCGGTATCGACGTCGACGTCGACGACGCAGATGTAAGCGCCGAACGGGAAGGTGAAATTCGGCGGGTCGTAATAATCGACCGCTTCGAGACCCGGCTCCATGCCCGGCGGCACTTCGTGATAGGCGGCCCAAGCGAGTTCGGTCATGGTCTTGAAGCGCTCGGGATTGCCCTTGACGCGGAACCGATCGACGTCCCATTCCAGATCGTCGTCGTGCACTTCGAGCATATAGGCGGCGATCATCTGCGCCTTGGCCTTGATCTTGCGGCAGGCCATGGCGGTCGCCGCGCCGGACACCGGCGTCGAGCGCGAGCCGTAGGTGCCGAGCCCGTATGGCGCCGTATCGGTATTGCCTTCTTCCACGGTGATGCTGTCGGCGGCAAGCCCGAGCTCGGTGGCGATGATCTGCGCGTAGGTCGTCTCGTGACCCTGGCCTTGCGATTTGGTGCCGAGCCGGCAAATGCCGGAGCCGGTCGGATGGATGCGGATTTCGGCCGAGTCGAACATGGCGATGCCGAGAATGTCGCAATTGCGCGACGGGCCGGCGCCGACGATCTCGGTGAAGTGAATGACGCCGATGCCCATCAGCTCGCGCGTCTCGCCGCGCTTGAACGCCTCGCGCTTTTGCTTCTGTTCGTCGCGCAGCTTCCGGTAGCTGACCGCCTCCATCGCCTTGGTGAGCGCGGTCTGATAGTCGCCGGAGTCATACTGCCAGCCGAACGCCGACGTGTAGGGGAATTGTTCGCGGCGAATGAGGTTCTTCATGCGGAAGTCGGCCGGGTCCATGCCGAGCTTTTGCGCCATGATGTCCATGGCGCGCTCGACGCAATAGGCGGCCTCGGTGACGCGAAACGAGCAGCGATAGGCCACGCCGCCCGGCGCCTTGTTGGTGTAGACGCCGTCAACTAGGCAATGGGCGGCGGGGATATCGTAGGAGCCTGAGATGATGGAGAACAGGCCCGCTGGCCATTTGGTGGCGTTGGCGCAGGCGTCAAACGCGCCGTGGTCGGCGATGGTGTAGCAACGAAGTCCCAAGAGCTTGCCGTCCTTGGTGCAGGCGAGCTCCATATCCATGTGAAAATCGCGCGCAAAGGCGGTGGTCGAGAGGTTATCGATGCGGCTCTCGGTCCATTTCACCGGCACCCCGGTCACGATCGAGGCCACGATCGAGCAGATATAGCCCGGATAGGCGCCGACCTTGTTGCCGAAACCGCCACCGACATCCGGCGAAATCACATGAATCTTGTGCTCCGGGATTTTCGAGATGAGCGAGCCGACAGTGCGGATGACGTGCGGCGCCTGGAATGTGCCGTACAGCGTGAGTTCGCCCTTGATCTTGTCGAACGAGGCGACGCATTGGCAGGTCTCGAGCGGGCAGGGATGCACGCGCGGATAGGAGATCATCTCCCGGATCGTCACGTCGGCCTTGGCGAAGGCGGCGTCGGCGGCGGCCTTGTCGCCGGCCTGCCAGGAGAAAATGTGGTTGTAGTGCTTGCGCTTGCCGTGAGCGCCTTCGGTCTTACCCTTTAAATCTTCGCGGATCACCGGCGCGTTCGGCGCCATCGCCTTGAGCGGATCGACATTGACCGGAAGCTGCTCGTATTCGACCTCGACCAGATCGGCGGCGTCGGCGGCAGCCTCGCGGCTGTCCGCGATCACGAAAGCGACCTCCTGGTTCTGGAACAGCACGTAACCATCGGCCAGCACCATTTGCACGTCGCCGGCAAGCGTCGGCATCCAGGCGAGGTTCACGGTTTTCAGCGTTTCCGCGGTGAGCACCGCGACGACGCCGGGCACCGCCGCAGCCTTGGCCGTGTCGATCTTCTTGACGTGGGCGTGGCCGTAAGGCGAACGGTTGAATTCGCCGTAGAGCATGTTGGGCAATTTGATATCGTCAACGTAGTTGCCCTTCCCTTGCGTGAAACGGATGTCCTCAACGCGCTTTCGCTTGCAGCCCATGCCTTCGAGCTTGGCGGCGCGTTCGGCGGAGGTGGGGGTCATGTCGTTCATTCTGCGGCCTCCTGGAACGTCACGCCGTTGAGCTTGGCGGCGGCGTATTGAATGGCTTTGACGATGTTCTGATAGCCGGTGCAGCGGCATAGATTGCCGGAAATGCCGTAGCGGATTTCCTCCTCGGTCGGATTCTTATTCTCCTGCAGGAGGCGATAGGCGCGCGTGATCATGCCGGGCGTGCAGAAGCCGCACTGCAATCCGTGCATCTGGCGGAAGCCTTCCTGCAGCGCGTGCAGCGTGCCGTCGGGATTGGCGATGCCCTCGATGGTGATGATGTCGGCGCCGTCGGCCTGCACCGCGAATACGGTGCAGGACTTCACCGACTTGCCGTCGAGATCCACCGTGCAGGCGCCGCAATGGCTGGTATCACAGCCGATATGTGGGCCGGTGATGCCGAGCTGATCGCGCAAGAAATAGATGAGGAGCGTGCGCGGCTCGACCAAGGCTTCGACGGTCTTGCCGTTGATCTTCATTGCGACTTGGGATTTGGCCATGAGTATTCTCCTCAGCCCTTGGCGAGCGACTTGGCGCGCGCCAGCGCGCGAGTGAGCATCACGCCAGCCATTTTAGTGCGGTATTGCGCCGGCCCGCGCGGATCCTCGGCGGGCGAGGTGATCGCTTCGGCGGCGGCGACGGCGCGCTTGACTGTTGCAGCATCCAGCGCCGAGCCGATCAGGATCTTGGTCGCTTCTTCGGCCAATAACGGCTTGTCGGCGACATTGGTGAGCGCGATTGCGCAACTGTTGACTTTGCCGCCTTTCATAGTCAGCACCACGGCCGCGGCGGCTGTGGCAAAATCACCGATCTTGCGTTTGAGTTTCTCATAGGCATAGCCGTGACCGGCGGCCGGCACCGGAATGCGAATGGCGGTCAACACTTCGCCGCTCTGCAACGCCGTGGCATAAAGGCCTTGGTAAAATCCGCGCGCCGCGATCTTGCGCTCGCCGCTTTTGCCGGAGGCGTGGAAGGTCGCGTTCAGGCACATCATCAGCGCCGGCATGTCGTTGGCCGGATCGCCGTTGGCGACATTGCCGCCGAGGGTGCCGACATAGCGCACCTGCGGATCGGCGATCTGCGCCGAGGTTTCGCGCAGGATCGGAATTTTGCTGGCGAGTAGATCGGACGCGATCAGGTCGTGCTGTGTGGTCATCGCGCCGACGACGATGTCGTTGCCGTCGGCGCGGATGCCTTTGAGATCCGCGATGCCGCCAAGATCGATGAGATTGGCCGGCGTGGCGAGTCGCAGCTTCATCGTCGGAATGAGACTGTGACCGCCGGCGAGCAGGCGGCCATCGTCGCCGAGTTTGGCGAGCAGGCCGACCGCTTCCTGGACGGATTTCGGGCGATGGTAATTAAAGGATCCGGGAATCACGGGCACCCTCCCTCGCGCATGCCGGCGATCCGGGGTCGTCACCGCGGTCGATCCTGACTGCGCTCTGACTTTATTATACAGGAGTTGTGTCGGCCGCATACCGCCTTTCGGCCGTTCGCCGCCAAACGTTCGGGAGGATGCCGGACTATGGCGTCCGTGTGACGCTCAGCCGGCAAGTCCCGGCCGCAGCGCCGGTGAAGCCGTCTTGGCCGGTGTCGCAACCTTTGGCGCGGCGATCTTGGCTGCCGGCACTTGCCTGGGCGTTTCGTGGCGCGCCACGATCGGGCTGGCGCCGCCGGGCCGGCATGCCTCCGCATGGGCGGTCTCCAGCACGTAGCGCAGCGCTTCGGCCTGGACCCGTGGCGATTTGTCGATCGTCAGATGATCGATGCCGGGATCGCCGGAGAAATCGACATTGTCGAGCACGCCGTGAAAGCCGACGCCGGGCCGCATATAGGCGTATTTGCGTTGCGTCAGGTTGATCACGCAGGCGACGTCGCGCGGCGCGAGCGAGGAGCCGGTACCGTCGACCGGAATGACGAGCGCGACCGGCACGCCCTGCGCGTTAAGCTCTTGCGCCATGCCCATCACCGCGTCGGCGCCGAGCGAATGCCCGACCAGCATATAGGGTCCGTGATCGCCGGCGCGGTACATCTGCACGACGCGGGCGACGATGAAGTCGGCGAAGGTGTGATTATAGACGCCGGCGTCGATGCCGTGGCTCTGAATTTGCGCCGCGAGCTGATCCATGCCGAGCGAGAAAATATTCAAAAGCCCGCGCATCAGATAGACGTGCGGCCGCGATACCACCTGATGGATTGCGACTTGATGCGCTACCGACCGACGCGGCACGGGCCGCGTCGCACTCTGCGCGCCGGCCGGTACCAGCAGCAGCCCAGCGAGCACCGCGGCGCCGGCGCCGAGGCGGCGCGGCCGCGGCGAGTTTGCCGGCGATTTTGCCAGGAAATTGCGAGCGCCCGACATCGCACCACTCCACCCTACGCCGCGCAGGCTATGGCGGCGACTATGGCGAAACAGGGTAAAAATTTCCTTGTAGTCAGCGGCTATTCGCCGCCTTGCGGCTGGCGAGTTCGAGCACGATCGGCCGCGTCGCCGCGCGCAGCGGCGTGCGCCGCACACCGGTCAGCGTGTGCAGGAAGTCGGCGAACCAGTTCTGCACTGACGCCGCTTTCAGCTTGCGCACCATGGACTGCCAGCGTTCGCGCCGCTCCTCGAGGCTCATCGAAAGCGCTGCTGCAATTTGCCGCGCCATACCGTCGACGTC
>JASHOX010000096.1 GCA_030038415.1 Xanthobacteraceae bacterium
CGCCTATTGGCGTGGCGTGGAGGCCAAGATCGTCAGCGCGATCGGCGCCAAGGCGGCCGATCTGTTGCCGCAGTCGCAAGAGGTCATCACCAAGGTGATGGCCGAGCCGCCCAAGGTGCCCACCGATAACGTCGAAGCGGCGCAGTAACGTCGATTCCTGCCGTCGCGCGGAGCCCCGCGGCGGGTGCTTCGGCCCCGTTCACCAACTCGCAACCCTTCCCCGCTAGCCTTCGCGCATCCTCGGGGGAGGGGCTTTCCATGGTCGCAATTGCGCGAAAGCTTGCGCTCGCGGCGGCGGGCTTCGGTTTCCTGGCTGCCACAATCGGTGCCGCCGATGCGGCGGGCGCGCTTGCCGTCGGCGTCTGCGGCGCCTACGGCTACGGTTTCGATTACAGCAAAGTGGCGGATGCCCGCGCGGCTGCGCTGAGCAAGTGCGCCGGCGGCCGTTGCAAAATCGTCGGCGTCATCCGCAAGGGCTGCGCGGCGATGGCGGTCGACGCCAAAAATCCCTGCGGCTCCTATGGCTGGGCGCTCAATTCCCATCTCGGCAAGGCCGAGAACATCTCGATGCAGCGCTGCGCCCAGTTCGGCGGCCGCCAATGCATGGTGCGCGCCTGGGCCTGCGACGAGAAGGGCTAGATCGCTTTCAATATTTCGCGCTGACGGAAAGCCGCAGATAGGGTCCGCTGCGGCGGTCGGTATCCATCGACCAGCCGGCGCCGGCCGACCATTCGCTTCCTCCGACATGCAAGGCGGTCAGATGCGCGCCGACTTCGAGCTGCCGGAAATTGGCGCACCATAGCATCGCTGTTTCCGGCCCGACGAACGCGGCATCGAAGAGGCGATAGCCGAGCGCGGTGCGCAAATATCCGGTGGGGCCGATCGAAACCAGCGAGCCGTTCAGCGCGGCCATGATATTCGCCGTCGGCTGATACCAAACATCGGTCGCCGCTTGCGCGCCGACATAAAGGCCATGCAGCCGGCTGCCGGGGTCATAGGGCGAAAGCCGGTAGTCCTGCACCACCGGACCGGCGAACAGATTGACCGTGAGGGTGTCGCGCGCGAAGCGGAAGCCCGGCAGCGCCGCGCCGGACAGCATGGTGCCGTCGACGGTGCGCTGGAGCGCGCTTGAATTGTAGCTGTAGCGGCCGCCGTTCACGAGGAGCTTCAGCGTGAAGCCGTCAGCGTTAAATCCGGCGGGCGACCACAGCGTGCCGCCGTAAAGGAAGGCGCCGTAACGCCACAGATCGGTGCCACCAAACAGAAGAAACGAAGGGCTGTTGGGGGAAGCGGTTTCCGCTCGACCCACGCTAGTACACAAAACCATATCCGCGACGGCGACCGCCATCGCGATTACAACGCGCCACGCGCACACTGAGGGCCCCCAACAACCGACCCGCGAACAACCCTAGGTTATAGTCCTGGTGTATTTTGCCAAGATGGAAGCTGCTATTACGGTGCAATCAGCCTGTGGAAAAACCCTAGAGTTGAATGGTCTGGCAGCTAGCAGAGCGCCCGCTGCGGCGACAGCGCCAGCAATGCCCCATGACCGCCAGGCTTGAATCGCTTGGCCGATCTGCTCTGCAAGAATGCGATATGTCGCCCCGCATCCGTGGGATATACCTCCAACATTAGGGAATCGAACGATGATGGTTTCAACGACAATACAATCGGGTGTGACTGGCGAGCGCTCCGCGGAACTGTCGCGGCGGCGGCTCGCGATCGGCTTTATGAATTGGGCGCATGCGCTCGACCACTTCGTCATCCTGATCTATCCGACCGTGGTCATTGAGCTCGAAGTCGTCTACGGCCGCTCCTATTCGAGCTTGATCTGGCTCTCGACCGCGTCCTTTGTCGCCTTTGGGCTGTTCTCGCTGCCGGCTGGCTGGCTTGGCGATCGCTGGAGCCGGCGCAACTTGATGTTCGCCTTTTATCTCGGCTGCGGCGCGTCGCTGATTGCCGCGGCTCTGGCGCCGTCGCTCTACGTACTCGCCTTCGCGCTGTTTTCGCTCGGCGTGTTCGCCGCCATCTACCATCCGGTTGGCACCGCGCTGATCATCGAGAAGGCCACCCAGCGCGGCCGCACGCTGGCGTTCAACGGGGTCTGCGGCAATCTTGGCGTGTCGCTGGCGGCCGGGATCACGGCGACGCTGACGGCGGCCTTGTCGTGGCGCGGCGCCTTTCTCATTCCCGGCGTGATCTGCCTCGCAACCGGCGCAATTTACCTGTGGCTCGTTCCGGAGGAGAAAGAAGGCCATGCTGCCGCGCGCTCGAAGGCGCCCGATGTCGCATTGTCGCCGGTCCTCGCCGCGACGATTTTCGGACTTTTCGTCGTGGTCGCATTGAGCGCGGGTCTCGTTTTCAACACCATTTCGGTGTCGTTACCGAAGATCGTCGACGAGCGCGTCGGCAACGACATCTCGCTGGTTGCGGTCGGCGGCCTGACCACGGCTGTGTTCCTGTGCGGCGCGCTCGCCCAAATCACCGTCGGCCGGCTGGTGGAGCGCTTTCCGCTGCATGTCTTGTTTGCAGCCCTTGCGATCATGCAGTTCGGCGGCGTGGTGTGGGCGGCCTATGCCAGCGGCGTAACATTATTGTTTGCGCTGGCCTTCACCATGGCGGCGATCTACGGCCAGATCACCGTGAACGATCTTGTCATCGCCCGCTATACGGCGGATGCTTGGCGCGGCCGCGTCTATGCGGTGCGCTATTTCCTGACCTTCATGGTCTCCGGCGTCGCGGTGTCGATGATCGCGGTGCTCTACGGCCGCGGCGGCTTCGGCCTTGTGCTCGGCGCCACCGCGGTCATCGCGCTCGGCTTCCTGATCGCCGTGCTGGCGATCGCGTTGATCGGCAACGGCGTGGAAAAAGCGCGCCTGCCGCAGCCGGCGGAATAAATTTCCAGCAATATGCCATAGGCACGGGTTTCAAACCCGCGCCTATGAATTCCACGATCAAGGCGTCGGGCTGCGCGCCGCCAGCGCCATGCCGATCATCGCGGTGCCGCCGAACAGCATATTGATGCCGACGAGGAGCCCGAGCGCCCAGGCCGCCGTGCCGGGCAGTCCGGCGAAGATGATGCCGGCGAGAATGAGATCGACGATGCCCGACGCCAGCATCCAGCCCCAGCGGCCGGAGAGTTGGGCGCGATGCTCGAAGGCGTACATCAGCGTGGCGATGCCTTCGACGACAAAGAAGGCGATCAGCACCAGCGTCAGCGACAGCGTGCCGCTAATCGGCCAAAGGATAAGGATCACGCCGGCCGCCAGCGCGATGACAGCGGACAACAGTGCCCACCAGAAGCCGGGCGCGCTGCGCATCCAGAATGTCGTCACCAGGCCGACGCCGCCGGAGATCAGAAACAGCCAGCCGATGACCAGCGTAAACGCCAGCGTCGCGACGACGGGCAGAACGATCGCCGCGAAGCCGAGCAGCACAAGCACAATGCCCTCGAACAGGAACAGACCCCAATGGGCGTGGATTGTGCTTACGACTTCGCGTCTGAATTCTTCGCTGCTGGTCGGTTGATTCAAGGTCATAATCGTCTCCTTCAAAATTGGCCGCCGTCCGAAAATGGCTTGCGGCGCTCGGGTCAGTAACGCGCGGAAACGAGTTTGGCCCCATAGTGTCGCACAAAAGCGACCCTTGCATAATGACCTTCGGGCACCTATGTAGCGATTGTGATGTTGAGCCTTCGGGTTCCATCGCAGGACGGCCACTGTTGCGATTTGGGCGACGCCGGATGTACGCGCGCCCCGTTCGGAACATGTGGCCGTTAGCATTTTTAGCCGAAATTATCCGATCCGCCCGGACGCCGACGGATTTGAAACCCGCCCTAGGCGCTCAATCGCTCTATCAAAGCCATGGCGCCTGCGGGCGCACGGACTTTGCCTTCATGGATGACGTAGGCAAACACGTCACGCGGCGCGGCCTTGGATTTTGCTGCCGCACCGACGCGCGGTAAGTCGGCCGGTTCCTCGCCCTGCGCCCAGGTTCGCAGCCGGTCCGCCCAGGCGTCGATATCCTTCGGTGGATAGGCCGTCGCTATCGTGTCTTTGCCGCGCTGCAGGCGGGCATAGATGAAACCGCCGGTGAGATCGGCAATGTTCGGATATTTGGCGTGGTCGGTGAATACGACCGGCATGTCGAACTGCCGCATGAGCGCAACGAATTTCGGCGTACGGAAGCTGTCGTGGCGGACCTCGATGACGTGGCGCAACGCACGCCCGTCGAATTTCTGCGGTAGCAGTTCCAGGAAGCCGCCGAAATCGGCGGCATCAAATTTTTTCGTCGGCGCGAATTGCCAGAGCAGGGGACCGAGACGGTCGCCGAGCTCGGTCACGCCGGAATCGAGAAAGCGCTTGATGGGTTCACCGGCCTCCTTGAGTATCCGCCGATTGACCGCAAAGCGCGGACCCTTGAGCGCGAATACGAAGTCTGCCGGCGCCTCGCTCGCCCATTTGCGAAACGTCGCCGGGTTCTGCGTGCGGTAAAACGTGCCGTTGACTTCGATCGAGGTCAGCCGCTCGGCTGCATAGGCCAGCTCCTTCGCGTGCGGCAGGCCTTTCGGATAAAACACACCGCGCCACGGCGCGAAGGTCCAGCCGCCGATGCCGATGTAGATTTTGCCGCTTTTCGGCGTTGCGTTCGGAGTCATGGGACTGTCACCAAGGAATGATATGTTTCAAATGCTTAGGCGATGATGCTTGTTGTTTAGTTCATCATTGCCGCAACGGCCACTGTAGGCGACGCCGGATGAACGCGCGCCCACACGTGGTCGTTTTCATTTCCGGCCGTTCATGTCGTGAAGCCTGTCCGGCCTCTGTCATCCATCGGGATCGAGGGTGAACAATTCCTGCGCGTGAGTGACGCCACGCAGGGCGTAGCGTCCGACCGAAACGACACGCTGTTTGAGGTTGCCGACTTCGGCGAATGCCGCCGACATCAGAACCGGTTGATCCAAAGAGCGGCACATCGCCGCGATCCGACTTGCTTCGTTCACAGCCGGGCCGATGACGGTGAAGTCCAGCCGTTCACGGCTGCCGACATTGCCGAAGAAGACTTCGCCGACATGCAGTCCGAGATACATGTCGGTGATGGGCTTACCGGCTTGCGCGCGCCGCTTTTTCAATTCGGCGACACCCTGGCGTGCCGCGATGGTTGCGGAAAGCGCCATGTCGCAGGCCGCCGCGCGGTCGGCGCCGGTGAAGATGGCGAGCGTGCCATCGCCGATCAGCTTGAGCACATCGCCGCCGTGCTTTTCGATGGCCGACACGATCACGTCGAAATAGTCGCTGAGCAGCGGGATGACCTGTTTCGGCGTCGTGTCGGTAATGCGGGTGAAGCCGCGTAGATCGCTGAACCAGACAACGGCATCGATGCGCTCGGCAACACCGCGGACGATCCTTCCGGACAGCACGCGGTGGCCGGCATCGCGGCCGAGATAGGTTTCCAGGAGCGTTTCGGTCATACGGGCGAGCGATATCGCTTTGATGGCGAGCGCGAGGTATGGCACGACGCTCTCAAGGGCTTCGATATGCGCGTCGGTGAAGCCGTCCGGCGCCCGCGTCGCCCATGATGAATAGACGCCATCCATTTCGCCGATGACTCCATCGGCGGCAAAGCGGGTGATGATCGCCACATAATCGGTCATGCCGGCCGCCAGGAGTTCCGGCAGCAGCACGAATTCATCCACGGTCGCGGCGGTGACGCGTCGGCGCAACATCAACTCGCCGGTTTGCAGCATTTTGTAGAACGGGCTCAGCCGCCAGCGTTCGGCGGCCACGGCGTCGAGCGGGTAGGAACCGGATGGCGCCAGCGGGTCGAGGCTGGTGCGGCCATAGTCCATCAAGGGTGCTTCGCTCGGGTCATGTCCCCAACGGAACAGGCGCCCTTCGTGGACGGGATGCAGTGTGTCGATGAACACCTGCGCGCGGGCGAGGGGAAGGCCTGCGGCGACGCAGCGGTCACAGAATCCGGAGACGATGTCGGGCTCGGGGGTCCCGGCCAAGCCGGCCTGCGTCAACCATTCCGGCAATGCGGCGTAGAGAGCTCGATTCATATGGAGTCGGGAAGCTGTTGCCGACCAGCGCGCCTATTAGATAGGGCCGATTTCATTTTCTGCGAGGCTCTCAGCGCAGCGCGTTTGGCGCGACAGCGCGGGACGGCCCGGCTATAACACAAGAGGTTTCGGTGCCGCGGCCGCGAAAGAATCCGCAGACATAACCGAACATTGGGGGAGGATCATGCAGCGCAAAGTCATCATCTCATGCGCGGTCACCGGCTCGGCCGATACGCCCGGCCGCAATCCGGCGGTGCCGGTGACGCCGGAACAGATCGCCAATTCGGCGCTCGATGCCGCCAAGGCCGGCGCCGCGATCGTGCACATCCACGTCCGCGATCCGAACACCACCAAGCCGAGCATGGAAACCGCGCATTATCGCGAGGTGATGGAGCGCGTCAGGGCGCGCAATGGCGACGTGCTGATCAACCTGACCACCGGCCCGGGCGCGCGCTTCACGCATGACGAAAACGACCCTTCAAAGCCGGGTCCCGGCAGTTCGCTGAAGTCCCCCGAAGATCGCGTGCGCCACGTGGTCGAGCTCAAGCCCGACATTTGCAGCCTCGATATGGGCAGTCTCAATATGGGCGACCGCGTCTTCGTCAACACGCCCTCCCATCTGCAGGCGATGGCGGAGGCGATCAAGAGCGCCGGTGTGATGCCCGAGCTTGAAGTATTCGAGACCGGCCATCTCCTTCTCGCCAAGCGTTTTCTCGAGCAGGGCTACGTCAGGCCGCCCGGCATGTTCCAGATCTGCTTGGGCATCTCCTGGGGCCAGCCGGCGACGCCGGAGGCCATGACCTATATGCGCAATCTGTTGCCGCCGCAGTCGCCGTGGTTTGCCTTCGGCATTTCGCTGCATCAGTTTCCCATGGTGGCGCAGACCGTGCTGCTCGGCGGCCATCCGCGCGTCGGCCTCGAAGACAATCTCTACCTGGAAAGAGGCAAGCTCGCGCCGAGCAATGCGGCGCTGGTCGAGAAAGCGGCGAAGATCATTGAGATATTGGGCGACCATGTTGCCACGCCTGGAGAGGCGCGGCAGATTCTCGGGCTCGCTCCGACCAACGCCTGATTCCCCGCGCCGTCCGCATTCAACAAAGCAAGAAGAGTTCCCATGCCCATTCGCGTCGCCGCTATTGGAGTGAGCCACTGGCACGCGCTCAACGATGCCGCCTATCTGCGCCACCTTTGCGCCATGAAGGACGTCGAGTTGGTCGGTCTGCAGGATTCTGACACAGTTCTCGTCGCCAAGCGGGCCGCCGAGGTCGGTAACCCGCCGGTCTTCACCGATTACCACGAGATGCTAAAGACGCTGCGACCCGATTTCGTCGTCGCGCTGGGACGGCACAGCCAGATGGCGAGGATCGCTCACGATCTCATCGACGCCGGCTATCCGTTCCTGATGGAAAAGCCGATGGGCTTGAACGCCAAGGAAGTCGATCCCATTGCCGAAAAGGCAGCGCGCAAAAATGCCTTCGTCGCCGTCCCGCTGGCGCAACGCTACGCTCCCTTCGCCGCGCGTGCCCGCGAACTCCTCGCCGCAAAAGCCTTCGGCCCGCTGTCGCACATTTACGTTCGCATCAACCGCCCGGCGCCGCCACGTTACGCGGCCTGGGACTGCCCATGGATGCTCGATCCGGCGGAGGCCGGCGGCGGCGCCCTGCGCAATCTCGGCCCCCACGGCCTCGACATGTTTTGGCATCTGACCGGAGAGGACGCTAAAGTTACCGGCGCGCAATTGAGCTCCCGCGCCCACGGCAACGCTGTCGAAGACTACGCCTCGGTACTGTTACGCTCGGCGAGCGGCATCCTCGGCACCGTCGAGGTTGGCAATACCTTTCCCCGCGACGGCACCGATGGCGAGTGGAAGCTCGCCGGGCGCGACGCCATCCTCACCATGAAAGACGGCGTCGTGAAGCTCGCGACCAAAGACGGTGACAAGGTCCTGCCCGGCGCGGATCTCACTGCGCCCTATTTTGCCGCGGTGCGCGACGCGCTCGACCATTGGCAGGCCGGCAAGGCGCCGTCGATTTCCGTGCACGACTGCGCCCGCTTGGTGCGGTTGATCGATCAGGCTTACGCATTGGGGAAAATGGAACCGTCATCCTGAGGTGGCCGCGAAGCGGTCCTCGAAGGATGCACCGAAGCGCCCTAGCCGTCGCCCTTCGAGGCTCGCTTCGCTCGCGCCTCAGGGTGACAGAAAACAGCAAAAGGCCCGGGATTGCTCCCGGGCCTTCGCATTTCCACGTCGCCTGACGTGTGGACTTAGAAATCCATTCCGCCGCCGCCCGGAGGCATGGCCGGCATGGCGTCCTTCTTCTTCGGCAGCTCGGCGACCATCGCTTCGGTGGTGATGAGCAACCCGGCGACCGAGGACGCGCCTTGCAGAGCCTGGCGCACGACCTTGGTCGGGTCGATGATGCCCTTCTTCACCATGTCGACGTATTCGGCATCCTGAGCGTCGAAGCCGAAGCTGTATTGATCCTTCTCCAGGATCTTGCCGACGATGACCGAGCCGTCCTCACCGGCATTCACCGCGATCTGGCGCGCCGGGGCCGACAAAGCCTTCCGCACGATATCGACGCCGTGCTTCTGGTCTTCGTTTTGCGTGCGCACCCGCTTGAGCGCCTCGGTGGCGCGCAAGAGCGCGACGCCGCCGCCCGGCAGGATGCCTTCCTCGACCGCGGCGCGGGTCGCATGCATCGCGTCGTCGACGCGGTCCTTGCGTTCCTTCACCTCGACCTCGGTGGCGCCGCCGACGCGGATCACCGCGACGCCGCCGGCGAGCTTGGCCAGCCGCTCTTGGAGCTTCTCGCGGTCGTAGTCCGAGGTGGTCTCCTCGATCTGCGCCTTGATCTGCGCAATGCGGTCCTCGATATCCTTCTTCTTGCCGGCGCCGTTGACGATCGTGGTGTTCTCCTTGTCGATCATCACCTTTTTGGCCTTGCCGAGCATGGCGACCGTGACATTCTCGAGCTTGATGCCGAGGTCTTCGCTGATCGCCGTGCCGCCGGTCAGGATGGCGATATCCTGCAGCATCGCCTTGCGGCGATCGCCGAAGCCCGGGGCCTTCACCGCCGCGACTTTCAGCCCGCCGCGCAGCTTATTGACGACAAGCGTGGCCAGCGCCTCGCCCTCGACGTCCTCGGCGACGATCAGAAGCGGCTTGCCGGTCTGCACGACGGCTTCCAGGAGCGGGAGCAGTTCGTTCAGAGCCGAGAGCTTCTTCTCGTTGATGAGGATGTAGGGGTCTTCCATCTCCACGCGCATCTTGTCGGCGTTGGTGATGAAGTAGGGCGAGATGTAGCCGCGGTCGAATTGCATGCCCTCGACCACGTCGAGCTCGGTCTCGAGGCTCTTGGCCTCTTCCACCGTGATCACGCCCTCGTTGCCGACCTTCTTCATCGCCTCGGCGAGGAAGCGGCCGATCTCGTGGTCGCCGTTGGCCGAAATAGTGCCGACTTGGGCGATCTCGTCGTTGGAGGTGACCTTTTTCGAGTACTTTTTCAGCTCCTCGACCACGGTCTCGACCGCGAGGTCGATGCCGCGCTTGAGGTCCATCGGGTTCATGCCGGCGGCAACCGCCTTCGAGCCCTCTTTCACGATCGCGGCGGCGAGCACGGTCGCCGTCGTGGTGCCGTCACCGGCGATGTCCGAGGTCTTCGAGGCGACCTCGCGCACCATCTGCGCGCCCATGTTCTCGAACTTGTCGTCAAGCTCGATTTCCTTGGCGACGGTGACGCCGTCCTTGGTGATGCGGGGCGCGCCGAACGATTTATCGAGCACGACGTTGCGGCCTTTGGGGCCGAGCGTCACCTTCACCGCATTGGCGAGAATGTCGACGCCGCGCAGCATCTTGTCGCGCGCATCGACGGAGAATCTGACTTCTTTGGCAGCCATAGAAATTCACTCCGTTTGATCTGGTTGAATCAAAAAGCCGCGTTATGTTACGCGGCCTTCTTGCGGGCGACGGTCTCGTCGAGCACGCCCATGATGTCGGATTCCTTCATGATCAACAGCTCCTGGCCGTCGATCTTGACCTCGGTGCCCGACCATTTGCCGAACAGCACGCGGTCGCCGACCTTCACATCGATCGGGATCAGCTTGCCGGCCTCGTCGCGGCCACCCGGGCCGACGGCGATGACCTCGCCCTGCGACGGCTTTTCCTTGGCGGTGTCGGGGATGATGATGCCGCCGGCAGACTTCTCCTCGGCATCGATGCGCTTGACGACGACGCGGTCGTGAAGCGGACGAAACTTCATGGTGTCCTCCTAAGTTATTGAAAAGACAGGCGTGTGTGAGTGCAACGGTCCCCCAAGATCAGCACATGATCGCTCGGATCGTGTCCCTCGGCTGACCGCTCGGCGGCGACATGGGGCGCGACTTTTGCGCCCGCAAGAGGTGCCTGAAAATTTTTTAGCACTCCTCGGAAAAGATTGCCAACAGCCGATGCCGGGGCCCCTTCGCCATTGGTTAACCGCCGCGGCTTCCCATCGAGCCGGCGAAATATTTCGGTTCCGCCAGAGGAAACTTGTCCCAGAAAGTTCCGTTGAGATCAGGACAGGTATGGCCGCAACCGGGCTGTTAGCACGGGCGGATGGATGCTGCTATTGCCTTGAAAGTACACAACTTATTCATTTTTGAGGCTTGCAATAGCAAGGCGAGTTTCGAAACATTCCCGTGCCGGGATTGGAGGGCACTATGGTGTCGAAAGAGTTTCGCAGTCACCTCGAAGGCTATGGATTGACCACCGCCAATATCCTCTATCGGCGGCCCGACCATCCGTGGCTGTTACAGACCTATGTCTGGCAGGATTACGATCTTTGCCCGAACTTCCCGGTTCTGAACAAATTTCTCAATTTCTGGCTGGAAACCCTGGAAGGCCCGTTGCACTCCGTGACCGTCGCTCATGCGCGGCTGATCAAACCCGCCGAGATCCGCGCCATCGACGGCGAATTCCGGCTGCATTGACGGGCGGCTTGGGTCGGAGGGTCGATCCTAGAGATGGATCCAGCCTGATATCGCAGTGCGATATCAGGCTGTCTTTACCGAAGCTTCAATCTGTCATTGTAGCGTAGCCGGCGATTTCATTGGGACCGCCCGGAGCGTCCCGCCCGTTTTTCGAGCGACACGCATGAGTGTGCTCATGATGCGCCGATAGGCTGACACGATAGCCAACCATGGCATTCGATCCATCCGCGCCGGTGCTCGTGGTCGACGGCCACGCCGCGGAGATTCGTATACTCCGTGCGCTGCTGCAACGATTGCGCGCCGTCGACGTCGACGATGCGGCTGATGGCGGCGCAGCTCTCGCCAAGATGCGCGCCAGACGCTACAGCCTCGTCATCTCGAGCTGGGACATGGCGCCGCTGACCGGCCGCGATTTCCTATACGAAATGCGAAGCGACCCGGGCCTCAATCGGATTCCCGTGGTCGTGACCGGTGAATCGAAGTCGGACAATGTTATCGCCGCCAAGAAAGCGGGCGCCAACAGCTACATCGTCAAGCCGTTCAATGCGCAGGCGCTCAAGATCAAGATCGACGCCGCCTTCGCAACCAAGGCGGCGCCGCTTGCGGAACGGCAGCACGCCGCGGCGATAGCGCCCGCTTCGCCATCGGGCGAAGCTGGAACTCCTGCAGCCGACCGGATGAAATTCGACGGCCTTTTTACCGCCAGCCTGAAATAGGCAGCCACGCCACTTAGTTCACGGCGTCAGCACGCCCACGATCGCGCCGAGCAGGCATGTCGTCAGCGTGCCGGAAATAATCGATTTGAGGCCGAGCGAGACCACTTCGTCGCGCTTTTCCGGGCACATGGTCGCAAGCCCCGCGATCATGATGCCGAGCGAGCCGAAATTGGCGAAGCCGCACATGGCGTAGAGCATGATCAATCGTGAACGAGGATCAAGCGTGCCGGGCGGCAGCGCCGCAAGCTGCAGGTAGGCGACGAGTTCGTTAAGCACGGTCTTGATGCCCATCAGCCCGCCGGCGGTCACCGCCTGCGACCATGGAATGCCCATCAGCCAGCACACCGGCGCCATGATCCAGCCAAGCACGCGCTGCAGTGTCAGCGGCGCGCCGAAGACGTCCGGCAACAGGCCGAGGATGGCGTTGGCGAGGTAAACCAGCGCCACGAATACGATCAGCATGGCGACGATGTTGAGGAGTAATTCGAGCCCCGCGCCGGTGCCCTTGACGATGGCGTCCATGGTCGAGTTGGCGGATTGCGCGACCTCGTCGAGCGCGCCGCCAGTATGCTTCTCCTCGGGATCGGGAACCATCAGCAAGCTGATGAAGATCGCCGCCGGCGCGCCGAGCACCGAGCACACCATGATATGGCCGGCGGCGTCGGGAATGTAGGGACCGAGGATGGTGGCATAGAGCACGAACACCGTGCCGGCGATGCGCGCCATGCCGCCGGTCATGACGATGAACATTTCGCCGCGCGACAGCTGCGCCAGATATGGCCGGATGAACAGCGGCGCCTCGACATGGCCGACGAAGGTGCTGGCCGCGGTGGAGAGGCCGGCGGCGCCGCCGACGTCGAGCGTCTTTTCCAGCGCCCAGGAAAACCCGCGTACGATCGGTGGCATGATGCGCCAATAGAATAAAAGCGACGACAGCACGCTAATGATCAGCACTATCGGCAAAGCCTGAAACCCCAGCACGAATTCGTTGCCGGGGTTTTTCAACTCGAACGGCAGCGGGCCGCCGCCGACATAGCCGAACACGAAAGCGGTGCCGGCTCGCGTCGCGGCGGCGAGCACGTTCACCGCATCGTTGATCCACACGAATGCAATCTTGGCCTGCGGCACTTTGAGCATCAGCAGCGCCAACGCGAAAGTGAGCGCCAGCCCGACCACCACCGGGCGCCACGGCACCGCGCGGCGGTCCTCGCTGATCACGAAGGCGATGGCGAGGATCGCAACCACGCCCAGCGCCGATTGCAGGTTTAGCATTATGGTGTGTGCCCCGATTCCCCAACTTGGCACTGTATTCGTCATTGCGAGCAAAGCGAAGCAATCCAGGTCAGGGATCGGCCACAGACTTACGGCTAGGCGCAACCCGAAGACGCCAGGCGTCCGTTCTTGAAATTGTTCGCCTGCGGCCGCACTGCGGACGACCTTTTTTCGCCGGCGGCGGCGGGCGATAATTCGATTGAATAAGTCTGGAGACGCTCATGCGCATTCGCTTCGAATTCGCCTCGCTCACGCTTGAAGCTGAACTGCTCGACACGCCGACGGCGAAAGCGATCGCGGCGGCGCTGCCGCTCACCGCCTCGGCGCTGACCTGGGGCGAGGAGGTTTATTTCGAGATCCCGGTCAGGGCCGCCCGCGAGAAAGACGCCAAGGCCGTGGTTACCCCCGGCGAGATTGCCTATTGGCCCGACGGGCATGCCATCGCCATCGGCTTCGGCCGCACGCCGATCTCGCAGGGCGACGAGACGCGGTTGGCGAGCCCCTGCAACATCTGGGCGAAGGCGCTTGGCGATGTGAAGACGCTGGCAAAGGTGAGGGCGGGGACGACGATTAGGGTTACAGCGACCGATTGACCCGCCGCGCCAGCGAAATCATCAGATCCCAAGCGTTGCGGATATTGATGACGAGCAGCAGCAGCGCCGCGCCGGCCAGGATGTTGAGGCCCGCGGGTTTCTCTTCAAGCACCAGAGGCGCAACGACCAGGCCTGAGGCGTAGCACAGCATCGGGATGATGCCGTAGCACAGCCGGTCGGGAAGATCGGAAATCGGATTGCGGTGGACCCGCACCGCGATGACGATCGAATAAATGACGCTGCCGGCCGAGGCGGCACCGATCACCACGCCGAAGGATTCCCAGGTTTGCGTCGGAATGAGCGCGATCAGGCTGAGAAACAGGACGTTGGCGTAGTGGAATACGACCGGGCTCATGTATGTGCTGGTGTTGCCGCGGCTGTCCGGATCCGGCGTCAGCACGCTGGTGCTGATCGAGACGGCAACGAAGAGCAGCGCCACCAGCGCCGCCGCGGCGGTGCCGAGCAGCCCGTAGAATTCGCGCCATTCCGCAAGCATGGGAAATGCGGTTCAGCCGCGCCCGACGAACGGCATCAGGTTCGCCATTACCGTCATGAACAGCACATTGGTGTCGAGCGGCAGGCTCGCCATGTAGACGACTGCGCGGCCGACGTCCTCGGCGGCCATGCGCGCTTCGATCTTCTTGCTACCATCGGGCTGCAGCACGCCCTCGCCCTGCACCATACGATCAGTGAGCGGGGTGGCCGCATTGCCGATGTCGATCTGACCGCAGCAGATGTCGCTGCCGCGGCAGTCGAGCGCGGTCTGTTTGGTCAGGCCGGTGACCGCGTGCTTGGTCGCGGTGTAGGCGGCCGCGCCCGGCCGCGGCGTGTGCGCCGAGATCGAGCCGTTATTGATGATGCGGCCGCCGCGCGGATTTTGCGCCTTCATGATCTTGATCGCCTCCTGAGTGCACAGAAAGACGCCGGTAAAATTGGTGGCGACCACGGCCTGCCATTTGTCGAGCGGAATCTCCTCGATCGGCATCGCCGGGGCGCCGATGCCGGCATTGTTGAACAGGAGGTCGAGCCGGCCGTAATGCTCTTTGGTCTTGGCGAACAGTGCTTTGATTGAGGCCGGATCGGCAACGTCGGTGGGCGCCGTCAAGGCTTCGCCGGGCGTCTGCGCGCCCTCCTTGGCGACCGCTTCGAGCATGTCTTTCCGCCGTCCGGCGAGCACCACCGCATAGCCCTCGCGCATCAGCGCGAGCGTCACCGCACGGCCCACGCCGGTGCCGGCTCCGGTCACCAATGCAACTTTTTTCGCGGCCATATTTGCCTCCCGTCATGTTGTTGCGCGGCGATAGTGGCGAAGCCGCCGCGCGGCGGCAATCCCCTGCGCGTCATTCCGGAAACCGCGAAGCGGTTGTCCGGAACCCACAATCACGATGGGCGAGGTCTGGTCAGCGAGGTCAGGGGCTATGGATTCCGGGTTCGCACCTTTGGCGTGCCCCGGAATGACGGCAAGCCGTCAGCTCGCCAGCGCGACTTCCTGGTCGGGGCTGCCGACGCGATAGTCGTCGGGCGAAGCGAGCCGGTGATCGATCTCGCCTGCGGTGCCGGGCTTGCCGAAACGGAAACCCTGCATCGAATGCACGCCTGCGGCGCGCAGGAACAGATGCTGCTCGGCGGTCTCGACGCCTTCGGCGGTGACCTTCATGCCGAGGCCGCGTCCCAGGCTGACCACGGCATGCACGATCGCGGCGGCGTCGGGTGCCTTTTCGATCGAGCGCACGAAGCTAGAGTCGATCTTGAGCTTGTCGAACGGAAAGCGCCGCAGATAGAGCAGGCTCGAATAGCCGGTGCCGAAGTCGTCGAGCGCGAAGCGCACGCCGATGGCTTTCAGCCGCAGCATCGACAATTCCGCGGTCTCCAGGTTGCCAAGGAGCGTGCTCTCCGTAAGCTCGAGCTCGAGCCGGTTGGCGTCGAAATCGGTCTCGGTGAGAATGCGCTCCACCACTTCGACGAAGTCGGAACGGCGGAACTGCAGCGGCGAGACGTTGACCGAAATCGCCAGATTCGGCCAGTTGCGGCCGTCGAGGCAGGCGCGCCGCAACATCCATTCGCCAAGCTCGATGATCAGCCCGGAGTGCTCGGCGATCGGAATAAAACGCGACGGCGGTATCTCGCCGTGGGTCGGGTGCGTCCAGCGCGCCAGCGCCTCGACGCCGACAACCGTATCGCCCGCGGCATTGACGATCGGTTGATAAGCGGCGCGTAAGCCGTCGTTCTTGATCGCCTGCAGCAGATCGCCTTCCAGCAATTTTCGGTTCGACAGGTCGGCGTCCATCGCCGCATCGTAGATGCAGGCGCGGTTGCGGCCTTCGTTCTTGGCGCGGTACAGCGCCATATCGGCATAGCGCAAGATGTCCGCGGCATCGCCGACGCGGCGGTCGATCGCGGCGATGCCGATCGAGGCGCCAATGATGATGTTGTGGCCCGAAATGGCGTAGGGCGCGCAGACCGCGGCAATGATCCGGCCCGCGATCGCCTGCAGCGAATAGGAATCCGAGGCGCAGGTGGTGATGATGGCGAATTCATCGCCGCCGAGCCGCGCCACCAGGTCGTCGCCGCGCATGATGCGGCTTAATCGCTGCGTCACGTTGAGAATGAGCTCATCGCCGATGTGATGGCCGAGCGTATCGTTGACGTCCTTGAAGTGGTCGAGATCGATGTAGAATACCGCGGCGGAAAGCCCGCCGCCGCGGACATTGTTGATGGTCTGTTCGAGGCGCTCGCCGAAATAAATGCGGTTGGGCAGGCCGCAGACCGGATCGTGCAGCGCCAGATGGCGCAGTTGCCGCTCGCCGGTGGCGATTTCTTCGGCGGTGCGCCGCATGTAGCGGATGCCGAGCACGACGAACAGCGCGAAGCCGGCGAGCGCCACCGCGATGAACGGCGCCACGCTGGCCACGATTGCGCCGCCGGGCCGCGTCGGCTTCCAGGAAAAGCGGGCGACCATCCCGCCCTGCACGTCGGTAAGATCCAAAGAGTGATTGCCATCGGCTTTTGCGGAGGGTTTGGCGATCGCGCGCAGGCTGGCCAATTGGAGGCGGCTGCCGATCTTGTCGAGCAAACGCGCACCGATATATTTCACCGCGAGCACGATCGGCGCGCTGTCATTGCCGTGCGCGAGATCGGTATCCGATCCGACCGCCACCGCTGCGACATAGGCGGGTTGTCCGAAAAAGTTCTGCACCAGGACCGCGCTGCGGCCAGGCTTCGCCGGGTCCTGTCCTTCGATCAAGGCGACGGCCTGAGCCGGCATCGCGTTAAGCCGCCCCCGCAACAGAGCGATGATCGGCGCAACTTCGGCCGACAAGTCGCGTTCACCCAGATTGGCGGCGGGATATCTGTATTCGACGCGATCAGCGCCGTCGACGATCATTGCGACGTCGAAATGAAATTTTGCCAGCCATTGGCCGATCCGCTGGTCGGCCCATTGCGGATCGTAGTCGGTACGGATCCTGGCGGTGGCGCTCGGTGTCGCGGCCACGCCTTCGACGAGGTGCATCGCATGCAGGCCGTGCTCGTCGATCGACTGTACCATCAGTTGCTGTTCGGTATTGAACGCAACTTCATCGGCGCGGCGGGCGGAGGTCAGCACCGCGACGATGACGCAGAGGATCGCTACAACGACGATGACGCCGATCGGGGTGACCAAGCGCGCCTGGTCCCACCGCGACCCTTTCCTTTCCCCGGCGATGGGCAAACGCGCCGAAGGCAACACGCTTCCACCCTTTGCGTTGCTGGCTCGGGTGCGACCTTAGGGAGCAAAGCTTTCCAATGGCTTGCAATGAGCGAGCACAAGCGCGTGGAACGAGTGGCGTGAGCGGTTCCACGTGCCGTCGTTAATCAAACGTTAATTGTGTCGTGACTGCCTTGCCGGGGGTCGTTTCAGCGCCTGTTGAGATAAGGCGGCCGCGGGATGCCGATATGGGCGGCGCGCAACGCCGCCGACCAGCGTTCGCGCAGGTCGGTAAAGTACGGCTCGCCGGGCTCGATGCGGTAGATCAGTTCCGGATCGCAGGTGTCGCGCCGCAATACCATTAGATCTATCGGCAAACCGACGGACAGGTTCGAACGCATGGTGGAATCGATGGAAACCAGCCCGACTTTGAGCGCGTCGTAAATATCCATTTCGTAATTGATGGCGCGATCGAGCACCGGCTTGCCGTATTTGTGCTCGCCGATCTGCAAATACGGCGTGTCGGTCGTGCACTCGATGAAATTGCCGGCCGAATATACCATGAACAGCCGCATCCGCTCGCCCATGATCTGGCCGCCGAACAGAAACGAGACGTCGAAGGTCACGTCGGACGCCTCCAGCGCCTTGCCTTCGGTGGCGTGGATGGTGCGAATGACGTGGCCGACGCGCTGGGCGGCCTGAAACATGCTCGGCGAGTTCATCAGCGTTTCACGCTCGCCGGTTTCCGGATTGTCGTAGCCTTCGGTCAGGATGCTGACCACCGACTGGCTGATCGACAGATTCCCCGCCGAGGCGATGGCCATGACCCGTTTCTTCGGATCCTTGAACACGTGCAGCTTGCGGAAGGTCGAGATGTTGTCAACGCCGGCATTGGTTCGGGTGTCCGCGAACATCACGAGCCCCTCGCGCACGAGAATGCCACAGCAATAAGTCATCGACTCAAGCTCCCGGGTGGGCTCTATATATCATTCTGTTCGGCAAAACAGAGAGATCAGCGCCTACTGACCGACCTTAATCGCGATCTCCAGCGTTTCGGCACCAGGCCCATAGCGCATGCCGCGCACCGGCGCTGCGCCGAGCGAATCAAGCCCGATGGCGACGCGCACATGCGCATCGGTCGGACAGAAGCCATGGGCCGGATCGAATGCCACCCAGCCGAGATCGGGCACCGAGGCTTCGGCCCAGGCATGACCTGCCGCCGGCGCGGTGGCTGCCTCGTCGGCGCAGTGGTAGCCGGCGACGTAGCGTGCAGGAACGCCGAGGCTATGCGCGGCGCCGATGAAGATGTGGCTCAGATCGCGCGACAGTCCGCGTTTGCGGGCAAAAGCTTCGGCAGCATTGGCGGCGCCGTCGGCTTCATCCGTGACGTGGGTCATTTCCTCGTAGAGCCGGTCGAGCAGAGCGTGCAATTGCGCGAGCACGTCGCCGCCTGCAGCACTGCGGATGCCTTGCGCAAAACTGCGGATCGCCGCGTCGGCCCGGGTCAACGCGGTATCGCGCAAAAACAGGCTTGGCGCGAAACGCTCGACGGTGCCGCGCACGATGCCGTTGGTGTTCTGGGTCTCGACCTCGCCGTCGACTTCGACCGACAGCTCGCGCAACGGCCCGTCGACGGAGAACACGTGGGTGAGATTGCCGAAGGCGTCCTCATGGGCGGCGAGCCGGGCATCGGCCGAGACATCGATGCGCCAGCGCACCACGTATTGCCCCTCGTGGTTGCGAGGCGTCAGGCGCAATACTTGGATGACGCCGGCGGCAGGCGGATCATAGCGGTAGGTGTTGCGGTGAAAGACACGCAGGCGCATGGGGATCAGGCGACAGTTATCAGCGGTCAGTAGTCAGAAGATAGACAACATAGCGTGCTATGTCCTCTTGCTTTTCTGATTACTGACTACTGATCGCCGATTCCCGTTTACAGCAGATATTGCTGAGTGACCGCGGTGCCGAGGCGGTTGTTGTCCTCGACGAATTCGTCGATGAATTCGTGCAATCCGCTCTGGAAAATGTCCTCGATCTTGGCGTTTTCCAGCCGCGCGCGCACGGTGCGGGCATGGCGCTGCGCCGGCCCTTGGCGGCCATAGGCGTTGGCGATGCGGTCGAGGTTTTGCACTAGGTTTTCGTAGCAACTGGCGAGCGAGCGCGGCATCTCGTCTCTGAGGATGAGCAGATCGGCGACCAGCCACGGCTTGACGTTCTCGCGATAGACCCAGTGATAGGCGGTGAGCGCGGAGACGGTGCGCAGGATCGCGGTCCACTGGAAGTAATCGAGCGGGCCGCCGACCTTTTCGATCGCCGGCAAGAGCAGGTGGTATTTCACGTCAAGAATGCGCGCAGTGTTGTCGGCGCGCTCGATATAGACGCCGAGCCGAGAGAACCAGTAGGCGTCGTTGCGCAGCATGGTGCGGTAGGCCGAACCGTCGAACTGCAATGAGGAGCCCTGCACCCAACGCAGGAAGCGAGCGCATTCCTCGCGCGAACTGGGGCCGTTGCCCCAACGCTTGAGCTCGAGCCAGGCGCTGTTGATGGCGTCCCACATTTCGATAGTCAGCGCGGTGCGCACGGCGCGCGCATTGAGCCGGGCGCTTTCGAAGCAGTTGCGGATCGACGACGGATTGCTGGTCGAAAAGGCGAGGAATTCGGTGACGGTCTCCTCATTGGCTTCCTTGTAGGCCTCGAAGAAAGCGCTGGCGCAACCCGCCGTGGCGACCGCCGATTCCCATTCATTGGTGGTGCCGACATAGGCGAGCGGCAGCGCTGTGAGCCGCAGCGTGGTGTCGAGGATGCGCGCAATATATTCCGCGCGCTCGACATAGCGGGCGAGCCAATAAAGATTATCGGCGGTGCGCGAGAGCATGTTTTTTAGCGTTTCATCCGTCAAGGCCCGCTTCTTCAGCTGTCCAAGATTCGATTGTCCAAGACCCAATTCTTCAATTGTCCAAAACCCATGTGTCCTTGGTACCGCCGCCTTGGCTCGAATTGACGACCAGCGAGCCTTTCTTGAGAGCGACCCGCGTCAGGCCGCCGGGCACGATGCGGGTGCGGGTGCGGCCGGAGAGAACGAACGGCCGCAGATCGACGTGGCGCGGCGCAATGCCTTCGTCGACGCAAGTCGGGCAGGTCGATAGCGCCAGCGTCGGTTGCGCAATGAAATTCTTAGGGTCGGATTTGAGCTTGGCGCGGAACGCGGCGATGCTTGCCTTGTCGGCTTTGGGTCCAATCAGCATGCCGTAACCGCCGGAGCCGTGCACTTCCTTGACGACCAGTTCTTCGAGGTGGTCGAGCACATAAGCGAGATGCTCGTCTTCGCGGCAGCGCCAGGTCGGCACATTCTTGAGGAGCGGTTCTTCGCCGAGATAGAATTTTACGATCTCCGGCATGTAGCTGTAGACCGCTTTGTCGTCGGCGATGCCGGTGCCGACCGCATTGGCGAGCGTGACGCTGCCGGCCTGATAGGCCGACATCAGGCCCGGCACGCCAAGCCCGCTGTCGGGCCGGAACACCAGCGGATCGAGAAAATCGTCGTCGATCCGCCGGTAGATGACGTCGACGCGCTTTAATCCTTCGGTGGTGCGCATGTAAACGACGTCGCTTTTGACGACGAGATCGCGGCCTTCGACCAGCTCGATGCCGAGCTTGTCGGCGAGGAACGAATGCTCGTAGTAGGCGGAATTATAGACGCCCGGCGTCAACAGCACGACGTTCGGCTCGGATGACGCCGACGGCGGCGCCACCGATTTGAGCGTCTCCAAAAGTTCGTCCGGGTAATTCTCCACCGGCGCGACGCGATAACGCGAGAACAGTTCGGGAAACAGCCGCAGCATGATCTCGCGGTTCTCCAGCATATAGGAGACCCCGGACGGCGTGCGCGCATTGTCCTCGAGCACGTAAAAGGTATCGGCGTCGAGCCGCACGATGTCGATGCCGGCGATGTGCACATAGATATCGTGCGGCACTTTCTGGCCGTTCATCTCCGGCCGAAACACCGGATTTTGAAACACCAGATCTTCTGGGACGAGGCCGGCCTTCAAGATCTCGCGGCGGCCATAGACGTCCTTGATGTAGGCATTGATGGCCTTGACGCGCTGTTCGAGGCCGCGCCGCAACGTCTCCCATTCCTTGGCCGCGATGATGCGCGGGATGACGTCGAAGGGTATGAGGCGCTCCTGCGCCTCCGGGTCGCCATAGACCGCAAACGTGATGCCAATGCGCCGAAACAACAGCTCGGCCTCGCGCCGGCGGAAGTCCAGCACGTCCGGCTTGACCTCGGCGAGCCATTGCGACAGTTCGGCATAGGCCGGTCGCACGGCGTCCCCGCTGCCTCGCATTTCGTCAAACATGTCGTCCCCGGCCCGCCCCCACCGTAAAACGTCTGCGGCACCGCTACTTGTAGCAAGCTTCGCGCCAGTTCGAACGCGCAAGGGCATGGGCTGGTTGCCAGCCTTTGGCGCATTATTGCTCATGTTTTGGGCGGTTTGACCATCGGGACGGCTGACCGGAACCGCAAAGACCCATGCCCGGTTATAAGGCTGAGAGCCGAGCCAAACTATGATCGAGCCAATCCTGATCGTCGGAATCGTGATTGCGGCTACCGCTTGGTACGTGCAGCACAAATGGCGCCGGCGCATGCTCGCCATGGCCGCGATGCGGGACGCAACGCGGGATACCAGCGAGCTCGAACTCCTGGCCCGGCGCTATGCGCGCGGTGAGATCGATCGCGACGAATATCTCGAAAAGCGCGACGATATTCTCGCCTCGCCGGCTATGCCGCAATCCCGGCCCTGAACCCATCCATACCCTCCATTCACCGCTGCCGCCTTGAGCCGCCGCCACCGTCGGGCTAGGAGGAGTTGAGCACGGGGATCGCGCTAATGTCGGACAGCTTGGCCAATGGCGCCGGCAAGATCGAAGGCGGCATCGTCACCGCCGCGGTTCTCGTCATCGGCGACGAGATTTTGTCCGGCCGCACCAAGGACAAGAATATCGGCTACATCGCCGAATATCTCACCGGCATCGGTATCGATCTCAAGGAAGTGCGCGTCGTTCCCGACGAAGAGGCGGAAATCGTCGCCGCGGTGAACGCATTGCGGGCGCGTTACACCTATCTATTCACCACCGGCGGCATCGGCCCGACGCATGACGACATCACTGCTGAATGTGTGGCCAAGGCGTTGGGCGTGCCCATCGACTTCCATCCCGGCGCGGTGGAAATCATGCAGGCGCGTGTCGCCGCCACCGGCGGCGTGATGAACGAGGCGCGCATGCGCATGACGCGCGTGCCGATCGGTGGCGAGCTCGTACTCAACAGGATTTCCGGGGCGCCGGGTTTCTGGATCGGCAATGTCATCGTGATGGCGGGCATCCCGAGCGTGATGCAGGCGATGCTCGAATATGTCACGCCGCGGCTCAAGACCGGCGCGCGGATGCTTTCGGAAACCGTGCGCGCCGATTTGCGCGAAGGCGATATCGGCACCGCGCTCGGCGAGATCGCCAAGAGCAATCCCGACGTGGTGATCGGCTCCTATCCGTTCCAGGATGAAAACGGCAAGGCCAATACTAATGTCGTGGTGCGCTCACGCGATTCGCAAAAACTTGCCGCTGCCAAAGCGGCGGTCGAAGCGATGCTCGTGCGCATCAAAGTCGAGCTTGCCAAAGCCTGATGGCCGCGGCGCAATCGCGGCCGGAATTGTCTTTCGTCCCGCAATCGTGCCGCCCGATGAGCGCAGCTATGAACCGGCGCCGGATCCTCGTCTTATTGGCTCGCACGCTCGTCTTTGCCGCGGCGCTGCTGCCGAACATTTGCTGCGCCGCACCCGACGAGCGGCTGCAGGGCTTCGGTATCGTCTATCTGCACGGCAAAGGCGGCTGGCCGGGCGCGTTCAATGGTGGAATCCTAAGTGCGTTGCGCGATGAAGGCGCGCTCGTTGCGACGCCGGAAATGCCGTGGTCGTTCCACCGCCGCTACGCCGCCACTTACGACCAGGCCATGGCCGAGATCGATGCGGCCGTGGCGGGGCTCAAAGCCAAGGGCGCGCGACGGATCGTCATCATCGGCCACTCGCTCGGCGCCAATGCGGCGATCGGCTATGCCGCGCGCCGGTCGAACGAACTTGCCGGCGTCGTGGCGCTCGCCCCGGGTCATCTGCCCGAAGTCGGCAACCTGCGCAGCTTCGTCGCCGACGCGGTGGCGCGGGCAAAAAAGCTGGTCGCCGAGGGCAAGGGCGACATGCCGCAAACCTTTCCCGATATGGCTCAGGGCATCCCGCTGATCGCGCATGCGACGCCGCTGGTTTATCTGAGCATGTTCGATCCCGACGGCCCGGCCGTGATCCCGAAAAACGCCGCCGCCATCGGCGCTGCGCCGCATCCGGTGCCGCTCCTTTGGGTTGTCGGCAGGCTCGATCCGATAGACCGCCGCGGTCCGCAATACGCCTTCGACGCCGCGGCGAAGAGCCCGAAGAGCAAATATATCGAGGTCTTCGCCGGTCATCTGACCACGCCATTGGCCGCCCGCAAACAAGTGGTGGCGTGGATCAATTCGCTGTGAGCGGCGTCTGCCGGGGATAGCCTTGTTGGAGCGGACCCCGGCACTTACCTTTGCTGGACGCGGTCTACCGTGAGCGGGATTTCAGCGGTGAGCGAATCTGAAGCTCTCTTCAATGTGTTGCGGCAATCGGCCGACGCCGATTGCGTGGTGGCAATCGAACGCGCGGTCGGCGAGGCGCCGGACCGCGACCTGTGCCGCATCAATGCGCTCGCTTTCGCCGCCAAACACGGTCTCGACGAGGAACGCACCATCGCCGCGTTTCTGCACGCGGCGCGTCTCGGCCTGTTCGAATTGTCGTGGAATGTCATCTGTCCCGGCTGCGGCGGCGTGCTCGATGCCAGCGCCACGCTCAAGACCGTCAATCGCGAAGAATACGCCTGCACGCTGTGCGCCACCGACTACAAGCCCACTCTCGACGAAATGGTCGAAGTCACGTTCACGGTGAGCCCGCGGCTGCGGCGCATCGCCGGACACGATCCGGATTCGCTACCCGAGGTCGAGTATTATCGCCAGATCTTCTGGAGCTCAGGCGCCGATCTGCCGGAGGATCTGGCGGGCAAGCTCGCCGAATTCACCATCGATTCGATCGAATTGCCGCCCGGCGAGAAGGCGGTGCTCTCAGTGCAATTGCCGGAAGGCTACGTCATCGTGTTCGATCCGGTGACCCACGGCCGGCAAATCATCGCTGTCAAAGGCGAACCGACGCGCGACCGCCAAGCGCTGTCGATGGTGTTCAACAAAGTCCGGGCGCCGGAAGGCGGCGTCGAGCTGCACCCTGGCCCGTTGCGCCTAGCGCTGGAAAACCGCACCGACCGCCGCGTGCTGCCGACGCTGTGGGTCGCCGGCGATGCGCTGCACGATCTACTCGCCAAGCGCCGCCCGTTCCTGACCGCGAAGCGGCTGCTGACCAATCAGACCTTCCGCGATATCTATCAGACCGATACGCTCGATCCCAATCAGCGGCTCAAGATCACCAGTCTAACTTTCCTGTTCACGGACCTCAAAGGTTCGACTGCGCTGTACGAACGCGTCGGCGATCTTGTCGCCTATGATCTCGTGCGCGAGCATTTCCGTGTTCTCAACGAGATCGTGGCGGCGGAAGCAGGCGCGGTGGTGAAAACAATAGGCGACGCGGTGATGGCGACGTTTGCTACCCCTGATCGGGCGCTCGCGGCGGCGCTGCGGATGCGCGAAGCCATGGGCCGCATCAACGCCGAGCGCAAAAACGAGGATTTGCTGCTCAAGATCGGCATTCACGAGGGTCCGTGCCTCGCGGTGACGCTCAACAACAGCCAGGATTATTTCGGCCAGACGGTCAATGTGGCGGCGCGCGTGCAGGGCTTGGCGTCTTCGCGCGCCATCTTCGTGACTAAGCCGGTGGTGGACGATCCGCGGTCGGCAAAAATCCTCGAGGATTTGAGCCTGCAACCGTCGGCGCAGCGCGCTGCGTTGCGCGGCGTCGCCGATGAGACGGTGGTTTACGAGATTCCCTGATATAATGCGGGCGATGCCGCCGTCGCCGCCGCCCGAACCGGATAAGCCGCAAAACCCGGAAAAGATCTTTCCGGTGTCGTGGGACCAGTTTCACCGCGATTCCCGTGCGCTGGCCTGGCGGCTCTCCGATGCCGGCCCGTTCCAGGCGCTCGTCTGCATCACCCGCGGCGGACTGGTGCCGGCGGCCATTGTGGCGCGCGAGCTCGGCATTCGGCTAATCGATACGGTTTGCATCGCGAGCTACGATCACACCCGGCAGAGCGATTTGAAGGTGCTCAAGGCGGTCGCGGCGGCGGTGGTTGCTTCGGGCGGCGGGGAGGGGGCGGGCGTGCTCATCGTCGACGATCTGGTCGATACCGGCCAGACCGCGAAAGTGGTGCGGGCGCTGTTGCCGCGCGCGCATTTTGCCACCGTCTATGCCAAGCCGATGGGCCGGCCGCTCGTCGACACCTTCATAACCGAAGTGTCGCAGGACACCTGGATTTATTTTCCCTGGGACACCGGCTTAGCCTTCCAGCCGCCGATCCGCGACGCCGGCTTGTAGTGCGCCGACCGCGCCATCGGCTATAATGCCCAACACCCCAGAGTGAGGAGGACGCCATGGACGCCGTCACGCCCAAATCCAAGCACGACACGCCTGACACCCATTCGCACGTCGTGCGACCGGCCGAGATGGAATGGAAAAAGACCCGCTTTGCCGGTTGCGAGGTCAAAGGCCTGTTGTTCGACAAGGAGAGCGGGCTGGTCACGGCGCTGATGCGGTTCGCCCCCGGCGCCACGTTGCCCGACCACGAGCACGTCAAGATCGAGCAGACCTATGTGCTCGAGGGCAAGCTCGTCGATAAAGAGGGCCCGGCCAAAGGCTTTTCCGTCGGCCCCGGCGAATTCGTCTGGCGCGAGGCCGGCAGCCGCCACGCCGCCTGGACGCCGGAAGGCGGACTTATGCTTGCCATGTTTCAGGTGCCCAACAAATTCTTCGAGAAGGACGGCCGCGTCACCGACATTTCGGGCGCCGACTGGGACGACCTGTGGGGGCACGTTTTTAAGGAATAGGTCTACAAAGACCAGACGGTGAGCCAATGACGATCGTACGAAAGACCCTGCTGCAAATTGCCGGCGCTGTGGCGATGATCGCCGCACTTGCCGGCCCCGCCGCCGCGCAATTCCCGATGCCGAGCGTCAATCTCGAACAGGAGAAGCATCGGACCCCGCAGCAGATCGAGCACGACCAGGCGATCGATCGGGCCTACCAATCGGCGACCAAGAAGATCCCGGACCAGCAGACCTCCAACGATCCGTGGGCCGGCGTACGCACCGCGCCTTCACCGCCGCCCGAGAAAAAGAAGCTGCAAGCGCAGAGCAAGAAGCAGCAGTTATCGCAAGGCACCAAGAAGCCCGGCGAATAGCGGGCCAGCGGTCCGACGATCGTTTCACCTTCGGATCAAGTCAGCCGTTCGCGCGTGCTTTCGTCCGTCCCCTGAAAGGGGAGGGACGTCGTGTAGCGCGCCGGGGAAGAAACCGCGCCACGGACCTCCGCTCGATCCCAATCGCGCCTTTCGGGGGGAAGATTTTGCGAACGTGCTATATGTGTCCGCGCTGCGGACACTGTTATAGCTGTCCGCTCTGCGGACGTGGCGAAATGGTAGACGCAAGGGACTTAAAATCCCTCGGGAGTAACTTCCCATGCCGGTTCAAGTCCGGCCGTCCGCACCACTTTCAATAGTTCTTGTAGCATTCGGTTTTACTGCCGCGCCGCAATTGTTAGTCGGCTGATGTTTGATTTGCTCGCGCAATAACGCATCGCTCTTGAGTGCCGTTTGCATCGCATACCGGTGGCGCAGGGTGCGCCTATGCTCCATAATTAATTTAATGACCGGTCGACCCTGCAGACCCACCGAAGATTTGAAGCGGTTGTGGCGGACGCTGCTTCGTGGCACGCCGTTTCCAGCCTGTGGCGTGCCGCAAGAATCGAATCAAGAATCCAATGAGCCTGCCGGCGAGCGCGCCAGCGCTGAGGCAAGCGGCGTGACTGCCGAGCCAAGCGGCAAGCGCGACGCGGTCGTGCCATAGCCAAAATTCTTAACCTCACATCCCCGGAGACGTCATTGAGCGAATTTGAACGTTGGGAAACCCGCTATGCGGTGCCCGATTACGCCTTCGGCAAGGCGCCGAACTATTTTCTCGCCTCCTGCAAGCCGCTGTTGCCGCGCGCCGGGCGGGCGTTGGCGGTCGCCGACGGTGAAGGCAGGAACGGCGTCTGGCTCGCCGAGCAGGGCCTTGACGTGCTGTCGATCGATTTTTCGCCGTCGGCGCAGAACAAGGCGCGGGCGCTGGCGGCCGAGCGCGGCGTCGCCGTCGACATCCGCCAGGTCGACATCCACGCCTTCGACTATCCGGAAGCCGCCTTCGACGTGGTCGTCGAGATTTTCACGCAGTTTAGTTCGCCGGCGCAGCGCGCCGTGAAATGGGCCGGCATGCGCCGCGCCCTCAAATCCGGCGGGCTGCTCATCGTCCACGGCTATACGCCAAAGCAGCTCGACTACGGCACCGGCGGGCCCAAGGAGATCGAGAACCTCTACACCCGCGCGATGCTGGAAAGCGCGTTCGGCGATTTTCGCGACGTCAAGATCGTCGAGGAGGAGCGCGAGATCCACGAAGGCACCTCGCACGGTGGCATGTCGGCGATGATCGGACTGACTGCGCGCAAGCCTTAAGCCATCGCTGCATGGGGCGCAGGCCCAGAACACGGCTCAATCCGCAAATTTCGACTTATTCGGCGCTGGCGCCGCGCTCAAAGCTCTCGATGAAGACGAGCCCGATGCCGCGGGTGAGCGCGCCGGCGGTCATCGCCGCGGCGCCAAGGCCGAGCAACACGCCGCCGGGCATGATCCACATCAGCGTTGACGACGTGGCTACGCCCACGCCGGTCGGTACCGCACCGCCGATCAGCCCGACGATCAGCGACCGCGTGCGGTCGCGCTCGAACGGCACCTGATAAAGTTCGCTGAGCTGCTTGACCATGCGCAGGTTGATCGCAGTGACGGCGCCGATATTGGCGACCGGCAGCGGCACCAGCCCGCCCATCGCCGCATAGTTCTTGTGGCGGCTCACGATCTTGTGCGCCAGCGCGCGGCGCCGCGCCAAAAATTTCTGCGAAACTTCCGGCGCCGGAGCGGCGACGTCGTTGGCGATCGGCGCCGACGACACCGCGAGCGCCGGCTCGGCCTCGACCTTGTCGAAGGGCATGGCCGTGCTCGGCTCCGCGGCCGCGTTTGCAGTGACGGCGCCGCGGTCAAAACTGCGCAGATTACCGAGCGGTTGCGTGATAGCCTTGGGGAGCGGTTTGCGGGTCATGCGGCGGCCTGTTGTGCGCCGAGCGCGAGATCGATCTCGTCGGCGATGGCGGCGATTTCGCGGGCGGCGGGTCCCTTCCAGCTGATGAGGCTCGGGGTGGCGCCCCACAGCGCCGCCTCCGGATAGGCGACGCGATTCGCCATTTCGTTGCCGAGCACCGGCAGCCCGGCCGCGGTGAGCTCCGAGCGAATGTGCTTGGCGACGACGGATTCGCGCGTCGTCTGCGTGAGCACGCAGCGGAACAGCGGCTGTCGCCCGTCGCTGCGGCTGGTCAGGATGCTGACCGTGTCCAGCATGCGGTCGACGTCGAACGGCGACGGTTTTACGGGGATGAGCAAAAAGTCGGCGATCGCGAGGCAATCTAGCGTGGTGCGTGAGCGGAAGCCCGGCGTATCGATGATGACGAGCCCGTTGCCGCCTTCGAGGCGGCGCGCGGTTTTGGAGGCCTCATCGGTCGCATCCTCGACGACGCTGACCCCGCCGAGCGCGCGCTCGCGCGCGGCAAGCCGCATGATCGAGCATTGCGGGTCGGCGTCGATTAGGCTCGGATGCCGGCCGCGCAGATGCCAATAGACCGCGAGGCAACTCGCTAGCGTGCTTTTGCCGCTGCCACCTTTCATGGTGGCCACTGTGATGATCATCCCGTCACCTCCACGGCCGTCAAATAACGCGAGGCGCACGAATCAGCGCAAAAATGGTAACGGATTCGCGCCGCACTGCCTATCGTTATGCCGTGCCGTAGAAATTCTCAGGACGAACGGATCGCAACGGGCACCGGTCGCCGCGTCGCCCTCACGATCGGCCGGCCGACGCGGTAGCGCGGCACGAGATGCCGAATGAGGCCGAAACCGCCTAAGAGAAGGCTCATCCACACTGCCACGCTGAAATAGAGCGACATCCACGGGATTTCGTGGTGCCAGCGTGCGATCGCGTGGGTGACGATCCAGCGGGTCGCGAGATCGTGCAGGCCGGAGAACAGCCCGAGATAGTGCGTGCCGTCCGCCAGCTGCGCCTGCCAGCGCGCGAAATACATCGGCACGTCGACGCCGCACATGAACAGGACGTAGCCGGCCGAGCCCGCCGCCGCGGCGGTTATGGCGAACCGCGCAGGCCCGCGGAAATTCAAGGCAAGGCGGAGAAGCGCGATCGCGATCAGGGCAAAGGTCGCGGTCCACAACGAGTTTTCCAGAACATTGCCCAGGAAATTCGTCGAGATCACCGCATACCAGGAGCAGCATTCGGCCAGCGCAATCAGCGGTACGACCAGGTTGGCGATATTCTTGGCGGTGTCCGAATGGGTGATCTTCGCCAGCTCGCGCAGCACGATGGCCCACTGTAGCGCAAAGCAAAGCTCGGCCACCGTGGCGACCGACCGGCCGATCAGCACGCTGGAAAGCCAGGTGTCGAACAGACAGATGCGCTGCACGTCGGCCCGCGGCAGCACTGAGCGGAAGGCGCAGCCGAACACGTAAACGGCGCACAACAGCGCCAGCGGCTCGATCGCGAAGACCCGCGTGCCGCCGAAGACCTTGTTGCGATAGGAGCGGTGCAGGCCGAGCAATAGCGCGATGTTGAGGGCACTGACGGCAAGCAGAAAGGTCCACCACACGGCGACCGGGTTCGTCCAGGTGACCCAAGCAAGGCTCATGTGCAAACCCACGGCGTCATCTCACCCTCACCGGAATGTAACACTCCTGACATATATGGCGAGAGTGCGATGTCGCCCGCGGCTGGCTCAAACCATTGCCCGATAAACCGGAATGCGCCGCGGCTGGTCCGATTTACGTGCTTTTAATGTGAATTTTCTAGGCTGTCCGATTGCAACCACTTCGCCACTCAAGCGGGTGGTGGGAGGCTTCAATGGTCGCTGCCGGCAATAACCGCAGTCGGGCCGAATTGCGGAAAAGGCGGCGGCGCCACTTCGACTACAAGGCAAAGATCCAGAAGGATAAAGATTCTCCGGCGGTGGCATGCGCCATTTCCGATATTTCGGACAGTGGGGCGCGGCTCAATCTCAAGGACGATGTCGAGCTGCCGGACAGGTTCTTTCTCTTATTGACTGCGAACGGCGCGGCGCGCCGGCATTGCCGCCTGATATGGCGCGACGGCTTGACCCTCGGCGTCAAATTTCCCGATAACCGCTAGTCGGTGCCGGCGTCTGGGCACGCATTGGCGGCAACTTGCCATATTTGCGGCGCAGGAAACTGCAAACTGGATGCGGGGAAACGCGCGAGTTCGGCGCGGCTGGGCGTTCTTGATGCGACTTGTCGACGACACCGGTAGTACACGGCCGACTGCGGGTGCGCTCCAGTCATGCCGGTCGCGCGGCGCGGTTGGCCGGCTGCTCGCATGCATTATCGCCGCTGCGCTCGCCGGTTGCACCGATGGCGCCGGCTCGCTGTTGATCGATCCGGGCCGCTACAGCGCCTATCACTGCAATGACCTCGCCGCGCAGTGGAAGGTTCTGGTCGCGCGCGAGAAGGACTTGCGCGAGCTGATGGATCGGGCGGACCAGGGCGGCGGCGGTGGCGCCGTGATCGGCTCGCTCGCCTATCGCACCGACTACGAATCCGTGCGCAGCGAGGAGCGGCTACTGCAGCGCGAGGCGGCGGTGAAGAATTGCAATTCAACGACCCAATTTCAGAGCGACCAGGCCATCCGCTGATCGCGCTCAAACTAGAGCAGCCACATCGCCATCGCGATCGCAATAGCGACACCGGCGACGGCCAGAAGCAGCAGCGCGGCGGCGCTGCCGGCGGTCGCCTTGCCGCCGGCGAAAGAGGCGGCATAAACCGCTTTGAGGACGTTGTTGGAAGAGGCGGCAATCAGGATCGCGGCCGCGAGTTGGGCTTCCGCCACGCCGGCGACGCCGCCTTGCGCCAAGTTCAAGACGAACGGGTCGATATCGGTAACGCCGACAATGGCCGCGAGCCCGTAAATGCCGGAGACGCCAAATTGCGCCTTGGCCACGGCGGAGACGAGGGACACCGCGACGAACAAAGCGGCAAACACGGCCGCGGCGCCAAGTTCGAGCGGATTGCCGCTCGCGGCAAGATGCATCGCAGGCGGCTTCGGCGCGCCCCGCGGCTTGCCAAACCAATATTGCAAGGCGCAAATCGCGAAGCCGGCAAGCGAAAGTGCGCACAGCGGCAGCGCCAAGACTCGTGCAAGCTCGAAATTAAAAATCGCGACCACCGCCAGAATGCGCAAGTACATGATCGCGGTGGCAAGCGTTATGCCGGCTTGCGCCTGGCGCTTGAGCGCGGGATCGGTTTTGGCCTGCCGCGCGAGAACGACGGTGGTTGCGGTCGAAGAATACATGCCGCCAAGCGCCGCCATCCACAGCCCGCGCGCCGCCGCGGCCCAGTAGCGCTGCGCCAGATAGCTGGCGTAGGAAAAGCTGCAGACGACGACGAGCGCCAGCCAGACCTGGCGCGGCGTAATCGCGGTCAGCGTCGTCACTGGATGGCTCGGTAGCAGCGGCAGCACGATCCCGGTGAGGATCAAAAACTCGCCGACGGTGACGATTTCCTTGATCTCGACCCGCCGCGCCAGCGCGTGCAACTGCTCGCGGCCGGTGAGGAGGAGAACCGCCGCCACGGTGATCGTCACCGCCACCCATGGCGGCAGCGCCAGGGCTGCGGCGCCGAGCACGTAAGCGAGTACATTGAGCACCGGAATAACGAGGCCGACATTGATGTCGCTGTTCTCATCGTCGCCGGCTTGTTTCTCATGTTCGCTGACATGGGCGCCGTAATAGACGAAAAGCCAGGCGCCCAATACGAGAAGGCCGGCGGTGAAAGGCAGGAAACGGACGGGATCGAACAGATAAAGCGCGCCCCCCGCCAGCGCGAGCAAAGGAAAAGTGCGGATGCCGCCCGGCCGCCGCTCGTCGGTGTGCGCGAAGAACTCCTCGAAGGCGAGCCCGAGAAAAAAGCTTAGGCCGAGCAGCAGCGCAACGCTCGTCGGGGAGGGTGCTGTGATCATGGTGCTGTAGCTTTGGCGGCGAATTCTGTGCGGCGGCCGATGGCAATGGATGATGAGGAAGCGGCAACTGCCGGCGTCGATCGAGGACTATAATGGATGGTGCACGGAACGCGAGTCAGTCCGGCAAGGCGAGGTTCAATGGCGGCGCTGCCACGGCGTCGCGCAACTTGGCGCCGGTTGCGAACAAAACGGGACCGTGATTCAGTGAAATCCCATTCTCGAATGATTCGTGACCGATGCTCGCGGCGCGCCTCGACAAGCTCAATCCGCAACAGCGCCGCGCCGTCGAGCATGGCGGTTTGCCGCTCGCCGATAGCGGTCCGCTCCTGATCATCGCCGGCGCCGGCTCCGGCAAGACCGCGACGCTGGCGCATCGCGTCGTGCATCTTCTCGAAAACGGCGCCGATCCGCGCCGCATCATGCTCTTGACCTTTTCGCGTCGTGCGGCGGCAGAGATGACGCGCCGGGTCGACCGCATTCTCGCCGATCTAACGCGCGGCCGCTCGTCAGGCCCGTCGGATGCGATTGCCTGGGCCGGCACCTTCCATTCGATCGGCGCGCGGCTCCTTCGCGACTATGCCGATAATATCGGGCTTGCGCGCGCTTTCACGATTCACGATCGCGAGGATTCGGCCGACCTGATGAATCTCATTCGCCATGAGCTGGGCTATTCCGCCACCAAAGAGCGCTTTCCGGCGAAAGGCACCTGCCTCGCCATTTATTCGCGCGCGGTGAACAGCGAGACCGCGTTGGATGACGTTTTGAGCGCGAGCTTCCCGTGGTGCGCGATCTGGCAAGACGAACTGCGCCGTCTGTTCGCGCGCTATGTCGAGGCGAAGCAGGCGCAAAACGTCCTCGATTACGACGATCTGTTGCTCTACTGGGCGCATATGATGCAGGAGCCGTCGATCGCCGAGGATGTGGCGGCCCGCTTCGATCACGTGTTGGTCGACGAATATCAGGACACCAACCGGCTGCAGGCCTCGGTTCTCTTGGCGCTCAAGCCGAACGGCAAAGGCTTGACGGTGGTCGGCGACGACGCCCAGGCGATTTATTCGTTCCGCGCCGCCACCGTGCGCAATATTCTCGATTTTCCCGGCCACTTCGCGCCCCGCGCCGAGGTCGTAACGCTGGAGCAGAATTATCGTTCGACGCAGCCAATCCTGGCGGCGGCCAACGCCGTGATCAGTCTCGCCGAAGAGCGCTTCACCAAAAACCTGTGGTCGGACCGCAAGTCCGCCGAACGCCCGAAAATCGTCAGCGTGCGCGACGAAACCGATCAGGCGCGCTACGTAGTCGAGAAAGTTTTGCAGAGCCGCGAGGCGGGGCTTGCGCTGAAATCGCAGGCTGTGCTGTTTCGCGCTTCGCACCACTCTGGCCCGCTCGAAGTCGAATTGACTCGCCGCAATATCCCGTTCGTCAAATTCGGCGGGCTGAAATTTCTCGAGGCCGCGCATGTCAAGGACATGCTGGCCTTGCTGCGCTTTACGGAGAACGCGCGCGACCGCGTCGCGGGCTTCCGCGTCATCCAGCTTTTGCCCGGCGTCGGACCGGTCATTGCCGCCAAGACGCTCGACCGCGTCGCCGCCGTGGCCGATCCGGTCGAAGCGCTTGCCGGCACCAAACCGCCCGCCGCTGCCGCCGAACACTGGCCGTTATTCGTCGAGGCTGTGCGTTTGCTCCGCTCCGGCGCAGCGGGATGGCCCGCCGAGCTCGATCTCGCGTGCCGCTGGTACGAGCCGCATCTCGATCGCATTTACGAGGACGCCGGCTTGCGCCAGGCCGACTTGCATCAGCTCGTGCAGATCGCCGCGACCTATCCGAGCCGCGAGCGCTTTCTCACCGAGCTCACGCTCGATCCGCCGGAGGCGACCAGCGACCGTGCCGGTGCGCCGCTGCTCGACGAGGATTACCTCATCCTCTCCACCATCCACTCGGCGAAAGGGCAGGAGTGGAAGTCGGTGCATATTTTGAATGCAGTCGACGGCTGCCTGCCGTCCGATCTGGCGACCGGAACGAGCGCCGAGATTGAAGAAGAGCGGCGGCTTCTTTACGTCGCCATGACGCGGGCGCGGGACCAGCTCGACATCATCGTGCCGCAGCGCTTCTTCGTGCACGGCCAGCGCAGTCACGGCGACCGCCATCTCTACGCGTCGCGGACCCGTTTCATTCCGTCCGGGCTGCTTGAGTATTTCGAATATTGCGGCTGGTCGCCCGCGGTGGCGGCGACCGCCGCGCCCGGGCAGCAGTCCGCGCGTGCGCCGGTCGACATCCTTAAGCGCGTGCGCAAGAGCTGGGGCTGAGCCCGCTTACAGGGCCGCGCGGCGCAGCCGCAGCGCGTTAGTGATGACGCTCACCGAGGACAGCGCCATTGCCGCCGCGCCGATGACCGGCGACAGCAATATGCCGAAAGCGGGGTAGAGAATGCCGGCCGCAATCGGAATTGCGGCGCCGTTATAGAGGAAGGCGAACAGCAGGTTTTCCCGGATATTGCGCATGGTGGCGCGCGACAGCCGCCGCGCCCGCACGATGCCGGCGAGGTCGCCCTTTAGCAAAGTGATGCCGGCGCTCTCGATTGCGACGTCCGTGCCGGTGCTCATGGCGATGCCGACGTCGGCCGCGGCGAGCGCCGGTGCGTCGTTGACGCCGTCGCCGGCCATCGCCACCACGCGGCCCTCGCGGCGCAGCTTTTCGACGATCGCGCCTTTGCGGTCGGGCATTACTTCGGCTTCGACCTCCGTGATGCCGAGGCGGCGCGCCACCGCCGCGGCGGTGATGCTGTTGTCGCCGGTCAGCATGACGACGCGGATGCCGTCGTCGACGAGGCCTTTCAGCGCCTGCGGCGTGGTTGCTTTGACGGGATCGGCAATGGCGATGAGGCCGGCGGCTTTTGCGTCCGCGGCGAGGAACACCACGGTGGCGCCATCACGGCGCAGACGTTCGGCATCATTTTGCAGCGACGTCGTATCAATGCTGTGCTCGGCAATGAAGCTTGCACTGCCGAGCGCCACTTTGTGGCCCTCAATCGTGCCGATCACGCCTTTTCCGGTCGCAGCGTCAAAGTCGCGGACGTCGGTCATGGCGATATGACGATCCGCGGCGGCTGAAACGATGGCGGCGGCCAGCGGATGTTCGCTGCCGCGCTCGACCGATGCGGCAAGGCGCAGCACCTCGGCTTCGCCAAATTCCGCCGCCGCGACGACGGTCGTGACTTTCGGCTTGCCCTCGGTGAGGGTTCCCGTCTTGTCGATCACCAAGGTGTCGACGCGCTCCATGCGCTCAAGCGCCTCGGCGTTCTTGACTAAGACGCCGGCGCGCGCGCCGCGCCCGACCCCAACCATGATCGACATCGGCGTCGCCAAGCCCAGCGCGCAAGGGCAGGCGATGATGAGCACGTTCACCGCGGCGACCAGCGCGAAAGTGAAGCGCGGCTCCGGCCCATAGACCGCCCATACTGCAAAGGCGATCAGTGCAACAAAGATGACTAACGGCACGAACCACGACGACACTTGATCGGCCAGCCGCTGGATCGGCGCTCGCGAACGCTGCGCCGCGGCCACCATTTGCACGATCTGCGCCAGCAGCGTGTCGCGCCCGACCTTTTCCGTCCGCATTGTGAAGCTGCCGCTTTGGTTGATCGTGCCGGCAATGATTTTTGCGCCGGCGGCCTTGGTCACCGGCATCGATTCGCCGGTCACCATCGACTCGTCGACCGAGGAACGGCCGTCAATGACGGTGCCGTCGACCGGGATTTTCTCTCCCGGTCGTACCCGTAAGCGATCGCCGACAAGGACGTCATCGAGTGCGACTTCGGTCTCCGCGCCGTCAGCCGCGATCCGGCGCGCGGTTTTCGGCGCGAGGTCGAGGAGTGCGCGGATCGCGCCCGAGGTGTGTTCCCGGGCGCGCAGCTCCAAGACCTGGCCGAGCAGCGCCAGCACGGTGATGCCCGCCGCCGCCTCGAAATAAACGGCGACCGCTCCTTGGTGGCCGCGAAAGGTCGGCGGGAAAAGCTGCGGCGCGAGCGTTGCTACGACGCTGTACGCCCAGGCGACGCCGGTGCCGACGGCGATCAGCGAAAACATATTGAGCTTGCGGGTTGCGAACGAATGCCAGCCGCGCACCAAGAACGGCCAGCCGGCCCAGAGAACGACCGGAGTCGCCAAGGCCAATTGAATGACATTATCGACATTTGGGGTCAGCCAGGCACCGAGGTCGATAAAATGGCCACCCATCTCCAGCACGGCCACCGGCAGCGTCAGCGCAAGGCCAATCCAGAACCGCCGCGCCATATCGCGCAATTCGGGATTGGCCGGCATCTCCGCCGTGACCGTGACGGGTTCGAGCGCCATGCCGCAGATCGGGCAGACGCCCGGTCCGACCTGGCGGACTTCGGGATGCATCGGGCAGGTATAGACCGCGCCCTTGTGCAGCGGTTCCGGCACGGCGCCGGGCTTGAGATATTTCTCCGGATCGGCGACAAATTTGCCGCGGCAGCCGGCCGAGCAGAAATAATAGGCGTGATGCCGAAAGTCGTGGCGATGCCGGGTTTTCGCCGGATCGACGGTCATGCCGCAGACCGGATCGATGGCCGTCGCTGCGGCATCCGACGCATGAATGGCTCGGTCAGCGACTTGATCCACGAGATCGCCCTTGATACAGGTACCCGGTAGGGGTATATAGACGCCATGCGAGCGATTGCCAAGACGTCGGTGCTTAAGCGCCTGCATCGGATCGAAGGCCAGGTGCGCGGGTTGTCGCGCATGGTCGAGGACGACCGCTATTGCATCGATGTCGTGACCCAGCTCTCGGCGGTGCGCGCCGCGCTGCGGCGCGCCGAGGAGGAGATCCTCGCCGACCATGCCGCGCATTGCGTCGAGCACGCGATCGCCTCGGGCGATAAGGCCGAGCAGCGGCGCAAGGTCGCCGAGCTCATCGACGTGATTTCGCGTAGCGACCGATGACCGGCCGCGGAGTAAAGCGCGGCTCGCCGAAGCCGAGCACGAAGCCGCGCTCGCGATCCGGATCGATCGCGATCAAGCGCGCTTATGATCCGCCGGCGGCCAAAGATGGGTTACGTATTTTGATCGACCGGCTTTGGCCGCGCGGCGTGTCCAAAGCCAAGCTCAAGCTCGACGCTTGGCCGCGCGCGCTTTCGCCGTCGACGGCGTTGCGAAAATGGTACGGCCACGAACCGCGACGCTTTGCCGAATTTCGCCGCCGCTATCGCGCCGAGCTTGCCGAGCATAAAGACGAATTGGCCGCGCTGCGCACGTGGATCGAGGGCCGCGCTGCCACGCTCATCACCGCCACGCGCGAGCTTGAGCTCAGCCATGCCGAGGTGATGCGCGAAATGCTCGGCGCCAAAAAGCGGTAGAAGAAGCAGTAGGCGGCTCAGTTCAGCAGGATGATGCCGCCTTCGGGCAGATTGAGCGTTTCGGCTTCGCTCGACGTCGCGCGCCGGATTTCCGAAATCGAATAATTGTAAATCTCTTGATTGATCAGCCGTCGCGCAAGCTCGCTGCGCGCCTCCCGCTCGCTCGGCGCGGCAACGCCGTATTGCAGGCGCACGGTCATGCCGTCGCGGTCGGCGAACGAAACGGTGGTGACGAAAGGCACCTGCATTGCGCTTCTCTTTTTGATGTTGCTCATATCCAACCGGTCAAACTTTAACAAAACGCTACCGACCGCTTCTCGCTAGCGGTTCGCAGGTAACGATGTGCGGATTTCTTCAGCGCCTACGGAAGGATCAATCGAATCTCTGTCGCGCGAGCGCCGCGCCCCGGGCGAGTGCTTCCAGTTTCATTGCGGCGATTTCGCGGCGCATCGGCGCCATGCCGCAATTAGTGCAGGCGATGATTTTTTGCGCAGGGACGTATTCCGCCGCTTTTGCGATCACGTCGGCGATTTCTTCCGCTGTCTCGACTTTATCAGTGGCGACGTCGATGACGCCGATCAGCACGTCCTTGCCGGCAAGCAGCTTGAGCACTCTCATCGGCACGTGCGAATGGATGCATTCGAGCGACACCTGATCGATGCGGCTCTTTGCCAAGGCGGGGAAGAATTTCTCGTATTGCCGCCATTCGGCGCCGAGCGTCGCTTTCCACTCGATGTTGGCGGGAATGCCGTAGCCGTAGCAGATGTGCACGGCGCTTTTGCAGGCGACGCCGTCGATGGCGCGGTGCAGCGCCTCGATGCCCCAGGTGGTGGCGGCGTCCATGTAGACATTGAACGCCGGCTCGTCGAATTGGATGACGTCGACGCCGTCGGCGGCAAGCCCGCGCGCCTCCTCGTTGAGGAGGTCGGCGAAGGCGAAAGCCATTTTCACCCGGTCGCCGTAATGGGCATCGGCGATGGTGTCGACGATGGTCATCGGTCCGGGCAAAGTGAATTTGAGTTTTTTCCTGGTGTGAGCGCGCGCGAGTCGCGCCTCGCGGGCGTGCACCCGCGCACGCAGCCGCAGCGGTCCGATGACGGTCGGACACATCGCCTTGTAGCGGTCGTTGCGGATGCCCATCTCGACGCGCTTGTCGAAGTCGATGCCGTCGACCGCTTCGAGAAAGCCGTGGACGAAATGCTGACGCGACTGCTCGCCGTCGCCGACGATGTCAATGCCGGCGTCTTCCTGCAGCTTGATGGCAAGGAGCGTGGCGTCGTCCTTGGCCGTGGCGAGTTCCTCGCCTTCGAGCCGCCACGGCGCCCACAGTTTGTTCGACACCGCGAGCCAGGCCGGCTTGGGCAGACTGCCCGCGATCGTGGTGGGAAACAGCGGCTCGGTGGCAGGCATCGTGGTGCTCAGTTGCTCGACAAGTGTCCCGATTCCGAAGTTCGCATGTGTTTGCGGCTCACCCGATGCGAACTTCGGAATCGAGGGGACACTAGCAAATTTATGATTCTAGTGTGGCTTTTGGATTTGAAGTTCCTATGCGAGTGAGCCGCTGGATCTTAGGAACTTCAAATCCACCACACTAGGCCGTCGGCGGCCGCCAGTCGTAAAGCCAATCGTAATGCCGCAACAATCCCGCGCCGCCCATCGCGCGCATCGCCGTATTGCGCAGCATAGCCCGCACTGCGCTCAGGTGGTAGCGCTTGCCGTTCTTCGCGGCGAGCCTCTGCACCTTGCGGGTCCGCCTCCGTCGCAGCGCGGAATAGGTTTGCATGGCGCGGCCGGCATCGTCCGGCATGCGGGCGAGACAGCGCGCCGCGACCACCGCATCTTCGATCGCCATGGCCGCGCCTTGGGCGAGGAAGGGCAGCATCGGATGGGCGGCGTCCCCGATCAGCGCCGCCGCGCCGTAAGAGAAGTTCGATAGCGGCATGCAATCGTACAGCGCCCATTTCAACCAGGTTTCGGGCTCGCGGATGAGAACGCGGGCCTGCGGTGCCCAGCCCCCGGCCGGAAACCGCGGTAACAGATCGATGCGGCTTGCCGGCGCGCTCCAGCCCGGTGCGTTCCAGTCATCCGTCGTGATGACGACGACGTTAATCACTGCGCCGGCCTTCACAGGATAGTGCACCAGATGCGTGTCGGAGCCGAGCCAGAGATGAATCATCGGTTCGCGCCATTGCGCCGGCACTTCGCTCGCCGGAATAAGCGCCCGCCACGCGGTGCGGCCGGCGAAGCGCGGCGGTTCCTTGAATCCGATGCGGGCGCGCGATTCCGACCATAGCCCGTCGGCGGCAATGAGCGCATAGCCGCGTTCGTGCCAGACGCCACCGGGGCCGTTTGCCGACACGGTGACGCCATGCGAATGGGTCGCGAAGTCCTCCACGCACATGCCGAGCTTGAGCGAAACGTTGCGCTCTTGGGCGACAGCGGCGACGAGCGCGCCCTGCAGGTCGCCGCGATGAATGATCCAATACGGCGCGCCATAGCGCTCCGTCGCCCCGGCTAGCGGCATGCGGACGATTTCACGGCCGCTTTGCCCGACCAAAATGCGCAACGCCATCGGCGCGGTCACATGCGGCCGCAGCCGCTCGCCGACGCCGAGCTCGATCAAGCATCGCGTGGCATTGGGCGAGAGCTGGATGCCGGCGCCGGTTTCGGAAAGCCGCTCGGCCTGCTCGAGCACGGTGACGCGAAAGCCGCTTCGCGCCAGCGCCAGCGCGGCAGTGAGTCCGCCGATGCCGGCGCCCGCGACGATGACGCTGCGCGAGGCCGTCACGATGACGGTTCAGACAAAGTCAGGGCTCAAGGCGCATTCCGCGGGCCGCGCTTCATTGGGCGCGAGCGCCGGATCGTGGCGGTAGAGCGTCGAGCAGTAGGGACAGACATATTCGGCATCGTCGCCCATGTCGCAATAGACATGAGGGTGGTCGAATGGCGGTAGCGCCCCGACGCACATGAATTCTCTGGCGCCGATGGTAATCACCGGGACGCCCAGATCGTTGTGAAAATGCGGAACAATCCTATCAGTCATCCGTGTCGGCCGGCTTGCGAACGTGCCACGCACCATAGCGGGCGGACGGTACAATTTCCAGCAAAGCATTGCGAAGCGCGATTTGTTGTGAAAAAGCCGCAAATTGCCGGCATATATTGCAGCTTCAATAGAGGCTCCGCGCCGGGCTAGGCACCACATGATGGACGAGCGGGGATTCATGCGGTTGGCGCGGCATCCGGCCTTTGCGCTCGTCTGCGCCCTTGTCTTTGCGCTGGTCGCGATCGCGCTCGTTCGCGGCGGCATGGCGGCGCGAAACCAGGTCGCGCTCGCCGACGATCCGATCCGGATCAGCGATCAGGCGCTGGACCGCAGCTTCAACCGGGACGTGGCGGAGCGTGAAATCGGCGCCGCGCTCGCTTCCGGCGATGTCGATCTGGCGCAAAGTTTTGTCGCGCTTGCGGCTGACCGCGGCGTTGCCGTCGATCCGGCTTTGATCGCCAAGGTGAAGGATGCGGGCGTGAAACAATCGTCCATCGCCAACACGGCCGAGCGATTTGTCCATGGTCTGTGGACCGGCGAGCCCACGGATCTGGCAAGCCTTGCCGGTACAGGCGTCGGCGATTTCTTCGTGTTCGGCGATATCCGCGATGCCGCCCGCGAGGGCACGCGCTATGTCATGGGTGAACGCTACGATCCGTGGATTCTCGGTCTCGCCGGCGTCGGTATCGCCATTACGGCTGCGACCTACGCCGCGGCCGGCATCGCCGTGCCGGAACGCGCCGGTCTTTCGTTGGTCAAGGCGGCGCGCCGGAGCGGGCGGCTCAATCCGGCCTTGGCGGTGCAGGCGGCGCGTGAGGCGGTGAAAGTCGAGGAGGCCGGCGGCCTTGTCGAGCTTGCCGAAAATACCGGACGGATTGAGGCCAAAGCCGGAACGCAGGCGGCGATGGACAGTCTCGCGGTCGCCGAGGAGCCGCAGGATATGGCGCGGCTGACGCGGCTGTCGGCCGCCAAGGGCGGCAAGACGCGTGCGATTGTAAAACTTCTCGGCCGCGCCGCCATCGTGCTCACCGCGAGCACATTCGATCTCGCGATGTGGCTGATCTGGGCCGGTTTCGCGCTGTTCGGCTTCTGCGCCTCGTGCAAGACCGCGGTCGAGCGGATGACGCAGCGCGCCTTGCCGCGCCGCAAGGCGCGCCGGCTGCGCAAGATCGGAATGCAGACGCTGGCGCTTCCGGCGCGGCCGTGATTATGCTCGGGCCGTGCCGAGCTTTTCCTATGATGGCGTCGAGATCGCCTATCTCGACGAAGGCGAGGGCGAGCCGATCGTGCTCGTCCACGGCTTTGCCTCGAATAAGGAAATCAACTGGGTCGACCCGGGCTGGGTGAACGCGCTGACGGCCGCCGGGCGGCGCGCGATCGCGCTCGACAATCGCGGCCACGGCGCCTCGACCAAGCTCTACGATCCCGCCGCCTATCACAGTGCGATTATGGCCGAGGACGTCCACGCGCTGATCGATCATCTGCGTCTGCCGCGCGCCGATATCATGGGCTATTCGATGGGCGCGCGCATTACTGCGTTTTTGGCGCTGTCGCATCCGGATCGGGTTCGCTCCGCCGTGCTCGGCGGGCTCGGCATCCGGCTGGTCGAGGGCGTCGGGCTGCCGAATACCATCGCCAACGCGCTCGAAGCGCCGTCGCTTGCCGACGTGTCCGATCCGACGGCCTACCTGTTCCGCGCCTTCGCCGACCAGACCAAATCCGATCTGCGCGCGCTGGCGGCGTGCTTGCGCGGCTCGCGCCAGACGCTCAGCCGCGAGGAAATCGCGCGCATTCGAATGCCGGTCCTGGTGGCAGTCGGCGGCGCCGACCCGATCGCCGGCTCGCCGCAAGAGCTGGCCGCCCTCATTCCCGGAGCCCGGGCCCTGACTATTCCCGGCCGCGATCACATGTTGGCGGTCGGCGACCGGGTGTTTAAGGCGGCGGCGCTGGAATTCCTGACTAATCGGCCGCTGAACTAGCCCATTGGCCCGATATTGCTCGGCTTTTGGCCGAAAAACGGGGCCCCTTGGTTTTGGCCCATCTGCCGCCCAATATGATACAAGGTCACGCCGCTTTACCCGGGAGAACACCGATGGCGCAGTATCAGGCGAAACCGGCGCTCGAGAAGGTCGATCCGGTCTGGGCGCGCATCCGCCGCGAAGCCGAAGAAATCGTGCGGCGCGAGCCCGAGCTCACGACTTTCATCTATTCGACGGTCCTGCATCATGACACGCTCGAAGGTGCCGTCGTCCACCGCCTCGCCGCTCGGCTCGATCATTCGGCACTGTCGGCCGAACTGATCCGCCAAGCCTATAGCGACGCCATCGAAGACGCCCCTGCCATCGGGGAAGCCTTCCGCGCCGACATCATGGCGACCATGGACCGCGATCCGGCAACCCACCGCCTCATCGAGCCCGTGCTCTATTACAAGGGCTTTCATGCCATCCAGACCTATCGGCTGGCGCATTGGCTGTGGCAGAAGAACCGCCGCGATTTCGCGCTCTATCTGCAGAGCCGCTCGTCGGCGATATTCCAGTGCGACATCCATCCGGCGGCGCGGATCGGGCGCGGCATCTTTCTCGATCACGCCACCGGCCTCGTGGTTGGCGAGACCGCGGTGATCGAGGACGACGTGTCGCTTCTGCATGACGTGACGCTCGGCGGCACCGGCAAGGAGCATGAAGACCGGCATCCGAAAATCCGCTACGGCGTCATGATCGGCGCCGGCGCCAAAATCCTCGGCAATATCGAAGTCGGCCATTGCGCGCGCATCGCGGCCGGCTCGGTGGTGGTCAAGCCGGTGCCGAACAATGTGACGGTCGCCGGCGTGCCGGCGAAAGTGATCGGCGTCGCCGGCTGCCCCGAACCGGCGCGCACGATGGATCAGATGTTCCAAGACGAAAATTGAGCTAATCCAGAGCAAGAGAGCCCCTGAGAAGCTTGCCCTCGGACAATGTCCGAGGGCGCAGTTTTGATTCCAACACGGCCGGATAGGCTTTAGACTTAAAACCCTGGTCGAGGAGAGTCGCGTGGACATTCAGGCAGTCAGGAAGCTGGACGCCTATTTCAAGAAGCTGTTCGGCAATGCCCGCATTCGTGTGGTGCCGCAGCCGAACAAAAAGGGCGCGGCCGAGGTCTATATCGGCGAAGAGCGGTTGGGTGATCTCAGCCTCGACGACGAGGACGAGGATCTCTCCTACAATTTCCGCATGGAAATAGATTTGGGCGAAGTCGCCGACGTCGATCGGATCAAGCGGCTCGACGCCTATCTCAAGCGCAAATTCGACAATGCGGCTATTCGCGTCGTGCCTCGCGCCAGGAAACGGGATTCGCTCGAAACCTATCTCGGCGAAGAATTCATCGGCGTTCTGTTCGTCGACGACGAAAAGCGGCCCGGGGCCTATATTCTGGAAATGCCAATTCTCGATATGGATCTGGCCTAGAAACCCGGTTGGAGCATATCTTTTCGGAAAACCGGCACCCACTTTTCCGGATCATGCTCTAAAGCGGCCTGTGATTGTTGAACATCTGCCGACAGTCAATTTCGCTGCGGATGCAATTGCGCCAGGAGCCGGTCGAAACCGGCGGCGATAAAGCGCCAATCGCCGAACCAATCGCGCGGAAAGCGGAACGTGATCTCGGCATTCCCCAGCATGCGCTCGTGAATGCAGGTGCCCGGCACGATGCGGCCGGCACGCGTGCACAAGGCAAAGAATTGCTCGGGCTCGGTGCCGAAATAGACCAGGTCTTCGCCGTCATAGGGCGTGCCGGGCCGGAACGGCAGAACAGCCAGGCCATCGGGCCCGGCGCTGGCTTTAGTTTCGGCATAGCGTGGATAGATGGTGCGCAGCCGCTCGAGCGGCGGCAGTTCGCTGCCGAGCCCCGCGATTGTCACGAACAGCCGCTGGTTCTCGGGCGCGGCGGCCGCTGCCGCGGCATTTTCCGCATTCAGCGCGATTTTGTCTGCCGGTTTGTCGTCGGCGCGCGGCGGCGCAAGCGACGGCCACTCGAAGGCAAGATCGATGCGCTCCTGTTGCCCGGGATGACGCTGCACCGCTTCGCGGATGGCCGCCGGCGCCACGTCGAACAGCTCTCCGGCAACGGTAATCGGAATTGCCGGCGCATCGAGCGCTGTTGGCCGCGCCGGCCAGGTCGGCCACAACACGTAGGAGATAAATCCCGCGGCCACGGTCAGCAGCACAATGGCAATGACAAAGGGCAGGGTGAAGAGGCCGCGCGTCCGGCTCTTACGTCGGGGGACCGTGTGCGCCGTCATCGATGTCGTTCAGCTCGCGCGAATCGTCCGCAGTATCGCACGGGTGGAAGCGGGAACGAGCGCGGGCAGGCCGGAACGAAGCGACTTTGCGGCTATGGCTTGGCGGGCGTTGGCGCAGGTTGCGCTATGCCCGGTTGCGCCGCCTGCGGCTGGAGCGACGCTTCGATTTGCGCCGCCAGGACCGCGGCGATCTTGGCATGCGCGGCGGCGTTAAAATGGATGTGATCCCACTGATAAAAATCCGCCGGAACCGGATCGGGGTCGTAGATAATGACGCGAATGCCGCGGGCGTGCATGCGCTGCGCCATGGCCGCGATATTGGCGGTGCGTGCCGCCTTGGTGCCGAAGAAGCGCAAATCGTTGCCGCCCGGCTGCAAGATCACGATGTCGGTGCCCTTGGGGACGGCGCTGTCGATCCGCCGCAGCATGCCGGCGGTGACGTCGCCGTTGACGCCGGCATTGATGACGTTGGCCTCGATTCCCTTTTTGCGTAACAGCGCCTGCAGCACGGCGGGATAGGCGTTCTGCGCGCCGACGCCAAAGCCGGTCGTGTTGCTGGCGCCGATGGCCACGATGTTGAGCGGCCGGGCCTGCAGCGGCGCGGCAGCCGCGAATACGACGAGCGCCGCGGCCAGCGCCAATGTGCGCACAATGAGGTTCATGCGGATAAGCGGTTGGCGCAAAAGCCGGATTCGACACCGTTAACCTTTCCTTAATCATTTCGTAGCGGGCCGCCGCGTCCTCTGCAATGGCTTTGCGGAAAAGGGGCGCCCGAAATGTTTGTGCCGCCGTCGGTATCTCCCGAGACTATCCAATCCTTTTTCGCGCTGGCGATGGGCTTTGCCGTCGCCGGCCTGTGCGCCAGCGGCTATTCGCTGTTCAGCCGGCACGTGCCGAGCTTCCGGCTTCTCGAAGTGGGACCGGTCCCGGCGCGCTTTGCCGCCATCCCGCTTTTGATGTTCTCCGCGCCCTACATCATCATGCGCAACACCATCCGCGGCCGCCGCATCGAGGGTCGCCGCGCCGAGATCGTCATGCTCGCCACCGTGATCGCGGGGCTGTGGAGCCTGATGTCCGGGACCGTGGTGGTGCTGGCGCTTCAGGCGCTGTTTTAATTCGTCATTGCCGCCGTGCCGCTCCGCAAGCTGGCCTGGCTTGCGAGAATGCCCTCGATCACCGAAGCTCAGCATGGATGCGCGGGTCACGCCCGCGCGTGACGGACGAGAAAAACATGATTTACGAACTCGACGGCAACCGGCCGGATCTGCCGGAAGAGGGCCGCTATTGGATCGCGCCGACGGCGACCCTGATCGGCAAAGTGCGGCTCAAGCGCGACGCCAGCGTCTGGTTTAACGCGGTGTTGCGCGGCGACAATGAATGGATCGAGCTCGGCGAACGTTCGCAGATCCAGGACAATGCCACGCTCCACACCGATCCGGGATTTCCGCTGACCATCGGGCCGGATTGCGTGATCGGCCACAACGTCATTCTCCATGGCTGCAGCGTCGGCGCCAACAGTCTGATTGGCATGGGGGCGATTTTGCTCAACGGCGCTAAGATCGGCGACAACTGCCTGGTCGGCGCCGGCGCGCTGATTACCGAGGGCAAGAGCTTTCCCGACAAATCGCTGATCGTCGGCGCACCGGCTCGCGCCATCCGCACGCTTGACGACGCGGCGATCAAGATGATTGCTGCCGGTGCCGATATTTACGTCCGCCGCTTCAAGCAATATGCCAAGGGACTAAAGCCGGTCGGATAACATTCCCGACGCCGAGGCCGCAGGCGGGTCGATGAGCCAAATTCGAATTGCCATCGTCGGCGGCGGCCTAGCCGGGCTCGCGACCGCGGCCGCGCTGTGCCGTATCGGCACTGAAGCAGAGGTCTTCGAGCAGTCGCCGGCGCTCGGCGAAATCGGCGCCGGCGTCAACGTCAGTCCGCAAGCCATCAACGCGCTGCGTGCAATCGGGCTCGGCGACAAGATCGCGGCCGTCGCCAATATCGCGCCCGGTGTGCTCACCCGCGACATGAACACCGGCGCGCCGCTCCACTATCGCGATCAGACCGCGGCGGCGGCCCGCTTCGGCGCTGGCCCTCACAGCTTCCATCGGGCCGACCTTCTGCAGGCCTTGGCGAGCGGCGTCGATCCGCGATCGATTCATCTCGATCATCGGCTGATCGGCCTGGAGGAACGGACCGCGTGCGTCGAGCTCGCTTTCGCCAACGGTTCAAGGCACGAGGCCGATCTTGTGATCGGCGCCGACGGGATTCATTCGTCTGTCCGCCATGTGCTCTATGGCGACGACAATCCGACCTACACCGGCCAGATGGTTTGGCGCGCACTGCTGCCAGGCGGCGAAATCCCTGCCGATGTGCTGGAACCTTCGGGCCACGTTCAATGGCTCGGCCGAGGGCGTCACTTCTTCGCCTATTATCTGCGCGGCCGCGACGTCGTGAACATCGTTACCCAGGAAGACACCGATAAATGGGTCGAAGAGGGCTGGTCGATTCCGGGCAATCCCGATGACATGCGTGCAAGCTTTCCGAATCCCGAGCCGTTGCTCGCCACGCTGTTGAACCGTGTCGGCCAGTGCTCGAAATGGGGTCTGTTCATGCGCCCACTCACCGACGATTGGGGACGCGGCCGCGTCGCGCTCATTGGAGACGCCGCGCACGCGATGCTGCCCAATGCCGGTCAGGGCGCCAGCCAGTCGTTCGAAGACGCCTATATTCTGGCGCGCTGGCTTGCGGCCGAGCGCAATGATCCAATTCAAGCGTTACGGAATTTTCGCCGCATTCGCATTCCACGCGTGCACGCGGTTCAGCGCCGCTCCGCGGCGATCGTGCGGGCCAAGCACGATTACCAACAAAAATCGGAGAAAGCCGCGCCTGCCGCGGTCGACGCGGTCGATTCGATGGCGTGGATCTGGGGCTACGATGTCACGGCCGAGTGGGACAAGCCACCGCTGGTGCCGGTCGGATGACAAATGACAGACGAATAATCTTTCTGCTGTGTCCTTCCTCCAAAAAAGTGCGGCCGGCGCCTGGGGGAGCGCCGGCCGCCACGAACCCGGTCTGGGGACGGGGAGGGGTGGGGACGTGACCGGGGTCGTGTAGCTCCTTGTCTCTTTGTTCGCCTAGCGCGAGGACGCGGTGGCCGGCGCGGTTGCGGTGTCGCCGAGCGCGATCCAGGTGTTCGGATCGGATTGCGATTGGCGCTTGACGAAGCGGTAGCCGGTTTCCGACCACAGCAGGATGTCGTTGGTCTGGTTGTCGAGAATGAATTCGCCCTTGTCGGTCTTGACGGTGAGGATGGCGTGGCCGTCGCCGTTTTGGTCGCGCACCACGGTGATCAGCAGCGCCTCGCGCGGCCAGCCCTCCTGCATCAGCATTTTGCGCTTCGCCAGCACATAGTCCTCGCAGTCGCCGTAGCCGTCCTGCGGATAGTTCCACCGTTCGACGACGCCCCAATGATCCATGTCGGTCATCGGCTTGACGTGGTCGTTGACCCAAAGATTGACGCGCTGCAGGTCCTTCCAAGCCTCCGTCGAGAGCACGACGTCACGCGGCATCGACGGCTTGGTCTTGCATTCGGGATCGTATTCGACGCAGAACTCGACCCAGCCGATCGGCGGGCGGGTGACGCCGCCGAGCGAGATGAATAGCGGCCGCTGTTGCGCGAAGCCGCCATTCGGCAGCGCCAGCAGCGCCAGCGCGGCAATGGCCGCCGCCGCTCCGCGCTTGAAGATTGCTTGTGCAACCGGTTTCATTGCGACCCCTTCCCGTCTCGTCGGGGTCACGTTTCGCACAAAGCTTTTGCGCCGCCGCTAAGTTCAATCGATCAATTTGAAGTAAAACAGCTTCAAGACATAGCAAACGTTGCGCGATCTTCATCTCCTATATTGAATAAAAGTTGGACTATTCTATTTTAATTTAAATTGTATAGGTGTGCCGCATAGACCGCATTCGGCGCGGGTTTTGCGCGGTCTTGGCTCGGCTCAGCCGGCCGCTCCGCTTGCTTCCACTAGGTATTTTCCGGGAGGTAGCCGAGGTCAAATGCGCCGGTACGGCACGCGGGCCGTGCTGCAAATTGCGCAAGCGCATTTACCCGCCGGTGACGTTCTCTTCGAGAAAGTCGGGATGCTGCAGGCGGGTGAACTCGATGGCGAAGCCGTCTTCGAGGTGGCGCACCACGCGGCCTTGCACCTTGCCCAAAGTCACCAGCGCGCCGATCGGCGGCCGCTCCTTCGAGGCGATACCGGCGCCGGATTGCGACACGTCGATGATACGGCAGGTGAGGTTGACGCCGTTCGGCAGGATCAGGCGGCCGACCGGGTTGCGCGGCACGATACGGCCGTGGCGGCGGTCTTCCGGTAGGCCGAGAATATGGCGATTGGCGAGCCAAGTGAGCTGAGCTGCGAGCTTGTCGCGCTTTCGCGCCGTGGCCGAAATCGTCATCGCGAAGCCATTCTCGAAGACGCGCGCGATTTGGCCTTCGAGCCGGCCGAGGTGATCGACATAGGCAATGATGCGATCGCCCGGCGCGCCGGACACTGGCGCGATCAGCGCCATGCCGCCTGGCGACATATTGATGACCTGGCAGGGAAACTCGCGGCGATCCGGCAGCATATAGCGGCCGAGCAAATTGACCTTGACCCGCTGATGGCGGCGGCGGTCCTGATTTAGGGCCCGTAAACTCGGTAATCGCTCAGCTAACGCCATTTGCTCTGCCGCCTGACGGGCCGGAGCAAACCTAGGCGGGCGATGTTAACGGCTCGTTAGCCGCCAATACCGCGGCCACCGTCATAGACGACCAGATGACGGCGGCGCGGCGCCATGAAACGCGGCAGCAGCCGTGCTTCTAGCGATGCGCCGATGTGGCGGCGGCTGCCCAAAGTCAGCGCGCCGATCGGACTCGAACCGAGCCATTGCGGCGCCTTCAGCGGTGCCAGGACACCGATGGTGCGGGCCAGGCTCGGCCGGCTGGCGCCAAGCGGCAACAGCAGCAATTCAAGGTCGATCGGTTCGCCGTCGGCGCTCTGCGCCGCTACGCCGGCAACCGTGCCGACACGCTCGTCATTGAGAATGGCGAGCAGATCGGAGACGATCAGCTGGCTCGCCGCGGCCCACAGGCCGATGAAAGATTCGCCTTTGAGCTCGCGGCCGAATAGCGCACAGACCCGCGTGCCGGCGAGCCGAAACGGATGACCGGCGCCGCCGTCGAGAGCAAGGATGAAGGCATCGCTGAGCACGTGGCGAATGGCGCCCGGCTCGATGTCGGTGCGCTCCGGCGCCGACCGCTTGCCGCGCCGCTCCTCCCAATATGCATAGAGTTCCCGGCTCGCCGCGTGTTTCATAAACGCTCCCTGCCATCGTGCCGGCCGCACACATCTGTCCCTGATCGGGACAGGATTTGCGGCAAATGGCGCTTTGGCCGGATGCCGAGCAGGTCGCGTGCCTGATGCACGCGACGGCGGTGGAAGGGCGCCAGCTCGGCCGCAGTTAAACTTAACGGAACGTTGGCGTTGGCGCTGCGTGCCTGGCCGCCTAGGGTGTCATCAGCGAATGTTCTTCGGCGCGCCAGTCCAGGCGGCGCTTTTCAGCTCAGGGAGGCGAGGGGGATGTGACCGACGTTGGCCGATGCGAGGCCGCAAAGCCGAACATCGCCGGCGTCGACCGCGGAAACCCGCGCAAGGTGCAAAAGGGAGGACGGTAACGTCCTCCCTTTTGTTTTTCGGCAGCGCACTCATCGTTCGTTCTGGAGTTCGGCTGTGACTGTGCGCTCTCTCGCCGCTTGTTCTTGGCGTCGCCTAAGCCTATTTCGGCTCTACACAAGGCGTGACCGGTGACGCAGCAATCCGAACCCCATCTTCGCGAGCCCATTTTCAATGTGCCGCTGGTCGTCATGGCGACAGTCGGCGTTCTTGTTCTCGTTCATGCCTTTCGCATGTTCGTGCTGACGGACGAACAGGACGTCAATTTTCTTCTGACCTTCGCATTCATCCCGGCGCGCTTCGGCAGTGACGCCGGCGCTGTAGGCGCATTTCCCGGCGGTTTCGCCGCCGATCTGTGGACCTTCTTCACTTACGCTTTCATTCATGCCGACCTCATGCATCTCGGCCTCAATCTGGCTTGGCTCGTTCCGTTCGCGACCGCGCTGGCGCGCCGCCTCGGATCGTGGCGCTACCTCGTCTTCATGCTGGTCATGGCGGCGATCGGTGCGTTAGCGCATCTCATCACCCATCTCGGCGAGTTGGAGCCGATGATCGGCGCGTCGGCGGCGATCTCCGGCGCCATGGCGGCGGCGATGCGTTTTGTGTTTCAACCTGATGGTCCCGTCGCCCATTGGCGCGACCGTTCCGACGCGGGCTATCGCATACCGGCCGCTTCGCTCGCCGCGACGCTGCGCGATCCGCGTTTTCTCTTATTCCTCGGCGTCTGGCTCGGGCTCAATGCGCTGTTCGGCTTTGGCACGATCTCGTTCGGCACCGAAGCGGGGCAGGCAATTGCCTGGCAGGCCCATGTCGGTGGCTTTTTCGCTGGCCTTCTGCTCTTTGATGCGTTCGATCCGGTGGTGCCGCGCGCCGAACTCGATAGTGAAATGAGTGGCTGAGCCGATTAAGATGCATACCTCAGCGCCGTGGTTACCGTTTTCGGCAAAAATCGTGCACGATCAAAAAGCTAAAGCTTGATCGGTTTTTGCTCGTGATAATACTGATGAAGCTTTAGGTCACGCCATTGCCGTATTAAGCTGCCACGCTCGCTTGCAGAGTCGGCGCTGGTTTTTTTGGGCGATGCCGCGCGGAACTCGATGCTGCATTGCAGCAGCTACGCTGACATCGCCGGAACTCGGCGCCGACCCGAACATTGCAGTTATTGCCTTCGCTGCGCTACCCCGCTGCCATTGCGGATTGCCGGCCGTGAAGGTTAGGGAGGTTACGATGACCGTTAGCATCATTCTCGCGGCCAAGGGCCGCGAGGTCGTCAGTGTCGAACCCAACGCCACGCTTTCCTCGGTCGTCGCGCTGCTCGCGGAGCGGCGCATCGGCGCGGTGCTCATCCTGGGCGTGGACCGCCGCATCGTCGGCGTCATCTCCGAGCGTGACATCGTGCGCGCGCTGGCCGAGCGCGGCGCCGCCGCGCTCGACGATCCGGTGAGCCAATTCATGACGCGGCGAGTTTCGACCTGCACCGAGGGCGAGACTATGTCCAGCATCATGGAGCGGATGACCGAGGGCAAATTCCGCCACCTCCCGGTCGTCGACCAGGGACGGGTCGTCGGCATCATCTCGATTGGCGACGTGGTCAAGCACCGGCTGCACGAGATGGAGCGCGATTCGGCGGCGATGCGTGATTACATCCTGACCGCTTAACCGAGCCCAGACGCCAGTTCATAAAGGCGCAGGCGGAGGATTGAAACTGCATTTCCCAAACTTGCGCGCGGCGCTATGATATTGTCTCGCCATGGCGTTCGGCGGGGGAGGCAAATCATGCGGCGCTCGGTGATGCTGCTCGGCGTCTTGGCGCTCGGCGCGATGGCGGTTGGAACGATCGGTGTCGCCGACGCGAAGACAAAAATCCGGCTGGCGCAGACGTCGACCGTCACCAATTGCATGATGACGTGCAATTCCCAGGCCGCCACCTGCCAGACCACGTGCCTGGTGCCCGGCACGGCGCCAACCGGCGCCGCGACCACCACCAGCAATGCCAATCTAAGCACGACCTGTCAGGCCAATTGCTCGACCCAGCAGATCTCCTGCCAGACGACCTGCGCGCAGAACTCGCCGTCGCAGTAGTTTCAGCCCAATTCGGCGATCGATTCCTTGATCCACTCGATGGCCTTTTCCGTGGCCGCTTGACCGACGGCAGTGGATTCGGCGGCGCGATGGAAATCGAGAAAGCCGATATTGGCGATCCGCGGCGTGATGTCGACGTCCGGCGGGCCCCGAACCTCGATACTACTCACCAAATCCTCTCGTCACTCAATTCTCTTATCACTAAGCCTCTCACCAAGTCGTCACAGGACAATCCGGCGGCGCCTGATAGCCAACGACGCTTGGCATGCGCGATCGATCATTTGGGTCGGACCCGGCGGCAAGCCGGAGCCAAAAATACGGTGAAAGTGGCGGCAGGTCAGCTAGATACCGCACACGTCGTCCCTCGGTTAGCCCGGCTCGTTGCCGTGCTGCGGGGCATGAAATTGCCGCCTTTATGATCGACAAAAAAACGCGATGTCAGGGTGGGGCTTGCGCGATTTTCGGTATGGGGGGTTAGCGGCGTTGTGCGCCGCTGCGGCGTTCCTTTTGCTCGACCCGGCACCGGCGTCGGCGCAAATGCGCGCACTCGCGCCACCGCAATCCACGGCGCCGGCACCGCTGGTCCCGGGCACCGGATCGCCCGGTGCGACCATTGTCGCACCTAATCCGCTAGCGCCAGCGCCGCTCGCGCAGACCGAGCCGTTCATTCCGGCCGGCCGCGTCGCGCTGGCGGTGGCCGCCCGTTACGGCCGCGATGCCCCGCTCATCAGCGGCGGCCTGATCTGGCGGGTCTATGCGGCGAAGCCCGATGCGACCGGCATCTTTCCTTTGCTCAAGGAAGAGCACGCGGCGGCGCCGACCTTTGTGCTGCCGCCGGGCAATTATGTCGTGCATGCGAGCCTCGGGCTGGCGAGCGCCGCCAAGGCGGTTCAGCTGCGCGCCGAGCCGGTGCACGAAGTGTTCGAAATTCCCGCCGGCGGCATGCGACTCGAAGGTCGCGTCGGCGACGTACGCATTCCCACTGGGCAAATATCGTTCGAGATCTATACCGGCAGCCAATTCGCCACCGCCGAGCGCCGGCGCATCGCGCAAAACGTGATGTCGGGCGATGTCGTGCTGTTGCCGGCAGGCACCTACAACATCGTATCGAACTACGGCGACGGCAATTCGGTGGTGCGTTCCGACGTCAACATTGATGCCGGCAAGCTCACCGATATCACGGTGACGCATCGCGCCGCGGTAATCACGCTCAAGCTCGTCAACAATCCCGGCGGCGAGGCGCTCGCCAATACGCAATGGACGGTGCTTACCCCCGGCGGCGACGTCATCAAGGAATCGATCGGCGCGTTCCCGCGCATCGTGCTGGCGGAGGGTGATTATCACGTCATCGCCCGCAACGAGGGCAAGACCTACCAGCGCGATTTCAAGGTCGTCACCGGCGTCGACCGCGAGGTCGAAGTTCTGTCGCGATAACGGCGGTTACGCCGCCTTCTTCATCCGCGTCACGTCCGGCGGCACTGCTTCCTCGGCGAGTGCCGCCAATGCGGTATCGAGCGGCATGGTCTCACTCTTGTCGCTGCCAAGCCGGCGGATCGACACCGTGCGCTCGGCCGCTTCCTTCTTGCCGACGACCAAAAGCACGGGGACTTTCGCCAGCGAGTGCTCGCGGACCTTGTAGTTGATTTTCTCGTTGCGCAGATCGCCTTCGACGCGCAGCCCCAGCCGCCGCGCCGCCGCGATAGCGTCGCGGGCGTAATCGTCGGCGTCGGAGGTGATGGTGGCGATTGCGGCCTGTAACGGCGACAGCCACAGCGGCAGATGGCCGGCATAATGCTCGATCATGATGCCGGTGAAGCGTTCGAGCGAGCCGAACATGGCGCGATGCAGCATCACCGGCGTCACTTTGTTGGAGTGCTCGTCGATGTAGAAGGCGCCGAGCCGGCCCGGCATGTTGAGATCCACCTGCACGGTGCCGCATTGCCAATCGCGGCCGATGGCGTCACGCAGCACATATTCGAGCTTGGGACCGTAGAACGCGCCTTCGCCCTTGTTGAGCGTCCACGGTCGGCCGGAGGCCTCGAGCGCCTGCATCAACGCCGCCTCGGCCTTGTCCCACACCGCATCCTCGCCGATGCGTTTCTCCGGCCGGTCGGAGAACTTGATGCGCACGTCATCAAAGCCGAAGTCGCGGTAGATCGAGAGAATGAGGTCGTTGACCTTGATGACCTCTTCGGCGATCTGCTCCTCGGTGATGAAGATGTGCGCGTCGTCCTGGGTGAAGGCGCGCACCCGCATCAGTCCGTGCAGCGCGCCGGACGGCTCGAAGCGGTGCACCTTGCCGAACTCGGCAATCTTGAACGGCAGGTCGCGATAGGATTTCAGGCCGTTCTTGAAGATCTGGATGTGGCCGGGGCAGTTCATCGGCTTGACCACGAAGGTGCGGTCGTCCTCCTCGCGCGGCTGAATGAGAAACATCGAATCGCGGAACGTCGCCATGTGGCCGGACGCCACCCACAGCGATGAATCGATGAGCTGCGGCGCATTGACCTCGGCGTAGCCGGCGTCGGTCTGGCGGCGGCGGATATAGTTCTCCAGCGTCTGGAACAGCGTCCAGCCTTTGGGGTGCCAGAACACCGAGCCGGGCGCCTCCTCCTGAAAATGAAACAGATCCATCTCGCGGCCGAGCCGGCGATGGTCGCGCTTCTCGGCCTCCTCGATCTGCTTCAAATAGGCGTCGAGTTCCTCCTGCTTGGCAAACGCGGTGCCGTAGATGCGGGACAGCATTTCGCGGTTGGAATCGCCGCGCCAATAGGCGCCGGCCACTTTCAAAAGCTTGAATGCGTTGCCGATCTTGCCGGTCGAGGTCATGTGCGGGCCGCGGCACAGATCGAACCAATCGCCTTGCTTGTAGATCTTGATCTCTTGATCCTCGGGAATGGCGTCGACCAGCTCGACCTTGAACTGCTCGCCCATGTCGGCGAACGCGCGCTTGGCGTCGTCGCG